>DATJJB010000128.1:0-12527 GCA_035492655.1 Kutzneria sp. | reverse complement strand
TGTGCGGATGCTCGGGAAGTCTCTCGGCGCGCTCGCGCTTCGTCCCGTCGGGCGTACGCGATAGCGCGCCAGGACTGACGAGTACGGGTCCCCCGATCCAGGCGCCGGATCGGGGGATTCCCGTCTTCAGCACTGGTAGAGCCGGCGCTTGGAGATGTACTGCACCACCCCGTCCGGCACCAGGTACCACACGGGCTGACCAGCACAGACACGGTCGCGGCAGGCGGTCGACGAGATCGCCATGGCCGGCACCTCGATCAGGCTGACCGAGCCGGCCGGCAGGTGGTGTCCGTCCAGTCGGAAGCCGGGCCGGGTGACACCGATGAAGTGGGCCCGGGTGAACAGCTCGTCGACGCGCTTCCAGGACACGATCTGGGACAGCGCGTCCGCGCCCGTGATGAAGAACAAGTCGTCATCGGGGAAGTGGTCGGCCAGGTCGGCCAGCGTGTCGGCGGTGTAGGTGGGGCCGTCGCGGTCGATGTCGACGCGGCTGACCGAGAAGCGCGGGTTGGACGCCGTGGCGATCACGGTCATCAGGTAGCGGTCCTCGGCCGGGCTGACCCCGCGCCCGGATTTCTGCCAGGGCTGCCCGGTCGGCACGAAGATCACTTCGTCCAGCTCGAACTTGGCCTGGACCTCGCTGGCCGCGACGAGGTGCCCGTGGTGGATCGGGTCGAAGGTGCCGCCCATGACCCCGACCCGGCGCTTGTCGGTCATAACGGTCCAGCGTAGGCAGCCGTCACCCGTTCGGCCCGCGACAGCACCGAAGTGTGAGCAACGGCTATCCGAGTGGCTGGGGGCGCCGACCGGCAGCCGGCGCCCCCGTCCCCTCAGTCCAGCGGGGCGACCACCTTGTCGGTGCCGACCTCGCGCACCAGGATCGCCTCCATCGGGCACGACTCCGCGGCAGTGATCACCTCGTCGTCGGCGTCGACCTCCTCGGCGACCGGCGTGCCGTAGCCGCCGTCGAGCGTGAAGTACTTCGGCGAGGTGCCGGCGCACACGCCGGAGCCGATGCACGTGCCCGAGTCGATCGCGATATTCCAGCGGCCGTCTGCCACCGTGTCCTCCTCAGCCAGTTCACCGAACCCGTCAATCCTGCATCACCAGGTGACGGGCAGCGCCTGCAGGCCCCGCACCAGGCGGCCCGCCTTGAACGGCACCTCCTCGGCCGGCACGGCGAACCGCAGGCCGGGGAACCGCCGCAGCACAGTACCCACAGCGACCTGGAGTTCCAGTCGAGCCAGCTGCGCGCCGAGGCAGTGGTGCACGCCGTGGCCGAACGCGATGTGCGGGTTGTTCTCCCGATGGAAGTCGATCTCGTCGGGATTGTCGAACACCCGGCCGTCGCGGTTGGCCGACGCGGTCTGGGTCATCACGGCCTCGCCTGCCTTGACCAGCGTGCCACTGAGCACCACGTCCTCGGTGGCGATGCGGGCGAAGCCGGCGGCTGCGCCCAGCGGCGTCACCCGCAGCATCTCCTCGATCGCCGGGTCCAGCAGGTCGGGGTCGTCCTGCAGCTCCCGCATCAGGTGCGGCTTGCTGAGCAGCGTGTACAGGAAGTTGCCGGTCTGGTTGGCGGTGGTCTCATGGCCGGCGACCAGCAGCGTCACACCGAACTGGACCAGCTCGGCCTCGCTGAGCCGGTCGTCCTCGTCACGGGCCCGGACCAGCTCGCTGAGCAGGGAGTCGGACGGCTCCACGCGGTGCTTGGCGACGAGGCCGGCCAGGTACGCCTTCAGCCCGTCACGGCCGGCCTGGATCTCCTCGGGCGTGTAGGCGTCGAAGGCCAGCGCCGCGTCCGACCAGGCCCGGAACCGGTCCCGGTCCTCGTACGGCACGCCCAGCAGCTCGCAGATCATGGTGATCGGCAGCGGTAGCGCGAGCCCCTCGACCAGGTCGGCCGGCGGCCCCTGGGCCTCGATGGCGTCGAGCAGGCCGTCGACGACCTCCTGGGCCCGCGGCCGCAGCATCTCGATGCGCCGCATGGTGAACGCCTTGGCCACCAGCTTGCGCAGCCGGCTGTGGTCGGGCGGGTCCATGGTCAGCAGGGTGGAGTCGGTCTGTGTCAGCGGCGTCATCCGCGGGACGTCGACGCCGAGGGTGGCCGCGCGGCTGAACCGCAGGTCCCCCAGCACCGTCTTGACGTCCTCGTAGCTGGTGGCCATCCAGGCCTCGCCGCCGTAGGGCATGCGCACGCGGGCCAGTTCGCCGTTGTCGCGCAGCCGCGCGTACTCCGGGTCGAGGTCAAGCCGCTTGGCCTCGCTGAACGGGTACGGGCACGCGCCGCGGTCGACAGTCGTCATGTCAGCTCCCCAAAGCCGAACTGAGATGTAAGCTTCCGCTTACATCCCTGACGATAGGCACTTGGTTACCAGGCGTCAACCAACTGGATCGGTGTCGACCCGTTCGAGCAGCACCGACATCGCCCGCAGCACGTGCCGGATCACGACCTGGGGATCGGTGCTGACCAGCGGCTCCTTGCCGACCACCTTGTGCATCATGCCCAGCCCGACGACCCAGGCCAGCACAAGATCGACGCGCAGATCGGCGTCGTCGGCATCGGTCAGCGAACCCAGCACCCGGGTGTAGTCGTCGCCCAGCTGCTTGCGGATGGCGTCGGCGGCGCTGTCGTGGCCGCTGGACCGCAGCGCGGCCAGCCACGCACCATCCGCGACCCCGCCCGTTTCCGGATCGAGCATCCGCGCCAGCGTCTTGCCCAGCACCTGCTCAGCCGGCCATTCGGCGACCAACGTCCGGCTCTCGGTGGCCAGCACGGCCTGGAAGAGCTCTTCCTTGTTGCCGAAGTAGCGGAACAGCAGAGCCTGGTTCACGCCCGCACGGTCGGCGATGTCGCGGACGGTCGTCCGCTCGTAGCCGCGCTCGGTGAACAGCTCCTGAGCGGCGCGCAGCAAGGCCGCCTTGGTGGCGGCTGCGTCGCGTCGGCGATGTTCGGGCGCTTCTGAAGTCACGCCCGTGAACGTACCGGCGGTGTCAGGAGGAGGGACGGACGTGACCGTCGCCCCACACCACCCATTTCGTCGAGGTCAGCTCGGCCAACCCCATCGGGCCGCGGGCATGCAGCTTCTGGGTGGAGATGCCGATCTCCGCGCCGAGGCCCATCTCGCCGCCGTCGGTGAACGAGGTCGCGGCGTTGACCATGACCGCCGCGGCGTCGACCCGGGCCACGAAGTCCCGCGCCGCGCGCACGTCGTCGGAGACGATCGCCTCGGTGTGGCCGCTGCCGTGCAGGCCGATGTGCTCCACGGCCTCGTCCAGCGAGTCGACGATCCGCATGGCGATGTCCAGCGACAGGTATTCGGTGTCCCAGTCGGCGTCGACGGCCGGCACGACCTCGGCCAGTTCGCCGGCACGCTTGTCGCCGTGCACGGTGACGCCGTGCATGGTGAGCTGCCGGATCGCCTCCGGCACGAACTGCTCGGCGACGTCCTGGTGCACGAGGACGGTCTCGGCGGCGTTGCACACGCTCGGTCGACGGGTCTTGGAGTTGATCAGGATCCGGTGCGCCATGTCGAGGTCGGCGGCCCGGTCCACGTACACGTGGCAGTTGCCGACACCGGTCTCGATGGTCGGCACGGTCGCCTGCTGCACGACCGCCGAGATCAGGCCGGCGCCGCCGCGCGGGATGACCAGGTCGACCAGCCCGCGCGCGGTGATGAGGTGGTGCACCGACGCCCGGTCGTGGCACGGCAGCAACTGCACGGTGTCAGCCGGGAAGTCGTTGTCCGACAACACTTCGCGCAGCACCTTGACCAGCGCGATGTTGGACTGCTCGGCGCTGGAGGAGCCGCGGAGCAGCACCGCGTTGCCGGCCTTGAGCGTGAGGCCGGCGGCGTCGACCGTGACGTTCGGACGGGCCTCGTAGACGATGCCGATCACGCCGAGCGGGACCTGCACCTGGCGCAGTTCCAGGCCGTTGGGCAGGGTGGAGCCGCGGCGCACGTCGCCGACCGGGTCCGGCAGACCGGCGACCGAGCGCAGGCCGTCGGCGATGCCGGCGATCCGCTTCTCGTTCAGCGCGAGGCGGTCCAGCAGAGCGTCGCCGATGTCGGCCTGACGGCCGGCGTCGAGGTCACGCTCGTTGGCGGCCATGATGTCGGCGGCGTTGGCCTCAAGGGCGTCGGCCATCGCCAGCAGCACCGCGTTCTTGCGCTGGGTGTTGGCCGTGGCCAGCACCTTGGCGGCGACTCGGGCGCGCTTCGCCGCCTCGTGAACCTGTTCCCGCAGGTCGTCGGTCATTGTGGAATTGTAGAACAATCTCGCTCGGACCGAAATATGGGCCCTGACCTCGGGCGGCCCCGGGACTGTCAGATTCGTGGTGTAGGCATGTGCTCATGGACGACCAGGCCTTGCGCGAGCAGGCAGAGGAACACCTCCGATCCCTTGCGGGGCCGGAGGCGAGACTCCGTGACGACCAGTGGACGGCGATCAGCGCACTGGTCTCGCAGCGCCGACGTGCGCTGGTCGTGCAGCGCACCGGCTGGGGCAAGTCGGCGGTGTACTTCATCGCCACCGCGTTGTTGCGGTCGCTGGGCGAGGGGCCGACGGTGATCGTGTCGCCGCTGCTGGCCCTGATGCGCAACCAGGTGGAGGCGGCGGCCCGCGCGGGGGTGCGCGCGGCGACCATCAACTCCGCCAACCTGGGCGAGTGGCAGGAGGTCCAGGACGCCGTGACCGGCGGCGACGTGGACGTGCTGTTGGTGAGCCCGGAACGGTTGAACAACCCGGACTTCCGGGACAACGTGCTGCCGAGCCTGACCGCGAGCGCCGGGCTGCTCGTGGTCGACGAGGCGCACTGCATCTCCGACTGGGGCCACGACTTCCGCCCTGACTACCGGCGACT
The DNA here is from genome assembly GCA_035492655.1 of Kutzneria sp. Lineage (GTDB taxonomy): Bacteria > Actinomycetota > Actinomycetes > Mycobacteriales > Pseudonocardiaceae > Kutzneria. Next base: position 7,663 of record DATJJB010000128.1, on the reverse strand, counting down.
CCGCACACTTCTGGGTGAACTCCCGGCAGGTGTGCCGGTGCTGGCCACGACAGCGACCGCGAACGACCGTGTCGTTCGGGACGTCGCCGACCAGCTCGGTATCGGCGGCACCGAGACGCTGGTGCTGCGCGGCCCGCTGGACCGGGAGAGCCTGCGCCTGGCCGTCGTCACGCTGCCCAGTCCCGCGGCACGGCTGGGCTGGCTGGCCGAGAAGCTGACCGAGCTCCCCGGCTCCGGCATCATCTACACGCTGACGGTGTCGGCGGCCGAGGACGTGGCGTCGTTCCTGCGCGAGCGGGGCTTCCCGGTCGCGGCATACTCCGGCAAGACCGACCCGGCCGAACGCGAGCGCGCCGAGGCGGACCTGCTGGCCAACCGGGTCAAGGCGCTGGTCGCGACCTCGGCGCTGGGCATGGGTTTCGACAAGCCGGACCTGGGATTCGTGGTGCACCTGGGCGCTCCGCAGTCGCCGATCGCCTACTACCAGCAGATCGGCCGTGCGGGCCGTGGCGTGCAGCGCGCGGAGGTGCTGCTGCTGCCAGGCCGTGAGGACCGGGAGATCTGGCAGTACTTCGCGTCGCTGGCCTTTCCGCCGGAACACGTGGTGCGACAGGTGTTGGACGCCCTGGCCGTGAGCGACCGTCCACTGTCGACGGCCGCGCTGGAGCCCATGGTCGAGCTGTCCCGCAGCCGGCTCGAGGTCGTGCTCAAGGTGCTGGACGTGGACGGCGCGGTGCACCGGGTGCGCGGCGGCTGGGTGTCGACGGGCGAGCCGTGGCACTACGACGAGGAACGCTACGGTCGGCTCGGGCAGGCTCGTCGGGCCGAGCAGCAGGCCATGCTCGACTACCAGGCCACCGACGGCTGCCGCATGGAGTTCCTGTTGCGGCAGCTGGACGATCCGACGGCGGCGCCCTGCGGACGGTGCGACAACTGCACGGACACACGGTGGAGCGTCGAGGTGTCCGGGCCGGCCGCGACCGCGGCGCAGGACCGGCTGAACCGGCCGGGCGTGGAGATCGGGCCGCGGAAGATGTGGCCGAGCGGCATGTCGGCGCTGGGCGTGCCGCTGTCCGGCAAGATCCCGGCCGGCGAGCAGGCCGAGGAGGGCCGGGCGCTGGGCCGGCTCACCGACATCGGCTGGGGCAACCGGTTGCGGGACCTGCTGGCCGAGAACACGCCGGACCAGCCGGTGCCGGACGACGTGTTCAACGCCTGTGTGCAGGTGCTCGCGTCGTGGCAGTGGGAACAGCGGCCGTCCGGCGTGGTGACGATCGGATCGCGCCGGCGGCCGAAGCTGGTGGCCAGTCTCGGCGAGCGACTGGCGTCGATCGGCCGGCTGACCTACCTCGGCGAGATCGAGTCGGCCGGCGAGGGCACCCGGCGCAGCAACAGCGCGCAGCGGCTGGCCGGGTTGTGGCAGGGGCTGCGCGTCCCGGATGCCTTCTCCCCCACCGGTCCGGTGCTGCTCGTCGACGATCTCGTGGACAGCGGCTGGACCATGACCCTCGCGGCCCGGTTGCTGCGGGAAGGAGGTGCGCCCGCGGTGCTGCCGTTCGCGCTCGCCGTCACGAACTAGCCAGGAAGTCACGCCCGATGTAACGCGAGGGACTCCCGGGAACGATCTCACGACAATCCGCTCAGCACGGAGGAGAGTCGTGAGCACTCTGGGGAAGGCCGACCGGCAGTCGCTGCTGCTGGCCCGGGCCGAGGAATTCGCGAAAACCATCCTGGTCAACCTGCGCCGGGAGTTTCCCAACCACATCAGGCATGTCATGTCGGCACCCGGCGACATGCCGAACCGACCGAAGGACGTCTTCCCGGCGTTCTACGGTTGTTTCGACTGGCACTCGTGCGTGGAGATGCACTGGGCGGTCGTGCGGCTGCTGCGCACGGCGCCGGAGCAGGTCCCGGCCGAGGAGATCCAAGCGGTGCTCGACGAGCACCTGACGGCCGACAACATCGCGGTCGAGACGCGCAGCTTCCACGAGTTCGACAAACACGCGCGGCCCTACGCCTGGGGCTGGGAGCTCATGCTCCAGCACGAACTGTCCACCTGGGACGATCCCGACGCTCGGCGTTGGGCGGCGAACCTGACGCCGCTGACCGAGGCGATCACGGCGGCGTTCACCGACTGGCTGCCGAAGGCCACCTACCCGGACCGCCAGGGTATGCACTTCAACAGTGCGTTCGGACTTTCGCTGGCACTGCCGCATGCCCGCGGGCTGAACGACCGGGGCGAGCCGGCGCTGGTGAAGGCCATCGCCGACACCGCACATCGCTGGTTCGACGGCGACGTCGACTATCCGGCCCGTCTGGAGCCGGGCGGCGCGGATTTCCTGTCGCCCGCGCTGTGTGAAGCGGAACTGATGTCGAACCTGTTCGGCCCAACCGAGTTCGCCCACTGGTTCGATCGATTCCTGCCGGACATCTCGAACAGCGGACTGTTCACACCGGCCGTCGTTACCGATGACTCCGACGGGCAGATCGCACATCTGCACGGATTGAATCTGAGTCGGGCGTGGTGTCTGCTCCGACTGGCCGCAGCCATACCGCCGAGCGATGTCCGCATCCCCTCGATGCGGGCCGCCGCGGCCGCGCACGCCCGGCCGGAACTGGATCTGACCAGCGGCACCGACTACATGGTCGAGCACTGGCTCGCCTGCTATGCGGTACTGCTGCTGACCTGACCCAAAGGCCACCAAAACGGATTTATCGCCACTGGGAACCCGCCGAAAGTAGCTACCGCGGCCCGATGGTCCGTTGAAAGATCAGTACGGGTTCCGCCGGGGAATCTGATCAGTTCCCCGGCGGAATTCCGAGATATGACGCCTGTCCCTCCACCACCCCTGCAAGGCACTCCCCCATCGCCGATCAGCGAGTGGGAGTCGCCGGTGAAAGGATCGGAAATGCTCGCCACTCGTCTCACCCGTGCCCTGGCCGCGGCCGCGTTGGCCACGGCCAGCCTCGCCGGCACCGCTGTCGCCGCCACCGCCCCCGTCGGCTTCGGGCCGCACGTCAGCTTCGGGCACGGCGCGGGCAGCAGCTTCTCCGGCGGCAACTGGGGCGGCTACGCCAGCTTCGGCAGCTGGACCACCGCGACCGCCAGCTGGACCGAGCCGTCCGTGACGTGCCGCTCCAGCAACGACCTGTTCGCGCCGTGGGTCGGCATCGACGGCGACGGCTCCTCCACCGTCGAGCAGACCGGTGTCGCCACCGACTGCTCCAGCGGACGGCCCGTCTACCAGGCCTGGTACGAGATGTACCCCGCCGCGCCGGTCTACTACAGCAACTCCGTCAGCGCCGGTGACCACTTCAACGCCACCGTGACCCGCTCCGGCACGAGCTACACGCTGACCATCAGCGACACCACCAAGGGCTGGACCAAGACCACCACCAAGTCGCTGAGCAGCGCCCGCCACTACTCCGCCGAGGCCATCATCGAGTCGCCCACCGACTCCTACCCCTCGATCAGCGGCAACACCATCTCCTTCACCGGCGTGAAGTTCGACGGCAAGACCCTGAAGTCCACCAACCCGTCGTCGCTGAACGCCGACGACCGCGGCACCAACACCTGGATCCCCAACGCCATCGGCTCCGACGGCACCAGCTTCTCCATCACCAGGCACTGATCCACGCCTGCGGCCAGACCGCCGCACCCGTCACGGGCGATCCCTGTGACGGGTGCGGTTTTCATTTGTGGGCAGGGAAGTCCAGCAGACCAACAAAACCGAGGTCGGCCGCCCAAGGAACGCCTGGCGGCATCGCCCACACGGGACAAGTGCGGACGCAGGGAAAAACCTGCCGCACAGGCAATGCCGGACCGGATCGGCCGCAGGGACGGGAACGGAACACCGGGAAACTGAGCCGCACAAGGAACGCCGGCCGGCATCGATCGCGGCGCGGGTGTGGACGCGGAAAACCCCACGACACAGGCAATGCCGGGCACGATCGGCAGAACGGAAGCGAGCGCGGGCGAAACCGGCGGCGCCGGCAATGCCCTGCCAGTGCCGGCCGCGTGCGGTGTGGGTACACGGCACGTCGGGCGGCAAAGGCAATGCCGGGCGGGCCAACTGCGGGAGGAAGCGCTGAACCGGCCCGCGGGGAACCGCTTGGCGGGTCAGCGGGGTGGGAGCGGGACGAGGTCGTCGGCGTGGACGACTTCGCGGCGTTGCTCGGGGGCGAGGTGCTGACTGGAGCGGCCGATCATCGCGGGGAGTTCGACGGCGTCGAAGGCGACCACGCCACGGGCCACGACCTTGCCGGCGAGGTCGGTGAGGTCGACGACGTCACCGGCGTCGAAGTCGCCGTCCACGCCGGCGATGCCGGCGGCGAGCAGGGAACGGCGGCGGGTGACGACGGCGGCCACGGCACCGTCGTCGAGGGTGAGGCGCCCGGTGGAGTCAGCGGCATGGGCCAGCCAGAAGCGGCGGGCCGACAGGCGAGAGCCGGTGGCAGCGAAGGCAGTGCCGACGGAAGCCGTGGCCCCGGCGGAGACCGGAGCCGGAGCCGGAGCAGAACCGGAGGCGGGGGCCGAACTGGAGGCGAAAGCCAAAGCGGAAGCCGAAGGAACAGCGCCGGAGGCGGGTGCCGAAGGCGAAGGGCCGGCGACGGAAGCCGAGGCGACGGCGGAAGAAGCCAGGGCGGAGGCGGCGTCGGCGGCGGAGGCCAACAGGACTGGGATGCCGGCGGAAGAAGCCAGTCTGGCGGCGGCGAGTTTGGAGGCCATGCCGCCGGTGCCTACGCCGGAAGCACCGGTGGTGCCGGCGGTGACGTCGGCGAGGTCGGACTCGTCGGCGACCTCGGTGATGCGGCGGGCGTCGGAGCGGCGGGGGTCGCCCGTGTAGAGGGCGTCGACGTCGGAGAGGAGGACCAGGGCGTCGGCGCCGACGAGGTGGGCGACCAGGGCGGCGAGGCGGTCGTTGTCGCCGAAGCGGATCTCGTCGGTGGCGACGGTGTCGTTCTCGTTGACGACGGGCACGACGCCGAGGGCCAAGAGGCGGGAGAAGGTGCGCTGGGCGTTGCGGTAGTGGGAACGGCGGACCACGTCGTCGGCGGTCAAGAGCAGCTGGCCGACGGTGAGGTTGTAGCGGGCGAAAGAAGCGGCGTAGGCGTGCACCAGCTCCAACTGGCCGACGCTGGCGGCGGCCTGCTGGGTGGCGAGGTCCTTGGGGCGCTTGGAGATCCCCAACGGCGCCAGTCCGGCGGCGATGGCGCCGGAGGACACGAGCACGACCTGGCTGCCGGCGGCGGATCGGGCGGCGAGGGCGTCGACGAGACCGTCGAGCCGACTGGGATCGAGGCCCCCGATGGCGGTGGTCAACGACGACGAACCGACCTTGACCACGATCCGCTTCGCGGCGGCGACGGCCTGGCGGGCCTGCGACACGCCCTTACTCCTCGGAATCTGCTGCTTCGTCGTCGAACTCGGCCCACTCGCCCGGGGTCCGCCGGGCCTTGCGGGCCGCCTTGCGCTCGGCGGCGCCGACGCGGTCGTTGGTCTCCAACCGCATATCGGTGCCGCGACCGGTCATGAGTACCGCGACGCCGGCCGGCGTGGTGGGTTCCCAGTCGAACGACACGTCGCCGATGGTCACCGAGCAGCCGGGCACGGCGCCGGCCTTGGCCAACGCCTCCTCGACGCCCAACCGGGCAAGCCGGTCGGCGAGGTAGCCGACGGCCTCGTCGTTGGAGAACTGGGTCTGCCGGATCCACCGCTCGGGCCGGGTGCCGCGCACCACGAAGCCGCCCTCGATCTCGGGGTCGGGCTCGACCCGGAACCCGGCGTCGTCGACGGCGATGGGCCGCAGCACGATGCGGGTCGGCTCCAGGATGGGCTGCGCGGCCCGGTGCTCCTCGACCGTCTTGGCCAGCGCGAAGCTCAGCTCCCGCAGCCCGGTCCTGGTCACCGTGGAGACCTCGAACACGGGCAGGCCACGGGCCTCGATCTCGGGCCGGATGATGTCGGCCAGGTCCTGGGCGTCGGGCACGTCGGTCTTGTTCAGCACGACCAGCCGCGGCCGGGAGGCCAACTCGCCGCCGAGCGACGGGGTGTACTTGGCCAGCTCGTTCTCGAGCGCGTCGATGTCGGACACCGGGTCGCGGCCGGGCTCGAAGGTGGCGCAGTCGACGACGTGCACCAGCACGGCGCAGCGCTCGATGTGGCGCAGGAAGTCCAGGCCGAGGCCCTTGCCCTCGCTGGCGCCGGGGATGAGGCCGGGCACGTCGGCCATGGTGAAGACGGACTCGCCGGCGGTGACCACCCCCAGGTTGGGCACGAGCGTGGTGAAGGGGTAGTCGGCGATCTTGGGCCGGGCCGCGGACAGCACGGCGATCAGCGACGACTTGCCGGCCGACGGGAAGCCGACCAGGCCGACATCGGCGACGGACTTGAGCTCCAGGACGAGGTCGCGGGCTTCGCCCTCCTCGCCGAGCAGGGCGAAGCCGGGCGCGCGGCGGGCCTTGGAGGCCAGCGCGGCGTTGCCGAGACCGCCGCGGCCACCCTGGGCGGCGACGAGCCGGGTGCCGGCGCCGATCAGGTCGGCCAGCACCTCGCCGTCGGGGCTGAGCACGACAGTGCCGTCGGGCACGCGGAGCTCGAGGTCCTCGCCCTGGGCGCCGTCACGGTTCGCACCCTGGCCCTGGCGGCCGTTGGTGGCGCGGGCGTGCGGGCGGAAGTGGAAGTCCAGCAGGGTGTGCACGCTGGGGTCGACGACCAGCACGACGTCGCCACCGCGACCGCCGTTGCCGCCGTCGGGCCCGCCGAGCGGCTTGAACTTCTCGCGGTGCACGGAGGCGCAGCCGTTCCCGCCGCTACCAGCACCCACGTGGATGGTCACGCGGTCAACGAAGCGAGACACGAGAAGAACTTCCTTTCAGTACCCCGAGAGGAGCTCGGGGTCCGGGGGCTTGCCCCCGGCGTGGGGGTGTGGGGCCGGGCCCCCACAAACACGAACGGGCGACGCGGTCCGCGCATTCCGCGGACACACGTCGCCCATTCGCGCGTTCAGAAAATCCCTCAGGCAGAGGCCAGGGCCTCGACCGGGACGATGTTGACGGTCTTGCGACCCCGCTTGACGCCGAACTCGACCGCGCCGGCCGACAGCGCGAACAGCGTGTCGTCCTTGCCGCGACCCACGTTCACACCGGGGTGGAACTTGGTGCCGCGCTGGCGGATCAGGATCTCGCCGGCCTTGACGACCTGACCGCCGAAGCGCTTGACCCCGAGGTACTGCGGGTTGGAGTCACGGCCGTTGCGGGAGCTGGATGCACCCTTTTTGTGTGCCATGGCTGATCAGGTCCTCTACTTGGTGATGCCGGTGACCTTGACGCGGGTCAGCTTCTGACGGTGACCCTGGCGCTTGTGGTAGCCGGTCTTGTTCTTGAACTTGTGGATGCGGATCTTGGGGCCCTTGGTGTGCTCGACGACCTCGGCGGTCACCGAAACCTTGCCCAGGGCGTCGGCGTCAGCGATGACATCGCTGCCATCGACGACGAGCAGCGCTGGGAAGCTGACTTCGGCGCCCGGTCCACCGTCGAGCTTCTCGACCTGGACGATGTCGCCGACGGCAACCTTGTACTGCTTGCCGCCAGTCTTGACGATCGCGTACATCGGGACGGAAGTCTCCTGCTACTCGACGTTGACGGGGCACGCACGGCCCAA
>DATJJB010000127.1:0-8044 GCA_035492655.1 Kutzneria sp. | reverse complement strand
AACGGCAACTACACGTCCTGGTGGGACCAGCGCAACTACTACGCGCAGGCGGCCAACGTGCACGCCAGCGTGTTCGTCGCGCACGGCGTCGAGGACGACAACGTCAAGCCGATCAACTTCGGGCAGTGGTGGGACGCGCTGGCCGCGCACGGCGTCGAGCGCAAGATCTGGCTGTCGCAGACCAGCCACGTCGACCCGTTCGACTACCGGCGCGGCGCCTGGGTCGACACCCTGCACCAGTGGTTCGACCACTACCTGATGGGCATCGACAACGGCATCCAGAACGGCCCGCAGCTGTCGGTCGAGCGCACCCCGGACAACTGGGTCGACGCGGCGGCGTTCCCCGAGGCGTCCACCGCGACGGGCCTGAAGTTGAGCGCCACCACCACGAACGGCCTCGGCAAGCTCGGCAGCACCGCGCCGACAGCCGGTTCCGTCGAGTCGTTCACCGACAACCCGAGCCTGAGCGAGACCAACTGGGCCACCAACCCGGACTCGGCCAACAGCGCGCGGGTCGTGTTCAGCAGCGGCACGCTGGCCGGTCCGGTGACGGTGTCCGGCACCAGCACGATCACCGTGACGGCGTCGTCGTCGGCCAGCAGCGGGCAGGTGTCCGCGGTGCTCGTCGACCTCGGCCCGGAGACGATCCGCAACTGGTCGGGCGACGGCGAGGGCATCACCACGCTGACCACCAAGTCCTGCTTCGGTTCCGGCACGACCGGCGACACCGGCTGCTTCCTCGACACCCAGGCCGACACCATCAGCACCAACGCCTCGGTGATCTCCCGCGGCTGGGCCGATCTCGGCCACTACGCGTCGCTGTCCAGCAAGGCGACGCTGACGCCGGGCAAGGCGTACACGATGACGTTCAAGCTGGCCCCGACCGACCACCAGGTGGCGGCCGGGCACCGGCTGGCACTGATCGTGGGCGGCACCGACAGCGGCTGGATCACCGCAGGCGCGGCCAAGCCGAAGATCACGCTGGACCTGACGAGGACGTCCATCCAGGTCCCGCTGGTCGGCTCGCTGCCGTAAAAGCCCGGGCCACGGGCGGTGTCGGCCGCCCGTGGCCTAGGGTTCGCAGCCGTGCGACTCGTGCTCGGCTCCCAGTCCTCCGCCCGTCTCAACGTGCTGCGCGCCGCCGGCATCGACCCCGTGGTCCGGGTCTCCGGCGTCGACGAGGACGCGGTGGCAGCCGCGCTGACCGATCCCCGACCGGCCGAGCTCGTCACGGCACTGGCCGAGGCCAAGGCGCACGCCGTCGTCGCGGCGCTGGCCGGCGAGCTGCCGGACGCCGTGGTCATCGGCTGCGACTCGATGCTGTCGATCAACGGCGCGATGGTCGGCAAGCCCGGCACGCCCGAGGTGGCGCGGAGCCGTTGGCAGGAGATGGCCGGCAAGACCGGCGAACTGCTGACCGGGCACGTGATCCTGCGCCTGTCCGAGGGGGTCGTCGACCGCACGGCGTCCGGCGCGGAGACCACCACGGTCCGCTTCGGCACGCCCAGCGACGCCGAGCTCGACGCCTACCTCGCGACCGGCGAGCCGCTGCACGTGGCCGGCGGGTTCACCCTGGACGGCATGGGCGGCTGGTTCGTCGACGGCATCGACGGCGACCACTCCAGCGTGATCGGCATCAGCCTGCCGCTGACCCGACGGCTGCTGGCCGAGGTCGGCGTCAGCGTCACCGACCTGTGGTCATGACTGGCACTCGAACAGCCGCGACGGATCAGGCCTGACCTCCGGCCAGCCGGGCAACTGCTGCGGACTGTTGTAGGTCGCGGTGCAGCCGATCTCCTCGCCCGTGGCCTGGAAGACCGCCACCGCGACCCTCGTGCAGCTCGCCGCGGCGTTGTCGGGGCAGCGGCCCTGCGTCGTCACGACATCGGGCACGCCGTCGCCGTTGACGTCACGCAGCGCCAGGTAACCAGTGTCCGAGCTGAACGGCGGCTGCGTCTGCCGCCACGTGCCGTTGTCGTCGGTGAAGACCTCGCCGATCAGGTCCGCGCCCTGCTTGCCCTGGAGCAGGCAGACCGTCGGCCGCCCCTCCTGGCACGTGATCGCCTTCGCGTCGACGGTGGCAATCTGCGAGCTGAACAGGACGGCGCCGCGCTCGGACGTGATGCGCAGCCGGGCGTCGTGGCCCTTGCCGTCAGCCAGCAGGTCGACGGTCTCGCCGTACTGCGGCAGCGCGATGCTGGTCAGCTTCACGCACGGCGCCTGGCCACACAGCTGCACCGGTCCGGTCGATGCGGTCGGCACAGGCTGAGGGCTGGTCGACGGGGCCGCTGCGGCCTCCCGTAGCTGCCGCATCACCACCGTGGTGCCGATCACGGCGACGAGCACCAGCACGGCGACCACAACCGCGACGTACACCGGCCTCGACGCTCGGCTCACGCGCTGGCTCCTCCTTCCGGCTCGACCGCTCCAGCACGAGTTTGCACGTCAACCCCGGTTCGGCGCTCGTCATGTCGTGAGCATGGTCTCCCCCCGCGCGGGGTTACTCGTCCGTAGACTGCTGCGAAACGCGCGCGTTCCGCTGGAAGTCGTACGAGGAGGTATGGCGTGCCAGAGTCGGCCGCAGACCTGGACCCCATCACGCTGCACAAGGTCCTGGTCGCCAACCGTGGTGAGATCGCGGTGCGGGTGATCCGTGCCTGTCGTGACGCCGGCCTGGCCAGCGTCGCCGTGTACGCGGACCCCGACCGGGACGCGCCGTTCGCGCGGATGGCCGACGAGGCCTTCGCGCTCGGCGGCGCCACCCCGGGCGAGAGCTACCTCGTCATCGACAAGCTGCTGGACGTGGCCAAGCGGTCCGGCGCCGACGCCGTGCACCCGGGCTACGGCTTCCTGTCGGAGAACGCCGACTTCGCGCAGGCCGTGCTGGACGCCGGCCTGATCTGGATCGGCCCGTCCCCGCAGGCCATCCGCGACCTGGGCGACAAGGTCACCGCGCGGCACATCGCGATGCGCGCCGGCGCGCCGCTGGTGCCCGGCACCAAGGACCCGGTCGCCGGTCCCGACGAGATCGTCGCCTTCGCCAAGGAACACGGGCTGCCGGTGGCGATCAAGGCGGCGTTCGGCGGCGGCGGGCGTGGCCTGAAGGTCGCCCGCACGCTGGAGGAGATCCCCGAGCTGTTCGACTCGGCGGTCCGCGAGGCGGTCTCGGCCTTCGGCCGCGGCGAGTGCTTCGTCGAGCGCTACCTGGACAAGCCTCGTCACGTCGAGGCCCAGGTCGTGGCGGACAAGCACGGCAACGTGATCGTCGTCGGCACGCGCGACTGCTCGTTGCAGCGACGGCACCAGAAGCTGGTCGAGGAAGCGCCGGCCCCGTTCCTCACCGAGGAGCAGCGGGCCCGGATCCACTCGTCGGCCAAGGCGATCTGCGCGGAGGCCGGCTACTACGGCGCCGGCACCGTCGAATACCTGGTCGGCCTGGACGGGTCGATCTCCTTCCTGGAGGTCAACACCCGGCTCCAGGTGGAGCACCCGGTCAGCGAGGAGACCTCCGGCATCGACCTGGTGCTGGAGCAGTTCCGCATCGCCGCCAACGAGAAGCTGCGCTTCACCGAGGACCCGACGCCGCGCGGCCACTCCATCGAGTTCCGCATCAACGGCGAGGACGCCGGCCGCAACTTCCTGCCCGCGCCGGGCGTGGTCGCCACGTTCATCGAGCCGTCCGGTCCCGGTGTCCGGGTCGACGCCGGGGTGCGGTCGGGCGACGTGATCGGCGGGCAGTTCGACTCGCTGCTGGCCAAGCTGATCGTCACCGGCGAGACCCGCGAGCAGGCCCTGGCCCGAGCCCGCCGGGCGCTGGACGAGATGGTCGTCGAGGGCATGGCCACCGTGCTGCCGTTCCACCGCGCGGTCGTGCGGGACCCGGCGTTCACCGCCGAGAACGGCTTCACCGTGCACACCCGGTGGATCGAGACCGAGTTCGACAACACCATCCCGCCGTTCGCCAACCCGGCCGAGGCCGAGGAGGAGGACGCCCGCCAGACCGTGGTGGTGGAGGTCGGTGGACGTCGGCTGGAGGTGTCGCTGCCGTCCACGCTGTCCGTCGGCGCCGCCGCCCCGGCCGCGGCGAAGGCCAAGCCGCGCAAGCGGGCCGGCAAGTCCTCGGCCGCCGTCTCCGGTGACGCCGTGGCCGCGCCGATGCAGGGCACGATCGTCAAGGTCGCGGTGGCCGACGGGCAGACCGTCGAGGCCGGCGAGCTGCTGGTCGTGCTGGAGGCCATGAAGATGGAGAACCCGGTGACCGCGCACAAGGCCGGCACCGTCACCGGTCTCGCCGCCACTCCGGGCGAAACGGTCACCCAGGGCACCGTGCTGCTGGAACTCAAGGACTGAACTGACAGATGTCATGACGGGGGACCGTTGGCGCGCCGTACGATTGGCGACGTGAACGAGTCCCCCGACATGCGGATCGGTGACACCGAACGCGAGCAGGCGCTCGCCGCGCTCGGGGAGCACATGAGCGCCGGGCGGCTGACCATCGACGAGTACGGCGAGCGGTCGGCCAAGGTGACCGCCGCCCGCACCCGTGGCGAGCTGCTGGAGCTGTTCACCGACCTGCCCGACCCGAAGCCCGGGGCCGTGCCCCGGCCGGTGGCCGCCCCGCAGCCGCCGGCCACCGTGCCCGAGGCGAAGGTGGAGAAGCGCAGCAACGCGCCGCGCATCTCCATGGCCGCCATCGCCGCGGCCAGCTGGCCGGCCGCCATCGCCGTCGGCCTGCTCACCGAGCGGTGGCAGGTCATGATCATCCCGGTGCTGTTGAGCTGGTTCATCGGCTCGCTGTTCGGTGGTCGCGGCCACCACGACGACCGGGATCGCGGCCGCCGTGACCGGGACCGTTTCCGCGACGAGCGACACGCTCTGCGGGACGAGATGCACCGCCGCCGCAGGGAACTGCGTGGCCGCGACTGAGTCCACAGTGGACGGCATGCTGATCGTGCTGCCCGCGCGCGAGGACGCCGAGCAGCTGGCCGCTTCGCTGGCCGAGCAGGGCTGGCTGCCGTGCGCCGTGCACAAGGAGCTGCTGGCCGGCGAGGACGACGCCGAGGACGCGGACTGGCTGGTCGAGCTGGCTACTGCCCCGGACGGCACACCCGCGGCCGCCCACGAGGAGTATCTGGCGGGACTGGCCGAGACCGCCGACGGGTTCGTGACCAGCATCAACTAGCTTGACCTCCATGGAGCCGGTGGAGATCAACGCGGGCAGGTTCTACCTGCGGCAGCTGCGCGCCGACGACCGCATCGACGACCGCCCGTCGATCCTGGACGCGTTCACCGATCCGGTCAGCCGGCGCTGGATCAGCCACCGGATCACCGACCTGGCCGCGGCCGGCGACTACGTGGCGCTGCGCACCCGGCAGTGGGCCGATGACGAGCGCTGCTCATGGGCCGTGGCCGACCAGAACAGCGGCGAGCTGCTGGGCGAGGTCGGGTTGAAGGACCTGGACCTCGATGCCGGCACGGCCGCCGCCGCGTGCTGGGCCGCGCCCCGGCATCGCAACCGCGGCGTGGTCAGCGAGGGCCTGGCCGCCGCGCTGCGTTTCGGCGCCGGCGCACTGGGGCTGAGCCAGGTCGAGTACCTGTTCCAGGACGGCAACGAGCCGTCCCGGCGGGTCGCCGAGAAGTGCGGCTTCGGCTACCACCGGACCATCGACCAGTGTGGGGCCAAGGTCCACGTCTGGACCCGGTCGCTAGTCTGACCGGCCATGCGACTCGCGCTGCTCCTGCTGTGCGCGGCAGTGGCCCTCGGCGGCTGCTCCGTGTACCCGCTGACCGAGGCCAGCCAGACGCAGCCCTCCTCGACGCCGGCCCCGACGACCACCACGACGACAAGCCTCACGCTGCCGCCGCGACCGCGCGAGATCCCGTTGGACAAGGTCAACCCGTGCACGATCCTGACCAAGGACCAGCGGGCGCAGCTGAGCCTGGACACCACTCCGTCCCCGTACACCGACACGACGCTGAAGGCTCGCGCGTGCACCATGCGAGGGACCTACAGCGGCCAGGTCGCGCGGCTCGCGCTGGTCACCAATGAGGGCGCCGAGCTGTGGATCTCCGACGAGGCGCAGAACACCGCCAAGGTGATCGCCGTCGTCGGCTTCCCCGCGTTGGAGGTCCGCACCCCCGGTTTGGACACGCTCTGTAACGTCGAGGTCGATCTTGCCCAGGGCGAGTTCCTCGACGTGCTCTTCCGTGACGGCGGCACGGCCAAGCCGCTCGCCCAAGATGATCTTTGCCTTGGCGCGCAACGGGTCGCCGAGGCCGCGGTGACCAGCCTGTCGGCCGGCCACTGATGGCGGATTGACAAACCCCGCGGGGTGGATGTCACCCTAGCCACTGCCTACCGTCACCCTGTGTCGCTAGAGTGTGTGGGCACCCGACACCCGGAGGTCACTCGTGCCGCAGCGGACCACGACCCCCGACCCGGCCGCCGTCGCCGCCGGCGGGTTCAAGGTGGACCCGGCGGCCATCCCCAGCCTGCGCCGGGTGTTCACCACCGCGCTGGTCAAGCTGGACAAACAGATCGAGATGGCCGTCTCCGACGTGCGGATCCGGCCGTGGGCCGGCGACCCGGTCAGCGAGCAGGCCGCGAGCGACCTCAACGAGCACACCCTCGGCGTGGACTCCGCGCTGGACGCGTTGCAGCGCTACCAGCGCCAGCTCAAGGGGGCGCTGGACGCGTTGACCGAGGTCGAGCAGGGCTACCACACCGTCGAGCAGGACAACACCTCCTTGATCCAGCAGGGCGGCTGCTGATGGCCGGCGACGTCCGCTGGCGCGGCTACACCCATCAGGAGCTGTTCGACGCCATCAACTCCGGCCCCGGCGCCGCCGCGTCGGCCGACCCGGCCGCGCGCTGGGGCGCGATCGCCGGCGCGCTGCACGAGATCAGCGGCGACCTGAGCGGCGCCATCACCGCCACCGCCGAGCACTGGCACGGGGCCGCCTCCGACTCCGCGCTGCACAGCATCGCGCAGCTGGCCCGCTGGGCCGACAACGCGTACGCCAGCGCCGAGACCGTGCGCACCAGCACCGAGACCCAGGCCGACTACGTCATGCAGGCCCGGGCCGACATGCCCGTGCCGGTCAAGGCGCCCGAGCCCGGGCCGTCCGGCTGGCTCGGCGACCTGGTGTCGCTGTTCACCGGCCAGATCGACGCCGAGATCATCGAGTCGGCCCAGGACGCCGCCGCGACCAGGGCGTTCGAGGTGATGAGCACCTACGAGCACAACACCGCGGCGAACACCGCCGCGCTGCGGGCCTTCGACCCGGTGCCCGTGGTGACCGGTCCGGTCGTCCCCAGCCAGCGCGGGTACTGACTTTGCTCACCCTGTCCGAGCTGGAGTTCGATGTGCTCTGGGAGCACCTCCGGCTGACCGAGATGCCGCTTGCGATCAAGGTCGCGTCCCCGGGCAAGACCCATGTCGAGCGGGACTCCGTCACCAAGACCGTGTGGGACTCGCTGGCCGAGCGGGGTCTGGTCGGCGGCGCTCGCGGCATCGACCAGCGCCTCGTCGACCTGCTCGGCCTGCTCGACGGCGCCGACTACGAGCTGGACGCCCGGCTCTGGTTGGACGGCGGCGTGCGGGCGTTGATCGCCGCCAAAGGCCCTGACGCCGTGCTGGCCCGACTGGCCGACGGGCAGCTGACGTTGAGCCCGGTCGACATCGCCGCTCTACCCCGCGCCGCCCTGTCTTTGCTGCCCGAGCTGCCCGCCGGTCCCGGCTACTCGATCACCGTGCCCAGCGCCGACCTCGACGCCGCCGCGGCCGAAGCCGAGACCGCTGACGAGCTCGGCTGGATTCTGCGTGACCACGGCGTCTCCCCGTCCGAGGCCGACGAACTCGCCGCCATGGTCGGCAACGTCCGCCGCCGCGGCCAGTTCGGTGCGGCCGCCCGCGACCGCTACGGCCGCCGGCACCGCGCCGACCGCGTCGTCGGCTTCTTCGACACCCCGCGCGGCCGCTACGTCCAGATCCGCCGGGCCAAGCGCGGCGGCGTCGCCTGGAGCACCGTCGCCCCCGCCGAC
>DATJJB010000126.1:0-13975 GCA_035492655.1 Kutzneria sp. | reverse complement strand
GCATCATCACGCCGTTCGTCGGCATCTGGCTCATCGACCTCGTGATCCGTCTCATCCCTGGAATCGGGTGATCGTCGTGCGTTCAGGACTGGTCAAGCAGACCGCCGCCGGGCTCCGGATGGTGCTGCTGCTGACGGTGCTCCTGGGGATCGCGTATCCCCTGGTGGTGTGGGGGATCGGCCAGATCCCGGGCCTGTCGGCGCAGGCCAACGGCTCGATCGTGACGGTCGACGGCAAGCCGGTCGGGTCCTCGCTGATCGGGCTCAACCCGGTGGCCAAGGACCCGAACAGCGACCCGTACTTCCACACCCGGCCGTCGGCGACCGCGTCGGACTTCTCCGCCACCGACAACACCAAGCTCGGCCTGGCCGACAACGACGCGGCCACCTCGTCCCCGTCCAACCTGTCGGCCGACAACCCGGTGCTGGTGGCGCAGATCAAGGCCCGCAAGGAGGCCATCGCGCACCGTGAGGGCGTGTCGGTGGACCAGGTGCCGGCCGATGCCGTGACGGCGTCGGCCTCGGGCCTGGACCCGGCGATCAGCCCGGCCTACGCGCAGCTCCAGGTCGACCGGGTGGCCCGGGTGACCGGCCTGTCCGTGGACCAGGTGACGAAGATCGTCGCCGACAACACCAGCGGACGGGGCGCCGGCTTCCTCGGCGAGCCGACGGTGAACGTGCTGGCGCTGAACCTGGCCGTCCAGGCAGCACAGCACTGATCAGGGCAGACTGAGCAACGTGCAACCGGACACACCGCGGCGCGGCGAGCTGCGCATCTACCTCGGGGCAGCGCCAGGGGTCGGCAAGACCTTCGCGATGCTCGGCGAGGCGCGCCGCCGCGCCGACCGCGGCACCGACGTCGTCGTCGGGCTGGTCGAGACCCACGGCCGGGAGAAGACGGCGGAGCTGGTCGAGGGCCTGGCGATCGTGCCGCGCCGGCACCTCACCCACCGCGGCCTCGAATTCGACGAGATGGACGTGGACGCGATCCTGGCCCGCAGGCCCGAGGTCGCGCTGGTCGACGAGCTGGCCCACACCAACGTGCCCGGCTCGCGCAACGACAAGCGCTGGCAGGACATCGAGGAGCTGCTCGACGCCGGCATCGACGTGCTGTCCACGGTCAACGTGCAGCACCTGGAGAGCCTCAACGACGTGGTCGAGCGGATCACCGGCATCGCCCAGCACGAGACCGTGCCGGACCAGTTCGTGCGCTCGGCCGAGCAGATCGAGCTGGTCGACATCACGCCGGAGGCGCTGCGCCGACGGCTGGCCCACGGCAACGTCTACCCGGCCCGCAAGATCGATGCCGCGCTGGGCAACTACTTCCGGGTCGGCAACCTGACCGCGCTGCGCGAGCTGGCCCTGCTGTGGGTGGCCGACCAGGTCGACGTGGCGCTGCAGCGGTACCGGTCCGAGCAGCAGATCACCGAGACCTGGGAGACCAGGGAACGGGTGGTGGTGGCGATCACCGCCGGGCCGGAGAGCGAGACGCTGATCCGGCGGGCCCGGCGGATCGCCACCCGGTCCGGAGCCGAGCTGCTCGTGCTGCACATCCTGCGCGGCGACGGGCTGCGCGGCGCGCCGGCCGACAAGGTGGCGAAGTACCGGCGGCTGGCCGACGACGTCGGCGCGACCTTCCACACCGTGGTCGGCGACGACGTGCCGACCGCGCTGCTCGACTTCGCCCGCGGCGTGAACGCCACGCAGCTCGTGCTCGGCACGTCTCGGCGGTCCCGGGTCGCGCGGCTGTTCGAGGAGGGCATCGGCGCGATCACCGTGCAGGAGTCCGGGCCGATCGACGTGCACATGGTCACGCACAGCGAGGCCACCCGAGGCTGGCGGTTCAAGTGGAGCCGCAGTTCGCTGACCCCGCAGCGTCAGCTGCTCGGCTGGGGCCTGTCGCTGCTGCTGCCGGCCCTGGCCACCGGCATCGGCGTGCTGCTGCACGGCACCATCACCGTGTCGACCGACACCGTGGACTACTTCCTGGCCACCGTGATCGTGGCGCTGGTCGGCGGCATCGGGCCGGCCGTGGTCGCCGCGGCGCTGTCCGCCGGGCTGCTCAACTTCTTCTTCACGCCGCCGCTGTACTCGCTGACCATCGCCGACGGCGAGAACGTGATCACGTTGATCGCCATGGTGATCGTGGCCGTGATGGTGGCGCTGGTGGTGGACCGGGCCGCCCGCCGGGCCGAGCAGGCCGCCCGGGCGCGGACCGAGGCCGCGCTGCTCGCCTCGTACGCGCGGACCGTGCTCACCAGCCCGTATCCGTTGGTGCGGCTGCTGGAGAAGGTGCGGGAGAACTTCGGGCTCACGTCGGTGGCGCTGCTCGAGCACAAGCACGGCAAGTGGGAGCGGGTCGCCTGCGTCGGCCCCAAGCCGTGCGACGACCCCGATGAGGCCGATGTGGACGTTCCCGTGACGCCCGAGGTGCACCTCGCGTTGCGGGGCAAGGCTTTGCAGGCCGCCGACCGGCGGGCTCTCGAAGCCGCCGCCGGGCAGGCGCTGCTGGCGTTGCGGCAGCAGCGGATGGCCGCCCAGACCGCCGACGCCCAGCGCCGGGCCGAGACCACCGAGCTGCGCACCGCCCTGCTTTCCGCCGTGGGCCACGACCTTCGTACGCCATTGACGTCGATCAAGGCCGCCGCCGGCAGTCTGCGTGATCGGGAGCTGCACCTGTCCGAGGAGGACACGGGCGAGCTGCTCGCCACCGTCGAGGAGTCCGCCGACCGGCTCGCCGGGCTCGTCGACAACCTGCTCGACTCCTCGCGGCTGGCCACCGGGGCCGTGCAGCCGCAGCTGCGGGCCGTGGCCTACGACGAGGTGGTCGCCCTGGCCATGTCCGGCATCGACGACCGCCGGCACGTGCTGGTCGACGTGGACGAGCGGCTGCCGCTCGTGCAGGCCGATCCCGGGCTGCTGGAACGGGTGGTGGCCAACGTGATCGACAACGCCTTGCGGCACGGCCGGCCCGGGAGCAGCGTCAACGGCGAGCCCGCCGTCGAGGTCCGGGCCAGCGCCCATGCCGCGCAGGTGGAGCTGCGGGTCGTCGACCGGGGCCGTGGCCTGCCCAAGGGGGCCGGCGACGCGCTGTTCCAGCCGTTCCAGCGGTTGGGGGACCGGGACGCGACCAGCGGGGTCGGACTGGGGTTGAGCGTGGCGAAGGGGTTCACCGAGGCCATGGGCGGGACCATTACCGCCGAGGACACGCCCGGTGGCGGGCTGACCGTGGTGATCTCGTTGCCGGCCAAGGAGGAAATGGCATGACCAAGGTGTTGGTCGTCGACGACGAGCCGCAGATCGTCCGGGCGCTGCGGATCAACCTGTCCGCCCGGGGCTACCAGGTCCTGACCGCCCACGACGGCGCCAGCGCGCTGCGCGCCGCCGCCGAGACCAAGCCCGACGTCGTCGTGCTGGACCTCGGCCTGCCCGACCTCGACGGCACCGACGTCATCGCCGGTCTTCGCGGTTGGACCACCGTGCCCATTCTCGTGCTGTCGGCCCGTACCGACTCGTCCGACAAGGTCGAGGCCCTCGACGCCGGGGCCGACGACTACGTCACCAAGCCCTTCGGCATGGACGAGCTGCTGGCCCGCCTCCGCGCCGCCGTCCGCCGCTCCGCCTCCTCCGCCGCCGACGGCGAGGAGGCCGTCGTCGAGACCTCGTCCTTCACCGTCGACCTGGCCGCCAAGAAGGTCCACCGCAACGGCTCCGAGGTCCACCTCACCCCCACCGAGTGGGGCGTTCTCGAGGTCCTCGTCCGCAACCGCGGCCGCCTGGTCGCCCAGAAGCAGCTCCTCCAGGACGTCTGGGGTCCCCAGTACGCCACCGAGTCCCACTACCTGCGCGTCTACCTGGCGCAGCTCCGCCGCAAGCTCGAACCCGAGCCCTCCCGCCCCCGCCACCTGCTCACCGAACCCGGCATGGGCTACCGCTTCGAGAGCTGAGGGGCGCCGAACGGATTGAGCAGCCGGACACCCGTCGACTCGACGTCGGCGGTGTTGCGGGTGACCAGCGTCCAGTCGTTGACCAGCGCGGTGGCCGCCAGCAGACCATCGATGGCCGGCAGCCGGTCCGGCACGTTCAGTCGGCCCCACTCCTGCGCGATCTCCAGGGTGATCGGCACGATGCGATCCTCGTACACGGTCGTCAACTGTTCGAGCCACCGGCCCAAGGCATCTGCCTGCACGGCATCCCGGCGGGCGAGCCGGTCGACGCCGGCGCGAAGCTCACCGATCACCAGCACGCTGACGAACAGCTCATTCGGTCGCACCGTCGCGAGCCAGGCCAGCACGCCAGGATCCGGTTGCCTCCTGCGGGTCTCCGACAACACATTGGTGTCGAGCAGGTGACTCACCAGACCTCGCCGAGGTCGACGTCGCGCGTGGGCTCGCTCGACCGATGGATCTCCAGGTCGTCCACCCGAGGCCCGGAGAGCAGGAAGTCCTTGAAGTCCATGCCGCTGTCGCCCTTGAGCCGCCGGTACTCCGCGATGTCGATGACCACGGCGACCTCCGCACCGTGTCGGGTCACGAACTGCGGTCCGTCGACCTCGACGGATCTGATCAGCTCGCTGAACCGCTGCTTGGCCTCCTGCAGCTGCCAGTGACGACTCATCTCCGCCTCCCTGGTCTGTCTAGACAGACCAGATTGTAGCGGAAAGGGTGTGGCGACGAGAGAGGTGTTTTCGGCGGAGCCGTGGGTGTGGGGGATGGCGCGAGCCACGATGTGTCCCTGCTGCAGTGGATTCAGTGAGTGCCACAGCCCCGTCGACCGAAGAAGGTCGACCCGACGGCCGCCGACGGGCCGTGTCATTTTTCTGGGGCTCCATGCGGCCAGCGGCCTGCGTGATGTGTGGAGTGTGCTCGTTGTGATCGGCTGACTGCGGTCGGCTATGCCGAGTCGTCTGCACGTGCAGACGACCGGTGCGGCCGAACGGAGCCCGGGGTGGCGGAGTGACGCCGGATGGGCGATCGACAGCGCAGGGTGATCTAGTTGACGGCGCTACCACCTTTACAAATGGTGACAACTTGTCCTGTTTGCTGACACAACATCACCCGTTTGGACGCAAACTCGACAGTTAGAGTGCGTAACAACTGCGGTGCGTACACCTATGTTCTACGTGATCGTGCGAGAGGCGCGGCTACCCCCAGGATCGCGGCCGCGACGACCAGCCTCTCGCAGGGAGGAGTTGGCCATGAGCTCACCAGAGGGCCACGAGGTGTCCTGTCTCGGGTTCGGCAAGAAGCGCCGGGCACTGCGCGTGTGGTCTGCTGGCGACAAGGTGGTGCTGCAGGCGCCCCCGGGCGAGGTCGCGTTCCTCTCCGACGAGGAGGTCGACCTGGTCATCTCCGCGTTGCTGGAGGCCCGCAAGCAGGCCAGGCAGACCGGCGGCCAGTGGATCGCCAACAGCGGCGGGGCCGCCTGAGATTCCACCCCCACGGGGGTGGTGCGGAACCCGGGCCGGCCGTCCGCCAGCGGTCGGCCCGGCACCGCGCGTTCGGGCCGCGTCAAGGTTTCGGTGACAGCGGCCCACTGCGTTGACGCGCGCCTAACCTCGGTGAGGTGGGCAAGGTCAAGCACCGTCGGCTGGACCGGTTGGCCGACCTGTGCCGCCAGGTCGGCGACGCCATGCAGCACGCGAGCGTCGCGCTGCTGGACGCCGACCGGTCGATGGCGGAGAAGGTCATCACGGGCGATGCCGCGCTGGCCCGCGCCCGGGCCGAGTGCGAGGAACACCTGCTGGCGGCCACGGATCTGCGCGTGGTCCTGACGGCGGTGCACGCGGTGGATGCGTTGGAGCGCATGGGGGATCTGGCGCTGCACATCGCGAGAGCGGCCCGCCGGCGCCATCCGGCCCACGTGCTGCCGGCCGAGCTGCGCGTCCCGTTCGCGGACATGGGCCAGCTGGCGATCACCCTGGCCAACACGGCGGAACAGGTGATCCGCACCGGCGATCCGGAGCTGGCAGCCTTCCTGGACGCCAGCGACGACATCATGGACGACCTGCACCGGGCGGTGTTCAACACCGTGACGCGGGAGGACTGGCCGCACGGCATCGCCACCGCGGTGGACGCCACCGTGCTGAGCCAGAACTACGAGCGGTTCGCCGACCACGCGGTCGCGCTGGCCCGCCGCACGAGCGTCATCGCCCGCGGCGGGCTCGCGGCCTGATCAGGCCGGCGGGTTGCCCGCCGGGGGACTCGTCGTCGTTGTCGTCGAGCTCGGCGGCGGAGTCGTGGTCGTCGTGGTGGTGGTCGTCGTCGTGTGCTCCGGCGACGTCGTGCCGCCGCCGCCCGGCTGGGTGATCGGCGTGGTGCCCCCGGGCGGGTTGCTGCCGCCTTCCTTCGCCGTCGTCGTGGTCGTCTTGGACGTGGTGGTCTTCGACGTCGACGAGGCGCTGGTCGACGAGCTGCTGCTCGTGGTGTCGCTGGTGTCGCTGGTGGTGTCGCCGTTGGCGTCGGTGGTCCGTGTCGTGCCGCCGAGCTGCTGCGAGGCCGGGTCCACGTTCTGGTTCTGCGACTGCGGGGTCGCGCCCTGCCCGGCCGCCATGGTGGCCACCGAGGCGAACGCGGTCGCCACCACGACCCCGGCGGCGGCCATCATCACCTTGGCCGACGACCGCGGCGCGCCGCTCCGCTTGGGCGGGCTCAACAACGCCCGCTCGGGCTCGCTCACGCCGCCTCCTTCGTCGGCCGCGCGAGCGCCGCTACTGTGTTCGATTGCTCGCTCGCAAGCTCGCTCACGTGAGCCTCCTCGTTACCGCCCCGGCCAGAGAATACGGGTCGTGTCGGCCAGAGTGAAAAGCACTCAGTACGGGCGTCACGCGATCCGGTGAACACGCTCAACTCCACCCGGCTACCTGCCGAAGTCCTGCACCCAGTACCACCCCGTGGTGGTCACACCGATCCCGATCGTGGTGAAGCTGCAGTCGAGGATGTTGCGCCGGTGCCCGTCGGAGTGCATCCAGCCGTCCATCACGGCGGCGGCGCTGGTGTAGCCCTCGGCGATGTTCTCGCCACCGGGGTTCGGGTAGCCGGCGTTGTGCTCGCGGTCGACGAAACTGCGGCCGTCCTGCGAGGTGTGCGAGAAGTAGCTGTTCTTCGACATGTCGTCGCTGTGCAGCTGGGCGGCGGTGTCGAGTCGCTTGTCCTCGGTCAGCGCCTTGCAGCCGACCTTGGCCCGCTCGTCGTTGACCAGCGCCAGCACCTGCGCGGCCGGCCCGTCGGCCGGCGGCTTGGCGGTCGTCGTGGTCGCCGACGGTGTGGTGGTGCTGGTCGGCGGCTCGGAGGTCGTGGTGGTGGTGCTGGTCGCCGTTGTCGTGGTGGTGCTGGTCGGCGACGGGGTGGTGGTCTCGGCCGGCGCACCGGTGGAGGTGACCAGGCGGTTGTTCTGCTCGTGGCCGGCGGCGGCGCCCAGCTGCTGCGTCACGGCCGGGGCGGTGGTGAGCGGGCTGGCCTCGCCGAGTAGCACCGAGGTCAAGGTCGCGGGCCCGACGGCGACCGACGCGCCACCGGCGCACGCGGCGCCGAGGGTCAGTCCGACGAGCATGCCGGCGGTGGCCGGTCGTCTGCTGCGGGGGCTCACGGCGGGCGACCGTACCACTAATGGGTGACACACGGGCGGGCGAACGGGGTACAACCGCGCGCGGGGCCACCTTCCGGGCAGGTGGGAGGTGGTGCACGCGATCATTGCCAGATGACAGAACAGACGGTCCGGCTCACCGCCTGGGTGCACGGCCGCGTGCAGGGCGTCGGCTTCCGCTGGTGGACCCGCAGCCGGGCGCTGGAGCTCGGCCTCGACGGCGCGGCGACCAACCTGGCCGACGGCCGCGTGCAGGTCGTGGCCGAGGGACGCCGTGACTCCTGTCAGAACTTGCTGGCCGCGTTGAACTCCGGTGACACCCCTGGACGTGTGGATCTCGTCGTCGAGCGATGGTCGGAGGCCAAGGGTGTCGCAAAAGGTTTTGAAGAACGCTGAACCGCCCGGGACCCGGCTCCGTATTGGACGTTCGTGGGTCAGAGCGCGAATCGTAGTGACGAGTTGGCACGGCAGCTGTACGGCCGCTACCGGCGGCCGCTACTCGGCTACGTGTTGCGAGCTGTGCGAGGCGACTACCAGTACGCCGAGGACATCGTGCAGGAGACGTTGCTGCGCGCGTGGAAACACGCTGACTCGCTGGAACCCGAGCAGGCCGGCCCGTGGCTGTACACGGTCGCGCGCAACCTCATCATCTCCGGTCACCGCCGCAAGGAGGCCAGAGCACCCGAGGTTCCGCTGGAGACCGATGAGCTGCCGTCGGGCTCCGACGAACTGGATCACGTATTGCAGGCCTGGCAGATTGCCGAGGCGATGCGGTCGCTCAGTCATGACCATCGCCAGGTCATCGTGGAGCTGTACTACTGCCGTCGGACTGTCTCCGAGGCTGCAACCGTGCTGGGCGTCCCCGCGGGCACGGTCAAGTCGCGCTGCTTCTACGCGTTGCGTGCGCTTCGGGGAGCACTGGAGGAGCGGGGGGTGACCGAGCTATGAGTTGCCAGCACTCAGTATCCCTTGGCGTCTATGTGCTTGGCTCCCTCGAACCGGGGGAGCGCTCGCAGATGGAGCGCCATCTCGCCGGATGTCCGTTCTGCCAGCAGGAACTGGTGCGGTTCTCGCCGCTGCCAGGGCTGTTGGGACGGATCTCCTTGGCAGACTTGGAGGACATCGACGGGTTCGATCTGGACCCGAGTTCCCTCGGGCCACCGGGCGATCCCGGTATGCCGGAGCATCCATCGATGCCGCTGCCGCGGCCGAAGAACCGCCCCCAACCCGATTTCGGCCGGATGACCGACCCGAACCCGGGTCGGCATCTGGTGCCGCCGGTGCCGGAGCAGCCGAGGCCGCCGCAGCGGCCGGCTCCGGTGCGGCCGGAACCGCCCGCGCAGCAACCGAAGGCGAAGGGCCCGGCCAATCGCCGTCGGGCCAGGGAGACCGACAAGCGCACCAGCCGTCGCAACTTCCTGACCATGGCGGCGGTCCTGGTGGCGGCGGTGGCGGTGAGCGCCGTGTTCGTGCAGCGCTCGCTGGCCAGCCCCCCGGCGGCCGAGCCGCCGACCGCGGTGTGGCAGGCGACCGACCAGACCAGCAAGGTCACCGCCAGCGCCGACCTGACCAGCAAGGCCTGGGGCACCGCGATCAACCTCAAGGTGTCCAACCTGCCCGTCGGCCAGGTGTGCCAGCTGATGGTGCACAACAAGAACGGGCAGTCCCAGAGCGTCGGTTGGTGGCGCAACGGGACCGAGACGGACAGCCAGGTGCCCACCGCGACGTCGTTCAACATCGGCGACATCGACCGGATGGACGTGGTGACCGTGGACCAGAAGTTCCTGGTGGACCTGACCCCGAAGTCCTAGGGGTCACGGGGACAAGGGCCGGCGTCAGCCAGACGCCGGCCCTTTCCCGTGTCTCAGAACGCCGGCAGGAGCTGCACGTCGTCCGCGTTGACGAACTCGACGCGGTGCCCGTACTGGATCTCGTAGTAGCGGATCTTGCCGGTGACCGGCTTGGTGTTCACGGTGCCGCTGGGATCCCACACCGTCGCCAGGTACTGCGACGGCGCGACACCGCCGAACACGTAGCGCTGTCCGGCGCCGAGCACGTACGTCATCGGCACGATGTCCTGCGGCGTCGTACCGGCCGGATAGGCCGAGGCCTCCGGGTAGGCGCGGCCGTAGATCGGCACGGATGCCTTGCCGGGCTTGGGGGCCACGACCACACCGGCGGCGAAGACGGCGTCCTTGGCGTGGAACCACCCCTTCTGTCCCAGATACCAGATGGCGACCCAGCCGCCGCGACGGTCGGCGATGGCGTACTGCTGCCCCTCGGACACCCGGCTGCCGACGTCGTTGACGTCCATGGTCTGCGGCGTGCCGTCCGGGTGCAGGCCGATGTCGGTCAGCAGCGGCGAGCTGTCACTGGGCTGGGAGTGCAGCACGACCTCGCTGGCACCCCTTGTCGGACAGGCGACTGCGGGCTTCACGCAGCCGGTGAAGGCCACATCGTTGGTCGCCATGTCGGGATGGATGGTCAGCATGCCGAACGGCGGCGCCGGCAGCGGCAGCGGCCGGGGCGCGCCGAGCAGGGACATGTAGTGGTCCCAGTCCCAGTAGGGGCCGGGATCGGTGTGCTGCTTGGGAACCAGGGGCGGCGTGATGCCCGGCACGTTGTCGTGGCCGAGAATGTGCTGGCGGTTCAAGGGAATCTGGTACTTCGCGGCCAGCCAGCGCACGAGCTTGGCCGAGGCGCGGTACATCGCCTCGGTGTACCAACCGGATTCGGCCAGGAAGCCCTCGTGCTCGACCCCGATGGACCGGGAGTTGACGTACCAGTTGCCCGCGTGCCAGGCCACGTCCTTGGCCAGCACGTGCTGGGCGATGTGCCCGTCCTGGGACCGGATCGTGTAGTTCCAGCTGACGTACTCGGGGTCCTGGATCAGCTTGAGCGTGGTGTCCCAGGTGGCCTCGGTGTCGTGGACGACGATGTAGTCGATCTTCTGCGAGGTTGGCCGGTTCGACGTGTCGTGGTTGCCGTAGTCGTCCGGGCCGGGGCCGTACTGGGCGTAGGCGGCGGGATCGAGCTCGCACGACACGCCGTTGGGGCACTCCGCGCCGTTCGACCTGGTCGGCGTGAGGTGGAGCTGGGCCAGTTGCCCGGTGTCCGGCGCGACCGCGGCGTCGGCACGCAGCGTGACCTGCTGTCCGTCGTCCGTGGTACGGGCTTCACCCTGTCGTATGGTCTGGAAGACCTCGTCGGCGAAGTCCGCCGCGGACCCGCTGTCGGTGGCCCCGCTGTACTTCGCGACGGCGGCGTACCAGTCGCCGGCCTTGTCGCTGCGTTGTTTCTGGTACGACGCGAGCAGCGCGGCCCCGGCCCGGATGTTCTGCCGCGGATCGGTGCGCACGGCCGCCGCGCTGACGCCGGCCAGCTGGGCGGCCTGCTGCGCCGTCTGGAGTGCCGCCGCCGGCACGTCAGTCGGCACCGCGACCGAATGCCGCATCGGCCGGCTGTCATCGCCGCGGCCGTCGCTGTCCTCGAACTCGGGGCGTTGCCCGGTGCTCGCGGTGGCGAAGTCGGTGAGGTGCATGGGTCCGTAGCCGGCGGCCGCGCTGGGCGTGCCGGCATAGGTGTTCCACTGCGATTCCAGGTACGACACGCCGAGGAGCACCTCGGCCGGCACGCCGAACTCGGCCGCCGCGGCGTCGTAGACCTGCTGTCGATCGGAGGGGGTAGCCGGAGTCGCCGGGGCCGTGCCGGCGAACGGCGTCAGCAGCGCTAGGCTGGCCGAAGTCGCCACCACGGCGAGGAATCTGGGCATGGCGGGGTTCTCCTGGGTAGCCGGGACACCGCTTACCGTGACGCCGGCCATCATCTTCGTCAAGAACTGACCAGGAATTGGCCCGTATCAGTTCTTTTTTCACCATTCGGCCCAGCGTGCGCTTGGTCCGCCCGCGCGCCGGGTACCCTCTGCCGATAACCCGGCCGGAGCAAGCTCGCCAAGAAGGTAACCCGACGTGCACCTGAAGAGCCTGACGCTGAAGGGCTTCAAGTCCTTCGCCTCGGCGACGACGCTGCGCTTCGAGCCGGGCATCACCTGCGTCGTCGGCCCCAACGGCTCCGGCAAGTCCAACGTGCTGGACGCGCTGCGCTGGGTGATGGGCGAGGGCAGCGCCAAGGGCCTGCGCGGCGGCAAGATGGAGGACGTCATCTTCGCCGGCACCGCCGGCCGCGCGCCGCTCGGCCGGGCCGAGGTGACGCTGACCATCGACAACACCGACGGCGCGCTGCCGATCGACTACACCGAGGTGTCGATCACCCGCCGGATGTTCCGCGAGGGCGCGACCGAGTACGAGATCAACGGCAACTCCTGCCGCCTGCTGGACATCCAGGAGCTGCTGTCCGACTCCGGCATCGGCCGCGAGATGCACGTGATCGTCGGGCAGGGCCAGCTGTCGGCGATCCTGGAGTCCAAGCCCGAGGAGCGCCGCGCCTTCGTCGAAGAGGCCGCCGGCGTGCTCAAGCACCGCAAGCGCAAGGAGAAGGCGCTCCGCAAGCTGGACGCGATGCAGGCCAACCTGACCCGGTTGACCGACCTCACCGCGGAGCTGCGCCGCCAGCTCAAGCCGTTGGGCAAGCAGGCCGAGATCGCCCGCAAGGCCCAGGCCGTGCAGGCCGACCTGCGCGACTCCCGGCTCCGGCTGCACGCCGACGACCTGGTCACCCAGCGCGGCGACCTGCACCGCGACGAGGCCGACGAGGCGGCGGCGCGGGCCCGGCGCACCGAGGTCGAGCAGCTGGTGCAGCAGGCCTCGGCCAAGCAGTCCGAGCTGGAGCAGCTGGTCGCCGAGGACGCGCCGATCCTGCAGCAGGCCCAGGAGACCTGGTACCGGCTGTCGGCGCTGGAGGAACGGCTGCGCGGCACCGTGCGGCTGGCCATGGAGCGCGCCCGGCACCTGTCGGCCCCGCCGGAAGCATCCCGCGGTGGCCGCGACCCCGACGAGCTGGACGCCGAGGCCGAGCAGACCGCCGAGCGTGAGGCCGAGCTGAACGAGGCCGTCACCGAGGCCCGGATCGTGCTGGCCGAGAGCACCGAGCGCCGGTCCGAGCTGGAGCGCATGGTCACCGCGGCGGAGAAGGCGCACCTGGCCGCGGTGCGGCTGATCGCCGACCGCCGGGAGGGCCTGGCCCGGCTCACCGGCCAGGTGGAGGCGTTGCGCAGCAAGAACAACGCGTCGGCCGAGGAGATCGAGCGGCTGTCCACCTCGCTGGCCGAGGCCGGCGAGCGGGCCGAGATCGCCCGTATCGAGCTGGCCGAGGAACAAGAGGTCACCGGCACCGAGGACGAGGGCGACGCCGGCGTCGAGGACCGGCACACCCAGGCCGTCGAGGCCGAGAAGGTGGCACGGACCCGGGTCGAGGAGCTGGTCAAGGCCGAACGCGCGGCCGACAAGGAGATCTCGTCCTGGAAGGCCCGCGTCGACGCGCTGTCGCTGGGGCTGACCCGTAAGGACGGTGCCGGCGCGCTGCTGGCCGCCGGCGACCGGTTGCCGGGTTTGCTGGGTTCCGTGGCCGCGCTGTTGACCGTGGAGGCCGGGGCCGAGGTGGCTTTGGCCGCCGCGCTCGGTCCGGTGGCCGATGCCATTGCCGTCAACGGCGGTTCGGACGCCGTCGCCGCGCTGGAGCTGCTGCGTTCTTCCGACGCCGGCCGGGCCGGGCTGCTGATCGGCGCCGGGGGACCGGTGCCGGACCGCTCGTCGTGGCCGATGCTGCCGCCGGGTGCGCGCTGGGCCGTCGACTGTGTGCGGGCCCCTGAGGCGCTGCGGCCGGCCGTCGAGCGTGCGCTGGAGAAGATGGCCATCGTCGACGACCTGCCGACGGCACGATCGCTGGTGGCGATGGGGCTGCGTGCCGCCACCCGTGAGGGCGATGTGCTCGGTACCGACTGGGCCATCGGCGGTTCGGGGCGGGCGCAGAGCACGATCGAGGTGCAGGCCGCCGTCGACGAGGCGCAGGACAAGCTGGGCGCGGCCGAGCGGGCCCTTGAGCACGCCGGCGCAGCGCTGGCCGGGGCCCGGGCCGAGCAGCAGACCCGGCGCAACGAGGTCGCCGAGCTCAAGGAGCAGCTCAACGAGGCCAAGGTGCGGCGCGCCCGGTCCGGCGAGCGGATCAACCGGCTCAGGGCGGCCGTGCGGTCGGCCGAGGCCGAGGTCGAGCGCATCGGCGGCCAGCGGGTCAAGTTGGAGCAGGCCCGTGAGGACGCCGTCGGCAAGCTGGCCGAGCTGGAGGAGCGCCTCGCTGCCGTGCAGGAGGAGGCGGTCGAGGAGGAGCCCGACACCGCCGAGCGTGACGAGGCCGCCAACCAGCTCAATCACGCCCGTCAGACCGAGATGGACGCCCGGCTGTCGCTGCGGACCGCCGAGGAGCGGGCGCGGGCGTTG
>DATJJB010000125.1:0-90163 GCA_035492655.1 Kutzneria sp. | reverse complement strand
GTTACCGTCAGCTGGTTCGACGAGCTGTGGGTCCAGGCCTGGTTCGACTGCCCGCTGCAGGTGTTGATCTGCGTCTGCGAGCCCGGCGTGGAGTTCGGCACGTCCGCGCACTTTCCCGCGCCGACGGCGTGCAGCGGACCGGTCCCGGCGCCGCCGGTGGTGGCGTAACCGGCGGCGGTGATGTTGGCCTGAACCGCGTTCTCCGTGGCGTCCGACGGATAGCCGGTGGTCAGCACGCCTTCGTAGAAGGTGCCGGCGGAGCCGTTGCTGTTGTCACCGCCGATGCCCAGGATGATCGCCCCTTCCTTGCGCATCGGGTTGTAGCCCGAGACGTTGGGCCGCACGCCGTCGTAGAACGTCGACAGCGCACCGGACTGGGCGTCGCCGCCGCGAATGGCCCAGTGGTTGGGGCCGCCCTTGACGATCGCGGTCAGGTAGCGGTGGCTCACACTCGGGTCGTTCGCGTTGTAGCCGGCGTCGACCCCCGAGAAGAGCCCGTTCTCCAGGTCGGCCATCACCCAGGGGCCGTTGCCGGAGCCGAAGCCCCAGCCCTTGCTGTTGCCGAAGTAGATGGCCTCCATCGTGCCGTTGCCGTTGTCCCGGCTGTTGCGTTCCGCGTTGCCGTAGTCGAAGCAGCAGTCGCTGTTGAAGTGGGTGCCGTCGAAGATCGCGTACTCGCCCTCGGCCTGGTCGCCGGTGGCCACCCCGGTGGTGTTGTTGTCGCGGTATCCGGTGCCGGGCGCGACGAAGACGCCGTAGGCCTTGTGCCCACCGACCATGGTCGGCGCGGCGGTGGCGTCGGCCAGGTTGTCGTACCCGCCGGCGGCCGGGCCGTTGAAGCCGCCCGGGGGTGCCTGGGTGAGGCTGTTGCCAGTGCCGGACTGGTCGTAGATCACGGTGATCAGGCAGGACGTGGTGGCGCAGAAGGAATCCTGCGACGCGGCGTCGGCGACACCGCCGGGGTTGAGCGGTCCGATGTCGCGCGTGGTGCCGTCGGAGGCGCGCTTCACCTGGTACAGCGGGCCGCTGTAGTTCCCGTACAGGGCTCGGGTGGTGCTGTGCGCGGCGACGCAGGGCGTGCCGCCGGCGGCGTAGATGTCGCACGGGCCCTGCGTGGCGGCAGGGGAGGCGGGCGCCGTGACGACGGCGAACGCGGTCGCCGCGGTCGCGGCCAGCAGGGCCCGCCCGAGTCGGGGCACCCGTGCCCGAAAGACCATTGTGAGCTCCTTTGCCCATGGTCGGATGAATGGCGCCGGCGGCTTTCGAGAGTCGCGGCCGGCACATTTCCGAGCGAGAGCGGCGGCCGTGCGAACCCCCTTTCCGGGCACGTTCGACGACCGACCGCAGAGCGCAGTTAGCGCTAACACTTCACGCGACCCGTATTCGCGAGCCTGACCTCCGGCAGGGGCGGTATGGGGTGCTGGCGCATCACTATCCCGGCGACGTGATGGCGCGTCAAGGCTCATCGCGGGTGATCACCGGGCCGGCCGCCGCCGTGGAGTCGCGGACCACCAGCCGGCACGGGTGGACGTGCCGTCGCGGCGGCGTCTCGCCGTTGATCGCGGCCAGCAGCAGCTCGGCCGCCGTCCGGCCGAGCTGCTCCAGCTCCATGTCGACACTGGTCAGCGGCGGCTGGCAGGCCAGCGCCATGACGTCCCAGTTGTCGAAGCCGATGAGGGCGACGTCCTCCGGCACCCGCCGGCCCGTCGCCCGCAACGCGTCGGCCACGCCGCGGGCGATCTGATCGCTGCCGCAGAACACGGCGTCGAATCCCTTGTCGGGCAGGATCTTCGCCGCGTGCCGGCCCCAGGCCTCGCTCCATTCGCCGAACAGTGGTGGTGCGACCAGGTCCAGCCCGGCCTCGGCGAGCCGGGCCATGGTGGCGGACGCCCGCACCGCCGCCGAGTGATGGTGCTCGGGCCCGGTGACGTGAGCGATCCGGCGGCGGCCGATGGCCAGCAGGTGTTCGACGGCCTTGCGTGCGCCGCCGGCCTCGTCGGGCACGACCGACATGTCCTGGGGGTCGGTGGAGCTGGTGAAGGCGTACACCACGGGAATCGGCAGATCCGCGCCGATCGGCGGACGGGCGTGGCTGCGCCGCCCGGTGACGATGATGCCGTCCACCCGGCGGCTGAGCAGCGTGCGGAGGTAGTACTGCTCCCGGATGCGGTCGTCGCGCGCGTCGCACAGGAACACCGACATCTCGCCGGCGCCCAGTGCGTCCTCGACGCCCATCAGCAGCGGGATGCTGAACCGGCCGATGGTGTCGGTGGTGATCATGCCGACCGTGTAGGTCCGGCCCGAGTTCAGCGAGACGGCCGCGCGGTTCGGGTGGAAACCCAACTGCTCGGCCGCGGCGAGCACGCGGTCGCGGGTCTCGGCGCGCAGCGTGCCGCGGCCGTTGAGCGCCTTGGACACCGTGCCCGTCGACACGCCCGCGATCTGGGCGACGTCGGCGATGGTGGCCGGCCGGCCGCGGCCATCGGTTGCTGAAAGTTTCCGCGAGGGCATGGCCGCAGACTACCTCCAGCTGGCCGAACATAGCGTTGTAAACACTGGGAAACAAGGTTCTTGACGGCGCTCGCGGCCGGGTCTAGCTTGGCGGAAACCGGTTTCCGGATTCTCTCCTCGAAGCGTGCAGAGCCGCCAGCGGCCGTTAGGAGAAGCACATGATCGCGCGGGCCCGTGCCGCGGTCGTCGTGGCCGCAGTGTTAGCGCTAACTGCCTGTCAGGGCGGCCCGCCGTCGACCTCGGCCGGCGGCACCGGGGCGGTGGACGACGGCACCACGATCACCATGTGGACCCGGTCGCCGACGGCCACGTTCAGCCAGACGTTGGTGGACGCGTACAACGCGAGCCACAAGAACAAGGTGAAGCTGACGGTCTTCCCGGCCGACTCCTACCAGCAGAAGGTCGGCACGGCCGCCGGCGCCAAGCAGCTGCCCGACCTGCTGGCCTCCGATGTGGTGTACGCGCCCAACTACGCCGCCAACGGTGTGTTCATGGATCTCACCGCGCGGGTGGACCAGTTGCCGTTCAAGGCTTCCCTGGCCCCCGCGCACATGAAGGCGGCCACCAACGACGGCAAGGAGTTCGCCGTCCCGCACGACATCGACCTGTCGGCGTTGTTCTACAACAAGGTCCTGTTCACCCGTGCCGGCCTCGATCCGGCCAAGCCGCCGACCACCCTCGGCGATGTCGTCGCCGACGCGAAGCGGATCAGCGCCCTCGGCGGTGACGTCAAGGGCTACTTCTTCGGTGGCGCCTGCCCCGGCTGCCAGCTGTTCACCAGCTGGCCGATGATCTGGGCGTCCGGCGGGACCGTGCTCAACGACCAGGGGACCGCCTCCACCATCGACAATCCCGTGGCGTCCCAGGTGTACGCGACGCTGCACCAGCTCTACGCCGACGGTCTGGTGCCGGCGTCGGCCAAGGACGAGTCCGGCCCGACCTGGACCCAGTCCTTCCTCGACGGCAAGATCGGCATCCAGCCGATGGGCGCGACCGCCTTGCAGGGCATCAAGGAGGGCCCCGACCTCCAGGTCGGCGTGGCCCCGATCCCCGGCCTGACCGGCGGCAGCTCCTCGTTCGTCGGCGGCGACGTCCTCGGTGTCGGCGCCAACAGCCAGCACGCCGCAGCCGCCTGGGACTTCATCTCGTGGACCCTGTCCGACCAGGCCCAGGTGGACGTCGTGGCCAAGAACAAGAACATCACCGTCCGGTCCGACCTCGCCGACAACACCTACGCCAAGCAGGATCCGCGCCTGGGCGTGTTCAACAAGCTCGCCGGCGAGGGCCAGACGCCGATCTCCGTCAACTTCGGCAAAACCTACAACGACACCAACGGCCCGTGGACGCAGACGGTGATCGACGCCGTCTTCGGCACCACCGGTCCCACGACCGCGCTGCACGACCACAACGCCGCCATCACCGAGTCGCTGGCAAGTGGGGGCTGACGTGGTGTCACTGTCACCGCCGCGGCCGTCGGTGCGTCCGGCCTCGCCGCCGACGCCTCGGCGGGCGTCGATCAGCCGGCACCGGGCCAGGCTGGGCCTGCTGTACGCGACGCCGATGGCGGTGCTGGTGGGCACGCTGTTCGTGGTCCCGCTGCTGCTGATGGTCTGGATGTCGTTCAACCACTGGCCGCTGCTGGGGGCGTCGGCGCCGAACGGGGTGGCGAACTACCGGGCGCTGGGGGATCCGCTGTTCCTGCGGGCGGTGTGGTTCACGGCGAAGTACACCGCGGTGACCACGGTGGTGCTCGGCCTGATCGCGTTCGGGCTGGCGCTGCTGGTGCAGCGGAACCGGCGCGGGGTCGGGGCGGTGCGGACGGTGCTGTTCCTGCCGAGCGCGGTCGGCCTGGCCTCGACGAGCCTGCTGTTCTACGGGCTGTTCACCACGGATTCCTCACCGCTCAACGGACTCGTGCAGGCGATCGGGCTTGGCCGGGTGGACTGGCTGGGCTCGACGGGCACGGCGCTTGGCTCGACGGTCGGCATGATCACCTGGCGGTTCGCCGGGTTCTACATGCTGATCCTGATGACCGGCCTGCAGAGCATCGACCCGGTGCTCTACGAGGCGGCCCGGATCGACGGGGCCGGACGGTGGCAGACGCTGTGGCGGGTCACGCTCCCGTTGCTCCGGCCGACGATCGCACTGGCCATGGTGTTGTCGCTGACCGGTTCGCTGTTGGCGTTCGACCAGTTCTTCATCCTCACCGGCGGCCGGCACGACACCGCGACGGTGGTGATCGACATCTACCGTGAGGCGTTCCTGTCGCAGGACCTGGGCCGGGCGGCGGCGGTGTCGGTGGCGACGCTGACGGTGCTGATCCTGGTGAACGTGGCGCAGCTGCGGCTGATCCGTCGGGAGGGGCGGTGAAGACGCGCGGTTTCGCCCTCACCGGCGCGGCGCTGGCGGTGCTGTTCCTGCTGCCGATGCTGTGGACGCTCTTCGCCTCGGTGCACGGCAAGGAGGCCGCCGACGGTCGTGACGGCTGGGGATTGGCCAACTACCAACGACTTCTTGACTACGGCAGCGGGCTGAGCACGTACCTGGCCAACACCGTGGTGGTGGCGGTCGTCGCCGTCAGCGTCACGGTCGTGACGACGACGCTCGGCGGATACGCCATGGTGCGCCTGCCCTTTCCCGGCCGCAACGCGCTGTTCCTGGTGACGCTGGCCGTGCTGATGGTGCCGTACACCACGATCCTGGTCCCGCTCTACATCCTGCTCGGCTGGCTCGGCCTGCAGAACTCGCTGGTCGGCCTCGGCCTGGTGCTCGCGGTGCTGCAACTGCCGTTCGGGCTGTTCATGATGCGCAACTCCTTCGAAGCCCTGCCGGCCGAGCTGGAGGAGGCGGCGCTGGTGGACGGCTGCACGATCACCGGCGCGCTGCGCCGGGTGCTGCTGCGCGGCGTGCTGCCCGGCATCGTCACGGTCGCGCTGTTCTCGTTCCTGGCCGCCTGGAACGAGTTCGTCGCACCGCTGATCTTCCTCACCGACGGCGCGAAGTTCACCCTGCCGGTCGCGTTGTTCAACCTCCAGTCCGGCAGCCTCGGCTCGGTGGACTTCGGTGCGCTGCAAGCCGGCGTGGTCGTCTCCGCCCTGCCGTGTGTCGCCGTGTTCCTCGTGTTGCAGCGTTACTACGTGCGTGGTTTCACCTCTGGCGCCCTCAAGGGCTAGCAGACAGGAGAGGCCTCGATGGCCGAGCCCACACCCGGTCCCGTCCACCTCACCGCGGACGCGGTCGCGGCACTTCGTCCGCTGCCGCTCACCGCGACCACCGTCG
Organism: Kutzneria sp.; assembly: GCA_035492655.1. GTDB lineage: Bacteria > Actinomycetota > Actinomycetes > Mycobacteriales > Pseudonocardiaceae > Kutzneria. The sequence continues at coordinate 84,373 of DATJJB010000125.1, read as the reverse complement.
CCGACGACAGTCTGTGGGGGACATGGTTGCGGCGTAACGCGGTTCGGACCCTGCCGCACTGCGTGCGGCAGCTGGACGCCAGTGGCGCGGTCGACAACCTGCGGCGCGTCACCGGCGAGGTCGACGGCGAGTTCCGGAACATGTGGTTCGCCGACTCCGACGTGCACAAGACGCTGGAGGCGGTCGCATGGCAGCTCGCCCGGACGCCGGAAGACCTTGAGCTGCGGTCTTTCCTGGACACCACCGCCGCGCTGCTGGTGAAGGCTCAAGGGGAGGACGGTTACCTCAACTCGTACTTCACCGTCGCGAAGCCGGCGCAACGCTGGCAGGAACTGCACTGGAGCCATGAGCTGTACTGCGCCGGCCATCTGATCCAGGCCGCCGTGGCCGCCGCCCGCGCCGGGGTGGGGGCGGAGATCGTCACCGTCGCCCGCCGGTTCGCCGACCTGATCGTGGACCGGTTCGCCGAGGTGGACGCGGTGGACGGGCACCCGGAGATCGAGACCGCCCTGGTGGAGCTGTACCGGATGACCGGTCACCGGCCGTACCTTGACCTGGCCAAGCGGTTCATCGACCTGCGCGGGCACGGATTGCTCAACCCCGATCGCTTCGGGCCCGTCTACCTTCAGGATCACGTCCCGGTCCGGCAGGCCGAAGAGGTCGCCGGCCATGCGGTCCGGCAGCTGTACCTGCTGGCCGGCGTCGTGGACGTGGCGGTGGAGACCCACGACGCGGAACTGTTGGCGGCGGCGAAACGCCTGTGGGAGGATGCCTTCGGGTCGAAGACGTATCTCACCGGCGCGCACGGATCACGGCACCGCGACGAGGCGTTCGGCGACCCGTACGAGCTGCCCGCCGACCGTGCGTACGCCGAGACCTGTGCGGCGATCGCGAGCTTCCAGTGGAACTGGCGGATGCTGCTCGCGACCGGCGACGTCCGGCACGCCGACGAGATGGAACGCGTGCTGCACAACGCCATCGCGGGCTCGATCGCCGCGGACGGTCAGCACTTCTTCTACTCCAACCCGTTGCACCTGCGCACCGGTCACGACGGCTCGCACGAGGACGCCCCGTCGGAACGCCTGCCGTGGTACAGCTGCGCCTGCTGTCCGCCCAACCTCGCCCGCCTGATGGCCTCGCTGCCCGGCTACGCGGTGACCACCGACCACAGTGGACTCCAGATCCAGCTCTACACCGCCGGTGACATCGAGACCACTGTGGACGGCGAACCCGTGCACATCGCCGTGCGGACGAACTATCCATGGGACGGCCGCATCGAAATCACGGTGACCACCGACACGCCGCTCACCCTCGGACTGCGTATCCCGAACTGGTGCGCCGTGGATGGCGTGCGCCTGGACGGCTCGCCGGTCGTGCCGGCCGACGGCTACCTCCAGCTGCGCCGGGACTGGCAGTCGGGCGTCACCCTGACGCTGGAGCTGCCGATGCCGGTTCGGGTGGTGCGGCCGCATTCCCGGATCGACGCGGTGCGCGGCTGCGTCGCGCTCGCCCGTGGCCCGCTGGTCTACTGCGTCGAGCAGGCGGATCTGCCCGACGGCGTGACGTTGGAGGACGTACAGATCGACCCGTCAGCGCCGGTGGTGGTCAACCACGCCCCCGCCGTGACCCTCACGATGCGCGGCAGCGTCCGTCGCGCGGACACAGACCTCTACCCGGCGGCCATCGACGACGCCGCCGACCCGATCACCATCACCGCCCTGCCCTATTTCCTGTGGGGGAACCGGAAGCCCGGCCCGATGCGGGTCTGGCTGCCGGTCACCTGACCCTGCCCTGGAGGAAGAACCCGATGTCGTCACGACGTCTGGGGATCGCCGCTGCCGTCATCGCGGCGACCACCCTGCTCGCACCGCCCGCCCGAGCCGCCGGCCACACCCTGCTGGTCGATGTCGGCTCCCCGTTCCGGCCGGTCACGCACGTCGCGTCCGGCGGACTGTACGCGCTCGCCGAGAACAGCCGGCCGGCCGACTCGACGCTGCTGCCGATCAAGATGAACACCCTCACCCAACCGCCGCCCGGGGTGGGTCAGCGGCCCAACGGCCAACCGCCGGGCGGCGACGGCCTGCTGGTCGCGCCGCAGGCGGACCGGGTCGGCGCCGGTGAGGTGATCCGCATGCCGGACATCTATCCCGACTTCCCGTACAAGTGGGTCAGCTGGGACGACTGGCTGTCCAAGGTGGACACCATGGTGTCGGCGCGGCTGGCCGCCGGCTCGGTGAGCAACGTGGCCGCATGGGAGATCTGGAACGAGCCCGACGGCACCTGGAACACCGCGGCCGCCGGCGACTTCAACGCCGGCTGGACCCGCACGGTGCAGCGGATCCGCACCCGCGACACGGTCACGCCGGTCGCCGGCCCCGGCTACTCGCACTGGGACGCAACGCGGATGCGGGCGTTCCTGGTCAACGCCAAGAACACCGGCACGGTGCCGGACATCATGGTCTGGCACGAGCTGGACCACAGCAGCGGCTCCGTGGCCGCCGACGTGGCGGCGTACCGGTCGCTGGAGTCGTCGCTGGGCATCAGCCCACGGCCGATCTTCATCAACGAGTACGCCTGGACCGACGAGGTGGACGTGCCGGGCCGCGTGGCCGACTACATCGCCAAGTTCGAGCGGGCCGGCGTGTGGGCGGCCGACCGCGCCTTCTGGTACGAGTACGGCACGGTCAACGGCCTTGTGGTGAACAACAACCAGCCGACCGGCACGTGGTGGCTGTACAAGTGGTACGGCGACATGGCCGGCTCGATGGTGGCGACGACGCCACCGGCCCAGACCGGGCTCGACGGATTCGCCTCCTACGACTCCACTCGCCGCCGGGCCGACGTGGTGTTCGGCGACGAGTCGGGCACGAACACCGTACGCGTCAACGGCCTTTCCGGCTCGCAGGTCCGGGTGACCCTCGAGTCGACGCCGGCCTCCGGTCGGTTCACGGCGGTCAACGCGCCGACGGTGATCGCCGACTCCACCTACACCGTCGCCAATGGGCAGATCACGGTGACAGTGCCCAACATGGTGGCCGGCAGCGCTTACCACCTGGCGATCCAGCCGACCACCGGTGTCCCGGCGTACCAGCAGCGGTACGAGGCGGAGAACGCATCGGTGTTCCGGGCACAGCGGCTGTCCAGCTCGACGGCGTCCAACGGCGGCTATGTCGGCCGGATCGACAACACCGGCGACCCGCGCGGCGACAGCTATGTCGACTTCGTGGTCAATGTGCCGGACAGTCGCGCGTACACGATGACCATCGGCTACGCCAACGGCACCGGAGCCGTTGCCACGCAAGGCCTTGCCTACAACGGTGGCGCGTGGTCGACCGTGAGCTACCCGCCGACGGCCGGCTGGGGCAAGTTCGCCACCACGACCACCACCGTCACCCTGCACTCCGGCTACAACGTGATCCGGCTGGCCAAGGGCGCGCCCTACTTCGCCGGCGGCACCGGGTACGCGGAACTGGACTACCTCCAACTCAACTGAACAACCGATTCCCTGCGAGGGCCCGATGAAGCGTCCTGTCGCTCCACGACGATCGGTTCTCCTGGTGGTCGCCGCGCTCGCCATGATGGTTCCGGCGACCGCGGCGCACGCCGCCGACGGTTTCACCAGCACCATGGTCAACCAGGCCAACGGGAACTGCGCCGACGTACCAGGCGGCGCGAGCACCAGTGGGCTGCAACTCGTCCAGTGGTCCTGCAACTCCGGGACCAACCAGTCGTTCACGTTCACCCCGGTCTCCGGTGACGTGTACACGATCGGCACGGTCACCGCCGGCGACTGCGTCGACATCTCCGGCGCGTCCGCCGGCGACAACGCCGCGGTCATCCAGTACGGCTGTCATTCCGGCACCAACCAGCAGTTCCACCTGACAGCTGTTAGCGCTAACACCTTCACTGTCGCATCGGTCAGCTCGGGCAAGTGCATCGCGCCGTCCGGCGACAGCTCGGCGAACAACACCGCGCTGGTCCAGCTGCCGTGCACCAGCGCGGCCAGCCGGGCCTGGCAGCTCCCGGGCTTCGGCGGGGGCACGACACCGCCGCCCAGCGGCTATCAGGGCATCCCGAACCTGAACCCGAACGCGTGCCACAACTCCGGCCTGCCACGGGCGTACGGCACGAACTTCCAGACCCCGACCGACCCGAACGGCCAGGGCTTCCAGAACACCACCGCCCTGGGCTGGGACGGCAACTACTGGCCGGTCTTCGCCTACCTGTCGGGCTCGTTCTTCGCCCGTGGCGTGAACAGCACGTACAACGGCCTGTGCGGCGGGATGTACTCCTTCAGCGCGTACAACTACGGCGGCGCGCCGGGCCGGCAGAGCGTGCAGTGGACCGAGGACAACGGCTACCTGCCGGCGATGAAGACCAGCCGCACCTCGGGCAACGTCGGCATCGCGATCAAGAACTTCGCCGACAAGGAAACCGTCAACGGCACCAGCTTCATGCTGGTCTACACCCGGGTGTCCGTCACCGACAACGGATCCGCCGCGGTCACCGTGCCGCCCGGCGGCTCCGGCCCGAACCTGGTGCGGCTGACCAGCTCCTCGCTGGACACCGTCCAACCCGGACAGACCAGCAACCACGACTTCGTGGTGGCGGTGGACAACTTCGGCAACGGCGCTGCCCTGCCCACCGGCTCCGTGCTGTCCGGTGGCGCGCCGAACTACGACACCGCCTACAACCACATGACCTCGTACTGGAATTCGCGGCTGGCCGAGCTGAACACGTTCACCCTGCCCAACACCACGTTGCCCAACACCGGCAACCTGGCCAACCCGGGCACCGCGATGGCCAACGCCGACAAGGCCGGCACCATCTACAACCTGATGATGCAGATCGGCCAGGCCCAGTTCTCCGGGGCCAACAACTACAACTGGATCCTCAACCACGACGTGCCGGGCGAGCTGACCGCCAAGTTCGAGACCGGTGACTTCCACGACGGCCGCAACCTGCTGCTGACGGCCCGGATCTCCGAGCAGGACAACTGGGACGAGGTCGGCGCCAACTGGTACTGGGACGGCGTGTGGAAGACGATGGGCGCCTGGGCGACCTATCTGGCCAAGACCAACGACACCTCCTTCGTCAGCCAGTTCTTCCATGACGACAGCAGCGGTTCCGCGCAGTGGGGGCCCAGTCTCTACACCATCGCCCGGGTGAAGTACCCGGCGCAGCTGGCCTCCGACGGCACGCTGCAGACCAACTTCGACAACGACTCCACCGGCCGCTGGCTGTTCAGCAACTTCTCCGCGTTGCAGATGCTGGCCTCCTACAGGTTCATCGCGACGAAGATCGGTCAGACCAGCGAGGCGCAGTGGGCCGACGGCGCCTACACCAAGCTGCTCAACGCCCTCAACACGGTGGTCGGCCGCAACCAGTCGGCCAACGGGTTCACCTACCTGCCGTGCGAGGTGGACAAGCCCAACAGCGCCAACCGGTGCAACACGACCAATGACGCCAACTGGGCGTCGCCGGGCTGGGTCGGGCAGAACCAGTGGTCGACGATGCTGGCCGGCGGCGCGCTGACCGGTGTCATGGGCGACCCCGGGCAGATCGACCGGATGTACCAGTGGGGCTTCAACCGGCTGTCCGGCGCCGGTTATCCCTATCCCACCTTTGGCGCGTTCAACGGGTACTCGACCGCGTACAACACGTCGTACTCCTCGGACGGCCTGTTCTCCGACAACTATCGTGACCTGCCGATCACCAGCTACGCCTGGCAGATCAAGACCACCACCGGCGGCCCGAACGCCTGGTGGGAGGCCAACGGGGACGGTCCGGACCCGAACAACCCGTGGATCGGCAGCCATGCCGGGCCCGAGTTCGGCGCCTGCCCGTACGCGTGGCCGGTCGCCGGCCAGCAGCAGGGCCTGCTGGAATCCCTGGTGGCGGAGGGCTTGTCGGCCAGCGGTTCGGGGCCGTACACCTACACCCGGCCGCTCTACATCGGACGCGGCGTGCCCAACGCCTGGCTCACCGCGGGCCAGACGCTCTCGGTCGGCAACCTGACCAACAGCTACGACGTCTCGTCGGGCAGCCGTTCGACCTACGGCGTCTCGATCGCCGTCACCGCCGGCCGCACCGTCACGGTCACGTTGTCGGGCTCGCTGCCCGGCGGCCCGGTCTACATCCAGCTGCCGGTCTTCCTCAGCACGGGCGTGACCGCCGTCAGTGGCGGCAGCTACAACGCCGGCACGCACACCGTCACCGCCAGCTCGAACACGGTGACGATCACCCTGGCCAGCTGAGCCGACCAGCGCCGGTGCGCTGCCGCGCACCGGCGCTTTCCTGGGGAAAGGTGCACACGATGATCTCCTTCGACCGACGCACCATGCTCAAGGCCGTCGGCGCGATCTCCGCCGGCGTCGCGCTGGCGGAGAACGTGACCGCCGCGCCGACTCCCGTCGGCGTCTCGGCATTCCCGTTCCCACTGGGCGCGGTTCGCCTACAGGCCGGTCCGTTCCTGGACAACATGAACCGTCAGCTGGCCTACTTCCGGTTCGTCGACCCCGACCGGCTGCTGCACATGTTCCGGGTCAACGTCGGCCTGCCCAGTTCGGCCCAGCCCTGTGGCGGCTGGGAAAGCCCGAACACCGAGCTGCGCGGCCACTCCACCGGGCACCTGCTGTCCGGCCTGGCCCAGGCTTACGCCAACACGGGCGACACGACGTACAAGAGCAAGGGCGACTACCTGGTCAGCTCCCTTGCCGCTTGCCAGAACGCCTCGCCGAACGCCGGTTTCCACAGCGGTTACCTGTCCGCCTATCCGGAGAACTTCTTCGACCGGCTGGAGAGCGGCCAGCAGGTCTGGGCGCCGTACTACACCCTGCACAAGATCATGGCCGGCCTGCTCGACCAGTACAACCTGGCCGGCAACGGCCAGGCGCTGACCGTGCTGACCGCCATGGCGGCGTGGGTGAAGTGGCGGACCGACCGGCTCAGCCAGTCGCAGATGCAGGCCGCGCTGAACACGGAGTTCGGCGGTATGCCCGAGGTGCTGGCCAACCTCTACCTTGTTAGCGGTAACACGGACCACCTCACCACGGCGCAGCGGTTCGACCACGCCCGCATCCTGGACCCGCTGGCGGCCAACCAGGACCAACTCGCCGGCAACCACGCCAACACCCAGATCCCGAAGATCATCGGGGCGATCCGGGAGTACCACGCGAGCGGCACCACCCGGTACCGGGACATCGCGAACAACTTCTGGCGGATCGTCACCGCCCACCACAGCTACGTGATCGGCGGCAACTCCAACGGCGAGTACTTCCAGACCCCGGACGCCATCGCGAGCCAGCTCTCGGACACCACCTGCGAGGTCTGCAACACGTACAACATGCTCAAGCTGAGCCGGCAGCTGTTCTTCACCGACCCCACCCGCGCCGAGCTGATGGACTACTACGAGCTGGCGCTGCTCAACCAGATCCTCGGTGAGCAGGACCCGACGTCGGCGCACGGGTTCGTCACCTACTACACGCCGCTGCGCGCCGGCGGCATCAAGACCTACGCCAACGACTACGACGACTTCACCTGCGACCACGGCACCGGGATGGAGTCGCAGACCAAGTTCGCCGACAGCATCTACTTCTACGCCGGCGAGACGCTGTACGTGAACCTGTTCACCGCCTCCGTGCTGACCTGGCCCGGACGGTCGATCACGGTCAAGCAGGACACCTCTTTCCCGAGTTCGACCAGCACCCGGCTGACCATCGGCGGCACCGGGCACATCGCGCTGAAGATCCGCATCCCTGGCTGGACCTCGGGCGCGACGATCAAGGTCAACGGCACGGCGCAGAACGTCGCCGTCACGCCCGGAACGTACGCGACGATCGACCGCACCTGGGCCAACGGCGACGTGATCGACGTGTCACTGCCGGCGGCGTTGAGTTTCCCGCGGGCCAACGACAATGCCGGCGTCGGGGCGGTGAAGTACGGTCCGGTGGTGCTGGCCGGCCAGTACGGCACCACCGACCTCGGCGGCGTGCTGCCCACGCTGCGGACCGACACTCTCGTGCAGGACACGGCGAATCCCTTGCACTTCACGGCGACCGCGAGCACCGGGACGGTGTCGTTGCTGCCGTTCCACCAGACCCATCACACCCGCTACACGGTGTACTGGAAGATCGCCGGCGCGCCGCCGCAGGGCACCTCGTACGAGGCCGAAGCGAGCGCTAACACTCTGGGCGGCCAGGCCGCTGTGCGAAGTTCGTCCGGTGCCTCCGGCGGCGCGTTGGTCGGCTATGTCGGCAACGGCACCACGAACTACCTGCGGTTCAACAACGTCACCGGCACGGCCGGCGCACACAAGATCGCCATCTTCTACGCCTCCGGTGAGGACAGGTCGATCGCCGTTAGCGCTAACAACGGCGCGGCGACGACAGTCGCCACCCCGAACACCGGCGGCTGGGACACCGTCGGCTCGGTGACCGTGACCCTCACCTTGGTGGCCGGCGCCAACACCATCCTGATCACCAACCCGACCGGCTGGGCGCCCGACATCGACCGAATCGTGGTGAGCTGATCATGGCGACGATGGCGGCCGCGCTGATGCTCGTGCTGTCGATGACGACCGGCGTGCCGGCCGGGGGAGTGGTGCCCGGGCTGATTGGTCCGGCCGCGCTGGCGGCCGCCGGTCCGGCGGCCGACCACTTCCGTGCCCTCACCCCACATCGTGTCGCCGAACTGCACGACGCGTGGGGAATCTTCTTCAACGACAACGCCAGCAGCGGCTTGCGAGCCACCCACACCGTGCTGGACATCACCGCCAGCGGTGGCGATTACGTCTACGCCCCAACGGCTTTGCCGCCCGGCAACGCCTGCATCGAACTCACCACGGCCTACACGCCGGACGGCCCGAAGCTGTGGGCCTGGGACTGGTGCGGCGGCCGGGACACCATCGGCAAGCTGGTCGACATGGACTCGGCGTTCACCGCGACCTACACGACAACCGTCAACGGGCGACGCGTGTACACCATGGATGAACATCGCACGTCGACCACGGCCAACACCTGGACGGTCTACCTGATGAACTACCGGACGCACGCATGGGACGCGTTCTACACCAGCAGCGGGCAGAAGGACATTCCCGGTTCCAGCTGGGACTTCTTCGAGGTCTACACCGCGTCCGGCAGCTACTGCCAGGACCTGCACGGCCGGACGATCGAGGCATCCGCGGTCCAGGTGTCCCGCAACGGGGCCTGGGTGCCGGCCGCGCCGAGCAACTCCACCATCGACCTGCCGCCGTCCGGCGCGGCGTTCGACTGCCCGTCAATGACGTTCACCATCGCCCACCCCAACGACGACTGGACTGCTGTCACCAGGTGACGGGGAGTTCGTGCACGCCGTAGGCCGACATGTCGTGCGCCACCTGGAGTTCGGCCCGGGCCGGTGACTGCCCGAGGCACTGGTCCACACCGTGGCCGAACGCCAGGTGACCGCGAACATTGCGGTCGAAGGAGAAGGTGTCGGGCTGATCGAGGAAAGCCGGGTCGCGGTTGGCGGCCGGCAGGTTGATGGTGAGGAGGTCGCCGGCCCCACCTCGTCGCCGCGTCGTCATCCCGCGTCGGCTAAGCGGCCATTTGCTGGCGGATCCAGTCGGCCACGACGTCCAGCCGGGCGACGACCTCCAGCCCGGCCTGCGGGCAGGCGGGGCCGTTGTTGACGATGGCGACGAGGGTGCCGGTGCGGTTGTCGGCGGAGACGAAGAACGGGCCGCCGGAGTCGTCGGGGCAGGGGCTGTTCTCGACGGTCCGAGGGACGGTCGGGGCGGCGTCGAGGGTGTAGGAGTGCAGCGCGGCGACGGTGAAGGCGCCGCGTTTGAGATGGTCGGACGGGGCGACGACGGTCGCCGAGGTGGAGCCCCAGCCGGCGAACTGGAGGGCCTCGCCGACGGTGGGCGGCCCGGTGGGCAGCGCCAGCGGGACGATGTCGGTGATGGGGTGGTCCAGGCGGACCACCGCGAGGTCGTTGACCGGGGACTGGCGGACGTCGACGACCTGGGCGGTTTCGCCACCGGGGTCGCTGTCCTTGAGTTTCCCCAGCGTCACGGCCATGTGATAGCGCGGCGGCCCGCTGTTCGGGTTGCCGACGATGCTGTGGAAGCAGTGCCCGGCGGTGACGACCCACTGCGGCGCGATGAGGGAGCCGCTGCACGCGCCGCTGCGGACGCTGCCGTCGAGCTGCGGAATGTCGTGCGACGTCAGCTTCGCGTTGAACGGCAGCACGGGTGAGAGGACCGGCTTGGTCGGCGCGGCGGCAACCGGTGCGGGGGCACGGTGCGCCACGGTGTAGGCGTACGCGCCGCCGGCGCCCAGGACGGCGGCAAGCGCCAGCGCGCCCAGGCGTGAAGACCTCGTCATGGTGCTAATACGCGGCACGGGCGGTCGTCGTTGCACCAGGACGGAGGCCTGCTCGAACCCGAGTGGACAGTTGCTCGAAACCGGACGTACCGCGCTCGCCGAGCGCTTACAGTGTGCCGGCCAGGCCCGTTCGGCGGCCTGAATTGGAGGGGACATGCTGCGGCGAATCGTGCCCCCGGCCGGGCCGTCCAGGGCGCTGGCGCTGGCCCAGTTGACCAATTCCATCGGCGACGGGGCGTACTACGTCTGCTCCGTCCTCTACTTCACGCGCACCGTAGGCCTGTCCGCGACCGAGGTCGGCCTCGGACTCACGCTCGGGTGGTCGCTCGGCACGCTGGCCGGGACCCCGCTCGGGCATTTCGCCGACCGGCGCGGCCCGCGTGGCGTCGCCGTGCTGCTCGCGGTGCTGACGGCGATCGCCGTCGCCGGGTTCGCGTTGGTGCAGAGCTTCCCGGCGTTCCTCGTGGTGGCGTGTGTCTACACGGTGTGCCAGTGCGGCTTGGTCGCGGCGCGGCAGGCGCTGTTGGCCGGTGTGGTCGACGCGGCCGGTCGCACGCAGGCGCGTGCGTATATGCAGTCGACCGCCAATGCCGGCATCGCCGTCGGCGCCGCGCTCGGCGGAATCGCGTTGCAGTTCGACACCGCGCCCGCCTACCTCGCGGCGTTCGGCCTCGACGCCCTGACGTTCCTCGCCGCCGCCGTGGTGTTGCGGCGACTGCCACGCGTGCCCGGGACCGCCCACGCCGCCGACGGCGAGCCGGCGCTGGTCGTGCTGCGGGACCGTCCGTACGTCCTGATCACCGTGCTCAACTCGATCATGATGCTCTACATGCCGCTGCTGAGCGTCGTGCTGCCGCTGTGGGTCGTCGAGCACACGTCGGCCCCGCGCTGGATGGTGTCGGCGCTGATGGTGGTCAACACCGGCTGTGTCGTGCTGTTCCAGGTGTCCGTGGCCAACCGTGTGACCGACCTGGGCATCGCCGTCCGGTACGTACGGTGGGCCGGCGCGCTGCTGCTGGCGATGTCCGCCGTGTTCGCCTGCTCCGCCGGCCCGATGGCCGTCTGGGCCGCCGCCGCTGTGTTGTTGGCCGGTGCCTTCCTCCAGGTCGCCGGCGAGATGATGTTGGCCTCCGGCTACTGGGAGATCAGCTTCGGGCTCGCCGTCGACGGCCGGCAGGGCCAGTACCAGGGCTTCTTCGGCAGCGGCATCGCGGTGGCCCGCGCCGCCGGGCCGCTGCTGCTCACCACCCTCGTCATCGGCGGCGGCCCGATCGGCTGGCTGGTCCTGGGCACGCTGTTCCTGCTGGCCGCCGTCGCCACCGGCCCCGCCGTCGCCTGGGCCAAGCGCACCCGGGCCGTCAGCCCGTCACTTCCGACCTGACACGCTGGCCGCGTAGGCGGTCAGCGTGGTCTTGACGGCGTCGTAGGGGGCGGGGCTGCGGCGGGCCCGTGAGGTGATCATCGCGCCCTCGACGCCGGCGATGACGGCGTCGGCGAGGGTGCGAGCGGCCGACCGGTCGACGCCGAAGGTGATGAAGTGGAACGCGAGGCGGTCGATCATCTCGGCGAAGGTGCGGCGGCCGGTCTCGCCGATCTCGGCTGACTCCTGCGTCGCGCCCTCGGTGACGAGAGGGGCGATCGCGCAGCCCCGCGAGTAGTCGCTGGCCACCATGCCGTCCCGGCCGAGGTCGACGTAGCGCTCGACGAGCTCGGCGGCGGAGGACGAGTCCTCGGCGGCGCGGTCGATGATCTCGACCTGGTCGTGGGCGTGTGCCTCGGCCGCCGCCACGGCCAGCTGCGTCTTGCCGTCGGGGAAGTGGAAGTACACCGAACCCCGGGGTGCGCCGCTGAGTTTGAGCACGTCGGAGAAGGCGGTGGCGTGAAAGCCCCGCTCACGCATGAGCTGCTTGGCCGCCTGCACCATCTTCACCTTGGCGTCCGAGCGCGCGCCCACGGCTACCTCCAGCATGTAGGTCGGATTACATAGTATCTACCAGGCGAGTGAGGCTGGCAGGAACGGCACGTCCTCCGGAGCAACCTTCCGGGCCTTCAGGAGCTGCTCGGCCGGCGCGCCGACGGGCACGCGCAGCGGGGGATCGGCGCGCTCGATCGTGTCGGCCACCGCCGCGGCGACCTCTTCCGGGGTGATGACCTCGCCGCGGAGCGCGCCGAGTTGCTGGAGCAGCGGGAGATAGGGGTCGTCGTCGGCGAAGAAGGACTTGGCCCCGGCGGCGCCGTCGGTGGCCACCGCGCCAGGCTGAACGATGCTCACAGTGATGCCGAAGTGGCCGACCTCCAAGGCCAGTCCCTCGGCGATGGCCTCCAGCGCCCACTTGCTCGCGCCGTACGGGGCGATGATCGGCAGCACCACGCGGCCCTGCACGCTGGAGACGAAAACCAGCCGGCCCGCGCCTCGTTCACGCATCTGTGGCAGCACGCCCTGGGCCACTCGCAACGCGCCCAAGGTGTTGAGCTGGAACAGGTTCTCGATCTCCGCGAGCGGCACGCTCTCCAACGGCGCGCGGACGGTCGCGCCGGCGTTGCTGACCAGGACGTCGATCTCGCCGGCCGCCTCGATCGCCCGGTCGACGCTGTCCTGGTCGGTCACGTCCAGTCGTAGCCGCTGGTCGACGGGCAGCTCGGCCAGCGTCTCCGGCCGGCGGGCGGTGGCCACGACCCGGTGGCCCCGGGCCGCCAGCTCGACCGCGACGGCCCGGCCGATGCCCTTGGACGCGCCGGTGATGAGCACGGACGACATGGTGGAACTCCTCGCGATCGATCCTCGGTGGTCACTCCATACTATGTCGGTCGTCATACATGTCAAGTGACCCGGGTCATGTCGGCGGCGCCGACGCTTGTCTTGCGCCCAAAGCGTTCCAGGCCGGACGACTACTCACGGCCGGCGATCTCTTCTCGGTGGCCGATACCAGGATCGTTCGAAGCCGGCCCCAGCGGCGGATGACACGGTTGCCGTCCGAGGATCCACGTGCGCCGCGGGAGGGTCGTTGAACGGGCAGCAGGTTCTGATCACGGGACTGGGTGTGGTCGCACCCACCGGGGTCGGCGCGGACGCGCACTGGCAGGCCGTACTGGCCGGCAAGTCGGGGATCGCGAGGATCACGCGCTTCGACCCGACGTCCTACCCGGTGCGTATCGCGGGTGAGGTCAAGGAGTTCGACGCGGCCGAACGAGTGCCGCGCAAGGTGATCCCGGAGACCGACCGCTGGACGCACCTCGCGTTGGTGGCGGCGGACGAGGCATTACAGGACGCGGGCGTCGACCTGTCGACGCTGCCGGAGTTCGACGTCGCCGTGGTGACGTCGAGCTCGTCCGGCGGCACCGACTTCGGCCAGCACCAGATGGAGCAGCTGTATCAGAACGGCCCCAGCTGGGTCGGCGTGTACCAGTCGATCGCCTGGTTCTACGCGGCGACGACCGGCCAGCTGTCGATCCGGCACGGTCTGCGCGGCCCCTGCGGCGTCCTGTGCGGCGAGCAGGCCGGTGGCCTGGACGCCATCGGCCAGGCCCGCCGACTGCTGACGTCGGGCACGCGCCTGGTGGTCAGCGGCGGCACCGACGCCTCGCTCTGTCCGTACGGTCTGGTGGCGCAGCTCTCCTCCGGCGAGCTGTCCACAGTGGACGACCCGGCCGGCGCCTATCTGCCGTTCGACGCGGAGGCCAGCGGCCACGTGCCGGGCGAGGGCGGCGCGATCGTCATCACCGAAACGGCCGACGCGGCAAGGGAACGCGGGCACGAGGCGTACGCGCGGGTGCTGGGCTACGCGGCGGGCTTCGACCCGCGCCCGGACTCCGGCCGCCCGCCCGTCCTCAAGCGCGTCATCGAACGGGCGCTGAAAGACGCCGACCTGACACCGGCTGACGTCGACGTGGTGTTCGCCGACGCGGCCGGGGTGCCGCAGCGGGATCTGGACGAGGCACAGGCCATCGGCGCGGTCTTCGGCCCCCGCAGGGTCGCCGTCACCGCACCGAAGACGCTGACCGGCCGCCTGTACGGCGGCGGCGCGGCGCTGGACGTGGCCACGGCGGCGTTGGCCCTGCGGCATCAGGTGATCCCGCCGACGACGGGACCGACCCGGCTGGCCCCGGGCATCGACCTCGATCTGGTCACGGCCCCGCGCCAGCCGGCGCAGCTGCGAACGGCCCTGGTGCTGGCCAGGGGGCATGGCGGGTTCACGGCCGCGCTGCTGCTCGGCCGACAGTGAAGAGAGGGACGGACATGAGCACCTTCACCCTGGACGATCTGCGCGAGCTGTTGCGCGGCGGCGCCGAGGAGGGCGCCGTCCTGGACGGCGACATCGCCAACACCCGCTTCGACGAGCTGGGCTACGACTCGCTGGCGGTGCTGGAGATCGCCGGCGAGATCCAGCGCCGGTTCGGCGTCGTGGTGCCGGACGACGCCGTGACCGAGATGCCGACCCCGGCCAAGGCGGTCGAGTTCGTCAACTCGCTGTTCGCACGGGCGGGGGCGTGACGATGGCCGGGCACACCGACAACAGCGTCCTGATCGACGCGCCGATGGACCTGGTCTGGGACCTCACCAACGACATCGAGTCCTGGCCGGAGCTGTTCAGCGAGTACGCGAAGGCGGAAGTGCTGAGCCGCGAGGGCAACACCGTCACGTTCCGGCTGACCATGCACCCCGACGCCAACGGCACGTCGTGGAGCTGGGTGTCCGAGCGCACGTCCGACCCGGCGACCAGGACGGTGCGCTCGCACCGGGTGGAGACCGGCAACTTCGAGCACATGAACATCTTCTGGGAGTACACCCAGGAGGACGGCGGCGTGCGGATGCGCTGGGTGCAGGACTTCCACATGAAGCCGGCGGCGCCGATCGACGACCCGGCGATGACCGACCGGCTCAACACCAACACCGGCATCCAGATGGCCCTGATCAAGACCAAGATCGAGGCGGCGGCCGCGAGGTCGCGGGCCTGATGTCGGTACTGACGGCGTTGGTGTTGCTGGCCAACGGATTGTCGGCCGGCGTGCTGGTCGGCACGCAGCTGGGCGGCTGGCCGCTGCTGGTCGCCCTGCCGCCCGACCGGTACGTGCACGCGCACGCGTTCTTCTCCACCCGCTACGACCCGTTCATGCCGGTGTGCCTGATCACGACCGTGCTCGGCGACGCCGCACTGGCGGTTTTCGGTGCGGTGGCGTCGGTTCGCGCGGCGCAGGCGGTGGCCGCGCTGCTGGCGTTGGCCGTCGCGGTCATCTCGCTGACCAAGAACGTGCCGGTGAACAAGTGGATCCGCACGGTGGACCCGGATCGGCTGCCGGCGGACTTCGCCGCGCAGGACCCGCGGCCGAGCTGGGGGCGGTGGAACCGGGTGCGCAGCCTGTTGGCGGTGTTCGCGCTGGTGGCCAACTGCGCGGCCGTGGTGTTGCAGCCGTAGAACCCTCTGGAAAGGTGGACATGGACCTGTCGTTGAAGGGCAAGAAGGCGCTGGTGACCGGCGGCAGCCGGGGCGTCGGCCGGGGCATCGTGCTCGCGTTGGCCGAGGCCGGCATGGACGTCGTCACGTGCTACCGCGAGGGCAGCGATTTCGTGACCTCGCTGGAGAAGGAGCTCGGCCAGACCGGCGGCGAGCACCGCGTGCTGCAGGCCGATCTGGCCGATCCCGAGCAGATCAAGGGTTTCGTGGCCGAGGCCGGCGAGGCGCTCGGTCACTTCGACCTGGTGGTGCACAACGCCGGCGCGATCACCCACGTGCCGTACGGGGACCTGCCGCTGGAGCAGTGGCACCGGGTCATCGACGTGAATCTGACGGCCGCTCACCTGCTCGTGCAGTACTCGCTGCCGCTGCTGGCCGAGGGCGCGTCGGTGATCACCATCGGCTCGAAGTCCTCCGAGGTCGGCATTCCGCAGCGGGCCCACTACACGGCGGCCAAGGCGGCGCTGCGCGGCCTGACCCGGTCGCTGGCCAAGGAGTTCGGCGGCCAGGGCCTGCGGTTCAACACGCTGGCGCTGGGCGTGATCGAGACCGAGGCGTTCGAGACGATGCCGCCCGAGCAGGCCAAGCTGATGCGCGAGCGGTACAGCACGAAGACCGCGCTCGGCCGGCTGGGCACGCCGCGCGAGGTGGCCGGGGCCGTGCTGTGGCTGGCCAGCGACCTGTCGAAGTACGTCACCGGCGCGGTGATCCACGTGGACGGAGGCATCTCCTGATGGCCGACGAGGTGTTCCGGGTGATGCTGCGGATGCAGATCAAGCCCGGCATGGAGGCCGACTTCGAGCGGGTCTGGCTGGAGGTCGGCGACTCGGTCACCGGGCACCCGGCCAACCTCGGCCAGTGGCTGTCCCGTGACCTGGAGACGGACGGCGTGTACTACATCGTCAGCGACTGGGTCGACGAGCCGAAGTTCCGCCAGTTCGAGACCAGCGACGGGCATCTGGCGCACCGCCAGAAGCTGCACCCGTACCGGTCCGGCGGCTCGATGACGACCATGACCGTCGTGGCTCACCTTGCCGGAGCGGCGAAGTGACCGAGGTTCGGGTGCTCATCTATCACGCCACCGGCGACGCCGATGGCGTGCTGGACGCGTACCACGAGGTGAGCAAGGACATGGCCGGCGTGCCCGGCCTGCTGGGCAACGAACTGCTGCACGGAGTGCACGAGACCGACCGGTTCATCGTGTTGAGCCGGTGGGAGAGCCTGGACGCCTTCAACACCTGGGAACAGGGCCGCGACCACAAGGGCTCCACCGAGCCGCTGCGGCAGTACCGCGACACGTCGATGGCCCGGCCGTTCGGGGTGTACGCGGTGACCGCTCACTACTGAGGGCAAACCCAAAGGGGCCGTTCGGACAGTGTCCGAACGGCCCCTTTTGCTGTCGGCTCAGGCGGCCTGGTGCACCAGCTTGGGCACCGACGCCTCCGGCTGGGCCGGCATCACGAACGCCAGCACGACGCCGATGACCAGCGCGGCGCCGCTGAACGTGAAGGCCAGCACGAAGCCGGCGCCGGTCGGCAGCTGGCTGCCGGGCACGATGCTGGCCGTGATGATGGTCGTGGTGATCACGCTGCCCAGCGCGATGCCGATGGCCCGTGCCAGGTTGATCAGGCCGGTGGCCAGCCCGGTCTCGTGCGAGCCGGACGCCGAGATGCCCAGGTTGTACATGCCGGCGCTGGCCGCGCCCATGCCGAAGCCGAAGATCACGGTCAGCAGCAGCACGGTGCCCAGGCTCGGCGACATGACCAGGCCGGCCACGCCGACGAGCTGGAACACCGAGCCGATGGCGATCACGGTGCGGGCGCCGACCCACTGACCGGCGATGCCGCCCAGCGGCGTGCCGATGACACCGGCGATACACGACGGCAGCAGGTACAGGCCGACCTCGGTGATGGAGCCGCCAAGGCCGCCGTTGGCGGTGGGCAGGGTGATCAGCTGGGGCAGCAGGATGGTGCCGACGACGCTGCCGATGCCCTGCACCAGCGCGGCCGCGTTGGACGTCCAGATGCCACGCCGGGCGATCATCGCCAGCGGTACGAACGGGGCCCGGGACCGCCGTTCCAGCAGGAACCAGCCGATGCCGAGCGCCACCACCAGCGCCGCCATCACCAGCGTGCCGACGGAGGCCAGGCCGGTCTGCGGGATCGTCTCGATGGCCATGATCAGCGCGACCAGGAAGACGGCGAAGGACAGCGCCCCGGGCCAGCCGATGACCAGCACGTGGTTGCGGTCCCGCGGCGTGGACGGCACCAGGAACCAGGCGGCGACGGACGCGACGGCGGCCAGCACCGCCGGCAGGCCGAACAGCCAGTGCCAGGACAGCAGGGTGGACACCGGGCCGACCATGACCAGGTTGATGGTCGCGCCCAGCACGTACATCGAGGTCACGCCGCCGACCACGCCCTTGACCCAGCGCTCGGGCAGTTCGGACCGGACCAGCGTGAAGGTCAGCGACAGCAGGCCGGCGCCGAGGCCCTGCAACGCCTCGCCGACGATCATCAGCGGGTACGACGCGCCGATGCCGGACAGCACCGCGCCGACGATGACGATCGCCGTGGTGCCGAACAGGATCCGGCGCGGGCCGAAGGCGTCGCCGAGCTTGCCGATGATCGGCGTGGAGATCGCCGCCACCAGGGTGAGGGCGGCGATCAGCAGCCCGCCGGCGGCCGGCGTGATGCCCAGTGCCGGCTGGATGACCGGCAGGGCCAGCCCGGGCATGGTCTCGAGGATCGCGTTGGCCAGCACCAGGGCGGCCAGCGCGACGGTCATGGCGATGGCCCGCGAGGACGGCTTCTCCGTGGTGATCGTCTCGGTGGCTCTCATCGGGCACCGACGGCAGGGGCGATCGAACATAACATGGCGCGTTCACCTTGTTTTCGTTGGGCGAGTGGACATGTGACTGGGTGACGAGCACGGGCGGGCCTAGCTGGCCTCGTCGGCCTCCCGCCGGACGTGGCGGTTCTTGGCATCCGCGTCGAGTCGGACGACCCGCGGCAACGGCCGCGAGTCGGGGTCGCTCTCCGGCAGGTGGCCGGACAGGTGTTGCTGGTCGCTGCGTTCGAGGGACAGCCGCAGGGCCAGTGGCCGGCCGGTGACGGCGACCATCAGCGCCCGCGGCTGGTGGCCGAGAGTCGTTGCCACCAGGAGGAAAGTGCCGGCGGCCGGGGCGGCGAGGCCGAAGCGGCCGCCGTCGCCGGTGCGGTACTGGTCGACCTGGCGGCCGAGCAGGTCCATCAGCACCAGCGTCACGCCGCCCAGCGGCGTGCCGTCCGGATGCTGGACCATGCCGTGGATCTGCGCCCCCGGCATGGTCGGCATGAACCACTGGAACGTCGCCGGTGGACGTTCGAAGTCGTTGCCGGGCCAGTCGATGCGGGGGATCGGCACGGTCATCTCGACCATCGGGATGTCCGCGTCCAGGCCGGACACGTCCATTCCGGACACTTCGCCGGACGGTTCGACCGCGGCGGCCAGCGGCCGTTCCCGGACGAACAGCATCAGCACCACGCCGACGACCACCACCAGGCCGATCAGGAAGCCGATGGTGATCGACGAGGAGAAGCCGACCAGGAACGGCCGGGCCAGCTGTGGCCCGAGCTGCTGGATGAACGTGGAGTCGGTGAGCACGCGGGCGGCGAAGGCGTCGGTGGTGCCGTCGTGCACCGACTGGGCGAGGTTCGCGCCGACGCCGGTCGCCGACCGCAAAGCCGCCTGGTACGCGGGATCGACCAGCGCGGACCGCAGCGCGTCGGAGATCCGGCCGACGACGCCGCCGAACACCGCGGCGATCACCACCGAGGTGCCGATGATGCCGCCCATCTGCTGGAAGAACGTGGCCAGCGAGGTGGCCACGCCCATGTCCTCGGGCGGCACGGTGTTCTGGGCGGTGAGGATGAGCGGCTGGATCGACAGGCCAAGGCCGAGCCCGAAGATCGTCAGGTAGGCCTCCGACGCGAACAGCGAGGTGTCCGCGTCGACCAGGCAGAACAGCACCATGGCCACGCTCATCAGCGCGATGCCGATCAGCGGGAAGATCTTGTACCGGCCGGTCTTGGAGATCAGCACCGCGGAGATGCCGGAGGACACCGTCAGCCCGGCCATCACCGGGATCATCAGCAGGCCGGCGGTGCTGGCCGAGGTGCCCTTGACGATCTGGAAGTACTGCGGGTACAGCGACATCGCGCCCAGCATGGCCGCGCCGACCACCACCGTGGCCAGGCAGGCCAGCACGAACGACCGCTCCCGGAACAGTCGCAGCGGCACCAGGGCGGCGTCGGCCATGCGCCGTTCCACGAAGAAGAACGCGATGAGCCCGACGAAGGAGGCGGCATAGCAGGCGATGGCCGCGGGGGAGGCCCAACCCCAGTCCGGCCCCTCGCTGGACACCAGCAGCAGCGGCACGACACCGATCGAGATGGTCAGCGTGCCCCACCAGTCGATGCGTTGCTTCCGCCGTTGCTGCCGGTTGCGCAGGGTCTTGGCCACGACGGCCAGCGCGGCCAGGCCGACCGGCAGGTTGACCAGGAACACCCAGCGCCAGCCGGCCACCCCGAGAATCGTGGACTGGGCCGCGAGCAGCCCGCCGACGGCCGGCCCGAGCAGGTTGGACATGCTGAACACGCTGACGAAGGCGCCCTGGTACTTGGCCGCCTCCCGGCCCGGCGCGATGTCGGCGATGATCACCAGGGCCAGCGAGATCAGCCCGCCGGTGCCGGCGCCCTGCACCGCCCGGAACGCCGCCAGCTCGATCATGGACGTCGAGGTGGCGCAGGCCACCGAGCCGACCAGGAAGATGGTGATGGCGGCCAGGTACATCGGCTTGCGGCCGAGGATGTCGCCCAGCTTGCCGTACAGCGGGGTGCTCAGCGTCGAGGTGATCAGGTAGGCGGTGGTGGCCCAGGCCTGCAGGCTCAGCCCTTGCAGGTCGTCGGCGATGGTCCGGATGGCCGCGCTGACGATGGTGGTGTCCAGCGCCGCGAGCAGCACGCCCAGCAGCAGGCCGACGACGATCGCCGCGGTCCGGCCCCGGCTGAGCGGCGGGTCGGTCACCACGGGCGGCGCGGTGCTCTGGCGACCATGGTCCTGGGTACCTCTTTCGCTGCGGCCGAACGGAGAAGACCCGGGCCACGGTCCCACTCCGCGCACGAGGCTCGATGGTGTCCGGATCCAACCGATCCCCAACACCGGCCGGCATGCTGGCCGCGACCGCCCGTCGAGCGAGGAGTGACCATGCTGCGCGACGACCTGTGGGAGCTCGGGGAACCGCTGCTGCGCAAGGTGAACGCCCATCCGTTCTGGTCCGGCCTGCGGGACGGCTCGCTGCCGGACGGGGTGCTGACCTACTTCGTTGAGCAGGACACCGGCTACCTGCTGCCGACCTTCGGCCGGGCGCTGAACCGGTGCGCCTCGATCGCCGTCGCCGACCCGCACGCCGAACTGCTGACCCTGTGCGCCGGCGCGACGCTGGCCTCGGCCGGCCGGCTGCGGGCCGCTTTCGACGAGCTGGGGCCGAAGATGGACCAGCCGGCCCGTGCCGAGAACCCGCCGATCGACCCGGCCGTGCAGACCCACTGCGCCTTCTTCACGGCCACCACCGCGACGTCGCTGCCGGCGGCGATCGGCGGCGTGCTGCCGATGGTGTGGTTCAACCTGCACCTGAGCAACGCGCTGACCGCCGCCACCGGCTCCCGCTACCAGCCGTGGATCGACGCCTACGACTCCGGCTCCGGTTTCGAGCAGGCGGTGGAGCAGGTGCTGTCCATGGTGGACGAGATCGGCGCGGACAGCACGGCGGCCGACCGGGACCGGCTGATCACGCAGTTCACGCTGGGCGCGCGGTACGAATTCGCGTTCGCGGAGCTGGTGGTGCGCCGGGCCAATTGGCAGGTCGGGCAGGGTCGTTAGTCCCCTTGACGGTCGAGACATCTCTGAGCAGAATTTAGATCACTCGATCATCCAGCTATTTGGCCAGAGAGAAACTGTGCCTGAGAGGGAGTTGTCGTGACGGACCGCACCGTCCTCACCGAGGCCGAGGAGCACACGCTGCTCACCGCCGCCTACGGCACCGTCGTGCTGATGACCGCGGCCAACCCCGGCCCCATCGCCTCGGCCAAGTCCAGCACCGCCGCGAGCCTGGCCATGACCTCGGCCACCGGCCTGACCGGCCACGTGTTCGCCATCAAGACCAAGGCGAAGAACCTGGACCTGGGCGGCGGCAACACCGCCGAGATCGCCGAGACGGTGTTCCCGGCGCTCACCGCGTCGGTGGAGCTGTTGCAGGCCAAGGCGCCCGACGAGGCCGAGAACTTCCGCACCACCATCACCACGATGACCGCGGCCGCCATGCGGTCGCACCACGGTGAGCCGCTGCCCACCGAGCTCGAGATGGCGCGCAAGATCCACAAGGCGCTGGAGGCCGCCGGCGTGTGACCTGACGCCGACAGAAAGAAGGGGGCGCCGGTGGCGCCCCCTTCTTCTCATGCCACGACTGCCCGGAACAACGCGGTCGTGCCCTTGATCACCAACTGGTGGTCGGGCAGATGGCGTCTGAGCTGTCGCCGCAGCCCGTCCGGATCGTCGCCCTGGTTCTGGAAGTTGCCCCGCTCGTGCTGCTCCAGCAACGCCCGGTGGGTCACCGCGTTCATCGGCACGCCCTCGGCCAGGATGGTGGTGCCGAAGATCCGGCCGCCGGGCCGCACCACCTTGGCCAGGTGCTCGAAGATGATGCCCTTCTCCTCCCAGCCGCCCGGAATGCAGTGCAGCACCAGGTTCAGCCCGACGGAGTCGAAGTGGTCGGGCGGCAGCGGCAGCGGGTCGAGCAGGTTGGCCTGGCAGGTCTCCGGGGTGAACCGGGCCAGCCGACGAGCCGACACCGTGAGGCACTCGGTGTTCAGGTCGAGCAGCGTGATCTCGGGATCCTTGACCCGCCAACGGGTCTTGTCCACGAAGTAGCCGGTGCCGGGACCGACGTCCAGGTGCCGCCGGCCGACGGAACGGTCGTAGAGCCGTCGCATGGGGCCGATCCCGCAGCCCCACACCAGCGGGCAGAACAGCCGCAGCACGAGCGTGTCGTAGATGCGGAGGGTCTTCTCGTCGTACGTCTCCAGCGAATGCGTGATCCGCGGATCCAGCTCGTCGGCCATGCCGAGGTCTCCCGGTGGGGAAGGGGACGCCGGCGGTCCTGGGGGAGTCCGCCGGCGTCCCGGGGTCAGTGCAGGGACACCGGCAGGGACCGGATGCTGTTGGTGAAGTTGGTGTGCGCCCACACCGCCGGGCCGTCCAGCGCGATGCCGGGCTCGGCCACCACGTGCTGGATCAGGTGCCGCAGCTCCATCATGGCCAGCAGCCGGCCGATGCAGACGTGCGGACCGCCGCCACCGAAGGTGATGTGCGGGTTCGGGTGCCGGGTCACGTCGAACTTGAGCGGGTCGGTGAACACGCGCTCGTCGTAGTTGGCCGAGCTGAACCACAGCGCGACCAGCTCGTCGGCCTTGATCTCCTGGCCGTTGACCACGGTGTCCTCGGTGACCCGCCGGGCGAAGTGGGTGACCGGCGTGACCCAGCGCAGAACCTCCTGCACGGCAGTGGGAATCTGGGTCGGGTCCTCGCGCAGGATCGCCAGCTGCTCGGGATTGTCCAGCAGCGCCAGCACCGCGCCGGTCAGCGCGCTGTAGGTGGACTCGCTGCCGCCAAGCATGGTCATGGTGAACTGGGCGATCTCCTCGGTGGTGAGCAGCATGTCGCGCACCGGGGTGGACAGCAGCACGCCGATCAGGCCCTCGCCGGGCTCGGTCTTGCGGCGGTGCTCGGTGAGGTCCTTGAGGTACTCGAACATCTCCCGGAACATCTCGTCGGTCTGCTGCGTGTCCTGGGTGTAGTCCGGGTGGCTCCGGTTGACCGTGCGCTTGGCCCACTCGTAGGCATACGGCCGGTCGGACTGCGGGATGCCGATCAGCTCGGCCAGCGCCCGCACCGGCACCTCCAGCGACACCTCGGTGGCCAGGTCGAACCGGCCCAGCTCGCGGGCCTGCGCCCAGACCTGGTCGACGACCCGGCCGACCGGCTCCTCCAGCCCGGCGATCCGGGTCGGGGTGAACGCCTTGAGCGCCAGCCGGCGCATCCGGGTGTGGTCCGGCGGGTCGATGAAGGAGATGTCCCGCAGCTTGGAGGTGACCTCGCGGAACCGGGTCATGGTGGTCGGATAGGACGAGAACAGCGTGGTGTCGCGGGAGGCGGCCACCACGTCCGCGTGCTTCACGATGTACCAGAACTGGTCGCCCTCGTGGTTGTCCCCGCGGGCCAGGCCGTCGCGGTCGCGCAGATCGCGGAAGTACTCGTGCGGTATGCCGTCGACGAAGGCCGTGGAATGCATGAGATCCGGTTCGGTAGTCGTCATCCTGCTCTCCGCCGCGATGTCGGGTGCTGTGGCCTGCGAGCGTCACAGGCGGCAGTGGGGAGCCGATCCAGCGGCGGTGGGAGGGTGCCCGAGCGCCTGACCAACGGTGCACCAGAGCCGTCGGCCACGCTGCACCGGTCGTAGACCCGGAGCTGACGCGAGGAGTTCGCGGTGGACATCAAGGACGGCTTGCTCGACGTATTCTCCGCACTTCTGCCGCCACGGCAACGGGTGCTGGCGCTGTTCACGGCGAAGTGGACGATCGGCGCGCTGCGCCCGATCGTGGAGCTGGGCATCCCGGAGCTGCTGGCCGCCGGCCCGCAGACCGCGGACGACCTGGCCGCGGCCACCTCGGTCGACCCGGACGCGCTCTACCGGGTGCTGCGCTGCTGCGCCGCCGCCGGCATCTTCGCCGAGACCGAGGGCCGCACCTTCGCCCACACGCCGGCCTCGGACGCGCTGCGGATGGACGTGCCGGACACCATCCGGGACATGTTCCTGTTCGCCTCGGACATGATGATGTGGCGCCCGTACGAGGACGTGCTGCACACCGTGCAGACCGGCGAGACCGCCTTCGACCACGTCTTCGGCATGTCCTTCTTCGAGTTCCTCAAGGCCAACCCGGACCGCAGCGCGCTGTTCGACCGGGCCATGATCCAGAACCGCTACCCGGCGACCAACCAGATCCTCGACGAGTTCGACTTCGGCCGGTTCAAGAAGATCGCCGACGTCGGCGGGGGCAAGGGCCAGTTCCTGGCCGACATCCTCACCCGCTTCCCGGAGTCCACCGGCGTGCTGTGCGACCTGCCGCACGTGGTCGTCGACGCGAAGCCGGTGTTCGAGGCGGCCGGTGTCGCCGAGCGGGTGGAGATCGTCGACACCGACTTCTTCGCCGAGGTCACGCCGGGCTGCGACGCGTACCTGATCAAGCACGCCATGCACAACTGGAACGACACCGACGCGGCCCGTATCGCCCGCACCATCCGCACCGCCATCGGCGACGACCCGAACGCCCGGCTGCTGATCGTGGACATGGTGCTGACCGCGCCGGGCGGCTGGGACATCGGCAAGCTCACCGACATCGAGATGCTGGCCGCGCTGGGCGGCCGCGAGCGCAGTGCCGACGAGTGGCACCGGATGCTGGCCGCCGAGGGCTTCGAGCCGGCCAACGACCCGCAGCCGGGCAACCTGGCCATCCTCGAGTACCGGGCGAAGTCATGAAGGCCATCGTGGTCGGCGGCGGTATCGGCGGGCTGTCCGCCGCCGCCGGCCTGCACCGCATCGGTTGGGACGTCACCGTTCTCGAGCGGCACGACACGCTGCGGGAGATCGGCGCCGGCATCTCGTTGATGCCCAGCGCGCAGAAGGCCCTCGACCAGCTCGGCGTCGGCGACGCACTCCGCGCGATCGCGGCGATCGTGCCGCCGCCCGGGGTTCGCGCGCCGAACGGCCGGCGGATCATGCACGGCATCGATCCGCTGGTCATGCAGCAGCGGGGGCTGGTCTCGGTGGCCCTGCTGCGGGCCGACCTGCTGTCGGTGATCGGCTCCGCCGTGCCGACGGAGTCGGTGATCACCGGGGCCGAGGCCACCAAGGTCACCGAGGACGGCGGTGTCGCGTACACGAAGGGCGACGATCACCTGAGCCTGCAAGGTGATCTGGTCGTGGTGGCCGACGGCATCAGCAGCCGGCTGCGTCGCCAGTTGTGGCCCGACGCGCCGGCGCTGTCCTACAGCGGGCACAGCGTCTGGCAGGGCGCGACGTCCCGGCCCGTCCCGCACCCCGAGTTCAGCGGCAACACCTGGGGCCGTGGCCACCAGTTCGGCCGGATGCCGCTGGCCGGCGGCCGGGTCGGCTGGTACGCCGTGGCCAACACCCCGGCCGGCTCCCGTTACGACGACGAGCACGCGGAAGTGGTGCGCCGCTTCGGCTCCTGGCACGACCCGATCCCGGAGATCATCGCCGCCACGGACGTCGTGCTGCACCACGACAGCAACGAGTTGCGGACCCCGCTGTCCACCTTCGTGCAGGGCCGCGTGGCGTTGCTGGGCGACGCCGCGCACCCGATGACCTCGGACATCGGGCAGGGCGCGTGCCAGGCCATCGAGGATGCCGTGGTGCTGTGCGCGAACCTGCAACGCGCGGACGATCTGCCGGGCGCGCTGAAGCAGTACGACGAGCAGCGGCGGCCGCACACGTGGAAGATCACCGAGGCGTCGCACAGCATGGGCAAGATGACGATGCTGGAGCACCCGCTGGCCGTGCTGCTGCGGGACCGGGTGGCCGGCCTGCTGCCCTCGGGCCCGGCGGTGAAGGCGACGGCGGACGTCGGTGGCTGGCAGCCGCCGACCCTGGACGTGACGGGAGGCGTCAAGTGATCCTGGTTCTCGGTTCCACCGGCAACGTCGGGCGGGAGCTGGTGGCGCAGTTGGCCGCCGCCGGCGAATCGGTGCGGGCGTTCACCCGCACCCCGGAGAAGGTCCCGTCGCTGCCGGGCTGTGTGGCCGTCGGCGGCGACCTCGATGACACGAACACCCTGTCCGCCGCCATGGACGGCGTGGACAGGGTGTTCGTGGCGGTGCCGGCCGGCCCACATTCGTCCACACAGGACGCCAACGTGGCGAAGGCCCTGACGGGGAGCAAGGTTCGTCACGTGGTGAAGCTGTCCTCATTGGACGTGCTGCCGCCGGCCGACAACCTCTACGCCGGACTGCTGGCCGCGGGGGAGCGGAGCCTGCGCGAGTCCGGCGTTCGGTGCACGGTGCTGCGGCCGACCGCGTTCATGACGAACGCGTTCCAGTGGCTGCATTCCGTGAAGTCACAGCGAACCGTGTACGGCATGTACGGCGGCATCGCCCGCGCGCTGATCGATCCCGCGGACATCGCCGCCGTTGCGGTGGAAATGCTGCGGTCCGAGGACGGTGACAACGAGATCCACGCCCTCACCGGGCCCCAGCCGCTGACCCTGCCGGAGCAGGTGGCGATCCTGAGCTCGGTGCTGGGCGAGGAGATCAGCTACGTCGACGCGCCACCGGAAACCGTTGGCGAGGCGATGAAACAGGCCGGCATGGACGCCGACTTCGTGGCCGGCATGCTCACCGCGCTCGGGAACACCGATCCCGAGCGCGGTGGCGTCGCGCTGCCGACGGTCGAACGGATCACCGGTCGACCGCCCACCACCTTCGCGGACTGGCTGACAACCAACGTCAGCCGCTTCCGCTAGCGGCCGCCGGCGGTCCGGACGACCTCGCCGGTGACGTTGCCGTTGGCCTCGGAGCCGAGGAAGACGATCAACCGCGCGATGTCCTCCGGATCGCTGAGCCGGCCGCTCGGCGTGATGGACAGCTCGTGGTCGGCCATGCCCTTGGTGATCGGGCTGGCCGCCATCGCCTCGTAGGCGCTCTCGGTCAGGGTGAGCCCCGGTGCGACCACGTTGACCAGCACGCCACTGCCCTCGCCGCCCCACATCGCGCCGCGGGCGAAGCCGTGCATGGCCGCCTTGGACGCGCTGTAGATCTCCGAGCCCGGCAGTCCGTTGTGGGCGGTGGTGGAGGACAGGATCACGACCCGCCCCCACTTCCGCTCCCGCATGCCCCGCAGCGCCAGCTGGGCGGTGCGGATGGTGCCGTCGACGTTGGCCCGCAGCCGCGAGCCCCACTCCTCGGCCTCGGTGTTCTCGAACGTGGGCGTGGTGGCCGGGTCCTCCCACGTGAAGTACAGGGCGTTGGCCACCAACACATCCACGCCGCCCCAGCGGTCCACGACCGCGTCCACCGCGGCGTCGACCGAGTCCAGGTCGCGCAGGTCGTACGGCACGGCGAAGGACCGCTCATCGCCGCCCAGCTGCGCGACCACCTTGTCGGCCTCGTCGGCGGCCGAGTTGTACGTGATGGCGACCTTCGCCCCTTCGGCCCCGAACGCCAGGGCGACGGCCTTGCCGATGCCCCGAGTCGCGCCGGTGACCAGCACTCTGCGGTCCCGCAAACCAAGATCCATGTGCCGCGCCCCTCGTCGTAGCCGCGCGGCCCGGCCGGGCCGCTCATAGTAGAAAGTATACTAGTCGACGGTCGGGCACTAGCCGCGGCCGAGCACCATGGCGCTCTGGAAGCCGCCGAACCCGCTGCCCACGCACAGCACCGCGTCCGTCTTGTGCTCACGGGCGGTCAGCGGCACGTAGTCGAGGTCGCACTCGGGGTCACGGGTCCGCAGGTTCGCGGTCGGCGGCACCACCTGCCGTTGCAGCGCCAGCGCGCACGCCGCCACCTCGATCGAACCGATCGCGCCGAGCGAGTGCCCGACCATCGACTTGATCGAGCTGACCGGCACCCGGTACGCGTGCTCGCCGAGCGACCGCTTGAACGCCGCGGTCTCGTGCCGGTCGTTCTGCTTGGTGCCGGAGCCGTGCGCGTTGATGTAGTCCACATCGGTCGGGTCGAGCCGGGCCCGGTCCAGCGCCACCCGGATCGCCTCGGCCATCTCCCGCCCGTCCGGCTTGAGGCCGGTCATGTGGAAACCGTTGGCGCGGTTGGCGAAACCGGATATCTCGGCGTAGATCCGGGCGCCGCGCCGCAGCGCCGCCTCCCGTTCCTCCAGCACCAGCACGGCCGAGCCCTCGCCGAGCACGAAGCCGTGCCGGTCGGCGTCGAACGGCCGGGACGCGGTCGACGGGTCGTCGTTGTCGGCCGACGTCGCCTTGATCGCGTCGAAACAGGCCGAGGTGATGGGGGACAGCGGGGCGTCGGTCGCGCCCGCGATCACCACATCGGCACTGCCCTCGGCGATCAGCTGGACACCGTGCCCGACCGCGTCCAATCCGGACGTGCAGCCGGTGGAGACCAGCGTGACCGGCCCCTCGGCGTCGACCTCCCACGCCACCTCGACGGCCAGCGTGCTCGGCACCATGTAGCCGTACAGGTGCGGCACGCCGTAGCTGTGGTCGACCAGCCAGCGCTGCCCGGCGTCGGACAGCACGGCGTACTCCTCCTCCAGCCCCATCGTGCAGCCGACCGCGCTGCCGATGCTGACGCCGATCCGCTCCGGCGGCAGGCCGCCGAGCTCGATCCCGCTGTCGGCCAACGCCTCGCGCGTGCAGACGATGGCGAACTGGGCCGCCCGGTCCATCCGCCGGATCTGCTGCGGGGACAGGCCGGCGGCGGCCGGGTCGAAGTCGCACTCGGCGGCGATGCGCGAGCGGAAACCGGTCGGGTCGAACAGGCTGATCGTCCTGGTCGCGGTGCGGCCGGCGGTCAGCAGGTCCCAGAACGCCTCCCGGCCGATGCCGCCGGGCGCGACCACGCCGATGCCGGTGATGACCGCGCGGCCGGTCACCGGCCGCCCTCGGGCTGGCCCACCGGCGTGTGCGGCGCCTCCGGGTTGGGCACGGCCTCGGTGTCCACGTGGCCGAGGTCGGGCCGAGGGGCCAGTGGCGACAGGTGGAACACCGCGTGCGCCTCCTCGTGTCCGATATTGACCAGGCGGTGCCGCACCCCGATCGGCACCAGCAGCGAGTCGCCCGGGCCGAGCGGCACCTCGACGTCGTCCAGCGTCATGGTCAGCGAGCCGGCGACCACGTGCAGGAACTCCTCGGAATACGGGTGGTAGTGCTCGGCCACGAACTCGCCGACGCCCAGCCGCAGCACCCCGCCGAAGCCCGAGGTGCAGCCGACCGTCTTGGGGCTGAGGGTCACTCGCAGATCGCCGCCGCGCCGCCGGTTGGGCACGCAGTCGTCGACCGCGATCTTCAACTCGCGCTGCGCGGTCACAGGACCCGCCCCTCTCCCGGCGTCCACACGTAGAACGGGGCGGCCATGGCGTCCTTGGGTTCCTTCCAGTTCGGGTCGTAGGGCGAGATGTACTTGCCCAGCTTGGTGTTGATGTCCTTGTACAGCGGCGTGCTGCGGGCCTTGTACAGGTCCGGGTTGATGTCGGCGTCCGCCTCGACCAGGTGGAAGTACAGGTCGTGGAAGGCGAACAGGGTCCGCCGGGACACGCCGATCAGGTGCGGCAGCTCGGTGTTGTCGGACTCGGCGAACACGTCGGCGACGGCGGACGCGTCGGCCGCGTCCATCCTGGCCACGATGAGGGTGCGGTGCATCGTGTCTCCTGTGGGGGACGGGATTTCCTTGCGACCATGGCAGATCGGCCTGGGAGCGGACTGGGGCCGATCTGGAATCACCAGTCGATCTGCTTGCCGTGCCGTAAAAAAGCACCGCTGGGTCCATCGTCGGGCAGCTGGGCGGCGTCGACGATGTCGGCCGAGGCGTCCCAGGCCGAGCGTTGCGCCTGCGGGGCCATCCGGGTCTTCACGAGACCGGGATTGACCGCGTTGACCAGCACCCCGGTGCCCTTCGTCGCGGTCGCCAGCAGCTGCATGACGCCGTTGACCGCCGTCTTGGACAGCGAATAGGCCGGCGCGCCGGGGAACAGGCCGTTGGTGAACGAGCCGGTGCCGCTGGACACGAACACCACCCGGCCCCAGCCGCGCTCCACCATCGCCGGCACGAACGCCTGCGAAACGCGAAGCGCGCCAAGGGCATTGACGGTGAGGTGCCGGTGCACCACGTCGATCGGCACGGTGAGCGGGTCGTAGCCCTGGTCCGACATGATGCCGGCGTTGTTGACCAGCACGTCCACCGGCCCGGCCAGCTTGACCGCCCGCAGCACGCTCTCGTCGTCGGTGACGTCGAGCTCGATGCCGGTCGCGCCGTCGCCCAGCTCCTCGGCCACGTCCCTGGCGTCGCGGCCGTCCCGGCCGGCCACCACCACCCGCAGGCCCAGCCCGTGCAGCCGCCGGGCCACGGCCCGGCCCAGTCCCCGATTCGCGCCCGTGACCAGCGCCGATCGTGCGGTGTCCACCATGGGCGTCATGGTGGCGACGGCCGGTTGTCGGCCGCTGGGCGCGACCACCAGCCCGGCCCGACCCGGGCCCCATCCGGCGCTGCGACGGTGGCCGGGCGAGGTCCGTTGGCCTGGGAGGACGAGACAGATGCGCGTGTTGTTCACGACCTGGGCCTGGCCGTCGCACCTGGCCGCGATGACCCCGCTGGCCTGGGCGTTCCAGTCGGCCGGGCACGAGGTGCTGGTGGCGGTGCAGCCCTCGTTGCTGCCGACCGCGGCGAAGTGCGGGCTGTTGGCGCACGGGGTCGGCGCGGACGTCGACTCGGTGGCCATGGTCCGCCAGTACGTGCTGCCCTCGGCCGCCGGCGGCAGTGCGCCGCGCGGCGGCGGCAAGGGGCCGCGCGCCCTCCAGATGTTCCTGGCGCACACCGAGGCGATGACCGACGACCTGGTCGCGGTCGCCCGGCGCTGGGGCCCCGACCTGGTGGTCTTCGACACCACGACCTGGGCCGGCCCGATCGCCGCGGCAGCCGTCGGCGTGCCGGCGGTGCGGCACCTGTACGGCCCGGATCTGTTGCTACGGGCCGGAAACATGCTGCCCGAGCTGCTGGCCCCGATCGCGGCCCGGCATGGCGTCCCGCACGTCGATCCGATGGCCGCGGTGGCCGTCGACCCGACCCCGCCGAGCCTGCGCTTCCCGGGCGGCGGGGACCGGATCACCATGCGCCACCTGCCTTTCACCATCGACAGTCGGCGGATCATCGACCCGCCGCCGGACACCGGCCGGCCTAGGGTGCTGGTGAGCTGGGGGCACACCATCGCCAGGGTGGATCCCGTCCTGTTCCCGGTCGGCGACATGGTCCGGGTCCTCAAGGGCCTGGACGTGGTGGTGGCGATCTCGGCGGCGCAACGGAGTCTGCTCGGCGAGGTGCCCGACGGTGTCACGGTCGTCGAGGACGTGCCGCTGGATCTGTT
Organism: Kutzneria sp.; assembly: GCA_035492655.1. GTDB lineage: Bacteria > Actinomycetota > Actinomycetes > Mycobacteriales > Pseudonocardiaceae > Kutzneria. The sequence goes on along the minus strand of DATJJB010000125.1, from coordinate 52,328 downwards.
GCTGCCCCAGTGTCAACTGCTGATCGGCCACGGTGGCGCCGGCACTGTCCTCACCGGACTGGCGCACGGCGTGCCGCAGCTGAACGTGCCCCAACTACCCGATCACGCCGGCCACGCCGGCCGGGTGGAGGCGGCCGGCGCCGGCATCGTGCTGACCCGGGACGAGGCCGTCACCGGCGCGCTACGCGTCGAGGTCGAGGAACTTCTTGCCGGCGAACGGGAACGGGCCAACGCCCGGCGCATCGCCGCCGAGATCGCCGCCTCGGCCACCCCGGCCGACGTGGCCCGATCCCTGGTCGCGGCGGCGGATTCGGCCACCATCGGCCTTGGATCGGCCCCACAGCCGGCTGCCACACACTGACGCCATGTGCGGCATCACAGGATGGGTCGACTTCGAGCGGGACATGCGACTTGAGACGAGCACCGTGCGCACGATGGCCGCCACCATGGCCAATCGCGGGCCGGACGCCGAGGGCGTGTGGGCGGACCGGCACGCGGCGCTCGGCTACCGCCGGCTGGCGGTGATCGACATCCCCGGCGGCAACCAGCCCATGGTGGCCGAGGAGTCGGGCCGGGTGCTGGCCGTGCTCGCCTACAACGGCGAGGTGTACAACTTCCGTACGCTGCGAACGGAACTGGAGGGCCGCGGCCACCGGTTCCGCACCGCCAGCGACACCGAGGTGGTGCTGCGGGCCTACCTGGAGTGGGGCGAGGACTGCGCGGAGCGCCTCGAAGGCATGTACGCCTTCGCGGTCTGGGACCCGCGGACCGAGACCCTGCTGCTGGCCCGCGACCGGCTTGGCGTGAAACCCTTGCTGTACGCCAGGACCGGCAACGGTGTGGTGTTCGGCTCGGAGGCCAAGGCGCTGCTGGCCCACCCGCAGATGGACGCCGTGGTCGACGCCGAGGGGCTGGCCGAGCTGCTGGGCTACATCGCCACGCCGGGCCACGCCGTCTACCGCGGCATGCACGAGGTCCAGCCCGGACAGGTCGTCACCGTCAAGGCCGGCAAGGTCACCGCGCGGCGTTACTGGTCGCTGCCGGCGATCGAGCACACCGACGACTGGGACACCACGGTGTCCACGGTCCGCGAGCTGCTGGCCGAGTCGGTGACCGCCCACCTGGTCTCCGACGTGCCGCTGTGCACGCTGCTGTCCGGCGGCCTGGACTCCAGTGCCATCGTCGCGCTGGCCGCGAAGGCCACCGGCGCCAAGCCGACCACCTTCGCCGTCGACTTCGAGGGCCACGAGAAGCGGTTCCGCAAGGACTTCTGGCACGAGGACCCGGACGCCCCCTTCGCCACCGCGGTGGCCGAGCACGTCGGTACCGAGCACGAACGCGTGGTGCTCCAGACGAGCGACATGGTCGACCCGTTGGTCGAGGCGGCCGCGCTGCGGGCCCAGGACCTGCCGAGGCCGATCCCCGACATGGACCGCTCGCTGTTCCTGCTGCTGCGCTCGGTGCAGCAGCGGTCGAAAGTGGCGCTGATGGGGGAGATCGCCGACGAGCTGTTCGGCGGCTACAAGTCGTTCCGCGACCCCACGCTGGTCGACACCGGCAACTTCCCCTGGGTGAGCATGGGTTTCAAGGTCGCGCCGCACGGCATGGGCACCGGCCTGCTCGACCCGTCGCTGCTCAACAAGGTCGACGTGCGCGGCTACACCGCCGACCGGTACGCCGACACCCGCGCCGAGGTCCCGACCACGCCGGGGGAGTCGGCCGAGGACCGGGCCAAGCGCGGCATCAGCTACGCCCACCTGACCCGCTGGCTGCCGCTGCTGCTGACCCGTGACGACCGGCTGAGCATGGCGGTCGGCCTGGAGCTGCGGGTGCCGTTCTGCGACCACCGGCTGGTCGAGTACGTGTTCAACATCCCGTGGTCGATGCAGACCGCCGACGACCGGGAGAAGAGCGTGCTGCGGGCCGCGGTCGCCGACCTGCTGCCGGCGCAGGTGCTCAACCGGCCCAAGAGCCCGTTCCCGGTCACCCAGGACCCGGGCTACGGCCAGGTGCTGCGGGAGCGGTTCGACGCCGTGGTGGCCGATCCGGCCAGCCCGGTGCGGCCGCTGCTGGACGGCCCGGCCGCCGCCGCGCTGCGCGACGAGCGCCGCCCGATCGCGGTGGACGGCTGGGGCGAGCGCAGGAACGTCGAAATGGTGCTGCAACTGGACTCGTGGCTCCGCCACTACCGGGTTCGCCTGGACGTCTGAGAGAGGATCGCATGCTGCACAAGGAACTTCTCGCCATCGCCGAGCCGGCGCTGGAGAAGGTGCTGGACAATCCGTTCTGGGCGGGGCTGCGGGACGGCACACTGCCCCCCGAGGCGTTGCTGCACTTCGTCCGGCAGGACTCGGAGCACCTGCTGCCCACCTACGCGCGTGCGCTGCACCGCGTCGGCGCGGCCGCGCCCAAGGACTCCCAGGCGCTGCTGTTCGGCCGCTCGGTCGTCGGCAGCCTCGAGGCCGCCACGCGGCTGCGGTCCCGCTACGAGGAGCTGTCCGAGGAGCTGGAGCTGCCGGCACTGGGCACCGAGCCGACCCCGGTCGACCCGTACACCCACGGCTACATCAGCTCGCTGGCCGCGGCCAGCGCCACCTCGTTCGCCGCAGGCGTCGGCGCGCTGCTGCCGATGGTGTGGTTCAACGACAAGGTCAGCCTCGACCTGGTCGAGCGGCACAAGCTGGACTCCCGCTACGACAAGTGGATCGAGGCCTACCTGCCGGGCCACGGCTACGCCCGCACCGTGCAGTGGTTCCTGGACCTGGCCGACGAGGTCGGCGAGAACTCCTCGGCCACCGAGCGGGACCGGCTGGTCGAGCAGTTCACCATCAGCACCCGCTACGAGTGGGTCTTCGCCCAGGCGTGCTGGCAGCAGCCGGCCTGGCCGGCCTGAGGAAAGGCGAGCCATGACCACGGAAGCCCCCAGCTACCCGTTCGCCTGGGAACCGCCGATGCAGGTGCCCCAGGCCCTGCAGGGCCTGCACGACAAGTCGGCCGTGCAGGTCACGCTGCCCAGCGGGGACAAGGCGCTGCTGGTGACCCGCTACCGGGACGTCCGGTCGCTGTTCGCCGACCACCGGCTCAGCCGCAACATCGCCCGGCCCGACGCGGCCCGGATCTCGGCCGACAACGACCTGTTCACCAACCCGCACATCGATCCCGACCCGCCCAAGCACACCCAGGTCCGCAGCCTGGTGACGCGGGCGTTCACCGCCCGGCGCATCGAGGGGCTGCGCCCGGTGGCCCAGGAGATCACCGACGAGCTGCTGGACGCCATGGAGGCCGGCCCGCGGCCGGCCGAGCTGAACGAGGCGTTCGCCTTCCCGCTGCCGATCCGGGTGATCTGCAAGCTGCTGGGCATCCCGCCGGAGGACCGCAGCCACTTCCGGGCCAGCGTCGACGGCTTCCTCTCGGTCAGCAAGCTGCCGCCGGAGGAGGTGGCCAAGGCCCGTGGCGACCTGTTCCGCTACCTGGCCGAGCTGATCGAGTCCAAGCGGGCCGAGCCGGGCGACGACCTGATCAGCGCGCTGATCAAGGTGCGGGACGAGGACGACAACCGGCTCAACGACCACGAGCTGCACTTCTGGGTGACCGGCCTGCTGATCGCCGGCTACGTCACCACGGCCAGCCAGATCGGCACCGGCACCGCGGTGCTGCTGCACCACCCGGAGCTGGTCAAGGAGATCCGCGACGACTGGTCGCTGGTGCCGTCGGCGGTGGAGGAGCTGCTGCGGACCCAGATCATGGGCTCCTCGGTCGGCACGCTGCGCTACGCCATCGACGACATCCCGCTGACCGACGGGTCGGTGATCACCAAGGGCACCAGCGTGCTGCTGTCCGAGGAGGCCGCCAACATGGACCCGGAGGTGTTCGACCGGCCGTTCGAGATCGACATCCGGCGGACCGAGAACCACCACATGACCTTCGGCGCCGGCCTGCACTACTGCGTCGGGGCCGCGCTGGCCCGGATGGAGCTCCAGGTGGCCACCGAGTCGCTGCTGCGCCGGTTCCCGGACCTGCGCCTGGCGGTGCCCGGCGACCAGCTGCCGCGGGCGCTCGGCGGCTTCATGGAGGGCTTCACCGAGGTCCCGGTCGAATGGTGATGCGGGTCGCGGCCAACCGGGAGACGTGCGTGGTGAGCAGCCTGTGCGTGTACCGCGCGCCGACGGTGTTCGCCCAGGACGACGACCTGGGCCAGGTCGTGGTGCTCGACGAGGAGCCCGGCGACGAGCTGCACGCGGCCGTCCGCCGGGCGGCTCGTGGCTGCCCGACCAAGTCGATCAAGGTGACCGAGCCGGACGGGTCCACCGTGGCCAGCGCGTTCGACTTCGACTAGAGGGAGCACGATGGCGATCGCGGCGATCAGGTACGACATCAAGGGCGGCTACGAGAAGGAGATCGAGGAGATCTTCGGCGGGTTCCGCCGGGTCGGCGCGGCCGACGTGCCCGGCAACCCGGGCACCCGCATCCTCGGCACCGCCCTGTTCATCCGGGACGACACCATGGTCCGGTTCATCGAGTACGAGGGCGACCTGGACGTGGTGGCCCGGCACATGGCCAGCCATCCCGGGGTGCAGGAGATCGAGCGCAAGCTCGCGCCCTACCTGACCGTGCCACGGGACACCGGCACCGTGGACGGGTTCGTGGCCACGTTCCAACGCAGTCTGCTGCGGTGCATATCGCAGCTGTCGGTCAAGGAATGACGAAAGAGGGGGCCAGCGCAGCTGGCCCCCTCTTTCGTGGCTCACTTGGCCTTGCGGCACACCACGATCGTGTCGAAGTCGCTCAGCGGCTCCTGGGTGATCTCCGAGAAGCCGGCGGCGGTGGCGTGCTCGACCACCTCGGCGGCGGTGTACTCCGAGCCGCCGTCGGTCACCAGCAGCATGTCCAGGCTGATCACCAGGTTCTCCACGTGCCGCGGGTCCTCGTCGAGCATGCGGTCGTAGACGATCAGCGCGCCGCCCGGGTTGACCGCGCGGAACGCCTTGGTGATCAGGTGGCCGCGCTGCTCGCGGTCCCAGTCGTGCAGCACGTGGCCGAGCACCACGATGTCGGCGTTGGGCAGCTCCCGCTCGAAGAAGCTGCCGCCGTGGAAGGTCAGCCGGTCGGTCAACCCGAGCGCGGCGGCGTGCTCGTCGAAGAACGGCTCCATCTCCGGCAGGTCGAGCACGTGCCCGGCCAGGTGCGGCTGGGCCTTGACGATCTGGCTGCACAGGTTGCCCCGCGCGCCGCCGACGTCCAGCACCGACGTGGCGTCCGACCAGTCGAACGCCTCGATCAGCGCCGGGCCGAGCACCTGGGTCAGCGCGTCCATCATGCCGATGAACTGGCGGAGGATATGGGGATTCTTGGTCACGGCGGTGAAGTCGGAGCCGGACTGCTGCTGGCCGGTGCGCAGCGCCTCGCCCAGCTTGCCCCACGCCGGGTACAGGTTCCGGTTGGACCGCTCCAGGAAGCCGCCGACGTAGGAGCTCTCGCCCCGCACCAGATAGCGGTCCGCGCCGGTGGCGTTGCCGTAGCGGCCGTCGCCGTCGCGCACCAGCAGTTCCAGTGCCGTCAACAGGTTGAGGAAGTCGGACAGTCCCCGGCCGTGCAGCGTGAGTCGGACGCGGATGTCCTCCTCGGTCAGTGGCCCGGTCTCGTGCAGCGTGTCGAACAAACCGAGCTCGACCGCGGTCAGCAGTGCCTTGGCGTCGCAGAAAGCGTTGCCCAGTCGGATGATTCCGGCGGGGGTGCCGGTGTCCTGCGCGATGCCTGTCATCCGCGTTGGTCCTTTCCTGGTCGGTGTCCGTCACGCTGGCACGCCCGCGTGGGGCCGACTTGGGGCGCGGGTCCAGGACCGCCGGGCCACCACGGTGTCACCAGGATTTCCCGACCGGGGCACGGAATGCTCCGACCCGAGCTGGTCTACCCCAGGGAGTCGCCGTGTCTGACATGAACGTCCCCGTGCTGATCGTCGGTGGCGGGCCGGTGGGCCTGGCCACCGCCGTGTTCCTCGGTCGGCACGGGATCCAGAGCGTGCTGGTGGAGAAACGCGGCGAGACCTCGCTGCTGCCGCGGGCGCCGGGCCTGCAGGCCCGCACCATGGAGCTGTTCCGCGCGGCCGGCATCGGGCCGGACATCCGCGCGCTGGAGATCGGCGACTCGCACGCCTTCTTCGAGGGCGGCATCATCAAGGTGAACACCTTCGCCGAGATCGACGACAAGGTGGTGCTGGAGGCGCCGAGCCTGGACGGGCCGCGGGTCAGCCCGGAGCGGGTGATGGGCTGCGGCCAGGACCGCTACGAGCGCATCCTGGTCGACAAGGCGCGGCTGTTCGGCTCGCAGGTGCTGTTCGGCACCACGCTGCAGTCGTTCGAGCAGGACGACGAAGGCGTGACCGCGGTCGTCGAGGAGGCCGGCACCGGCCGGGTGACCCGGATCCGGTCCAAGTTCATGGTCGGCGCGGACGGGGCCGGCAGCCGGGTGCGCAAGGCGCTGGGCGTCGAGCGGCACGGCCGTGGCACGGTGTTCAACGCGCTGAGCATCTACTTCCGGGCCCCGGAGCTGGAGGACCTGCTCAAGGGCGCGAAGTTCATCCTCTGCTACGCCAACGCCCGTGACTCCATGATGGGCCTGTCGCGGCTGCACGGCCGCGACCCGTGGCTGGCCGCCCCGCTGTACTTCCCGGAGCGCGGCGAGTCCCCGGCCGACTTCACCGACGAGCGCTGCGTGGACATCGTGCGCTCGGCCGCCGGCCGCGACATCGACGTGGAGATCGTGGACAAGGTGCCGTGGACCGGCGCCCAGCTGGTGGCCGAGCACTTCCGGGTCGGCCGCGTGTTCCTGGCCGGCGACGCCGGGCACGTGCACCCGCCGGCCGGCGGTTTCGGGGCCAACACGGGCATCCACGACGCCCACAACCTGGCCTGGAAGCTGGCCGGCGTGCTCAACGGCTGGGCCGGCGACAAGCTGCTCGACACGTATCACGACGAGCGGCACCAGGTCGGCAACGCGATGGCCGAGCAGGCCTTGGCGCGCAGCCGGATCCGGCACGGCCACGGCTCCGAGGAGGACCTGGTGGCCATGGTCGACGACGTGATCATCACGCTCGGCTACCGCTACCTGTCGTCCGCGGTGATCGGCAGCGAGGACGACCGCGTGCTCACCCCGAAGCTGGAGCTGTCCGGCGAGCCCGGCACCCGGGCCCCGCACGTGTGGCTGGAGCGCGACGGCGAGCGGCTGTCCACCATCGACCTGTTCTGGGACTCGTACGTGCTGCTGCACGGCCCGGACGGGGCCGCGTGGGCCACCGCCGCGCAGGAGGTCGCCCAGCGGCTCGGCCTTCCGTTGATGTGCCACGAGATCGGGCCGGACAGCCCGCTGCGGCCGTCCGACTGGGACTTCGCCACCACCTACGGCCTCAAGCCCGAGGGGGCCGTGCTGGTCCGCCCGGACGCCTTCGTCGGCTGGCGTTCCGCCGAGGCCGCCGCCGACCCGGCCGCCGTGCTGGCCCCGGTTCTCGCCGGCCTGGCCGGCCTCGACGCGTGAACAGGAGCGAGTAGATGAGCACCATCGACCTGGCCACCGTGCAGCAGCAGGCGACGGCCTTCCAGACCGCCAAGCTGGTGCTGACCGGTGCGGAGATCGGGCTGTTCACCGCGCTGGCCGACGGCCCGGCCACCGCCGACCAGCTGTGCGACCGGCTCGAGCTGCACCCGCGGGGGACCGGCCTGTTCCTCGACGCGCTGGTCGCGCTGGGGCTGCTGGAGCAGTCCGGCGGCAAGTACAGCAACGGCCCGGTGGCCAACCAGTTCCTCAGTGCCAACGGGGAGAACTTCCTCGGCGGCTTCCTCAGCTGGGCCGACCAGGTCATGTATCCGGCCTGGGGGCAGCTGGGGGCGTTGCTGCGGACCGGGAAGCCGCCGCTGGCCGCCGAGAGCGGGCACGAGATGTTCGACGGCCTGTGGGACGACCCGGTGCGGGTGGCCCTGCTGACCAAGATGACCGAGAGCATCAGCCGGCCGCTCATTCCCACCCTGGTCAAGGCGTTCGACTGGGAGAGCCACCGCAGCGTCGTCGACCTCGGCGGCTGCCGCGGCGACACGCTGGCCCTGGTGGCCCAGGAGTACCCCCACCTGGACGCCATCGTCTTCGACCTGCCGGCCGTGCGCCCCCAGTTCGACGAGCACATGGCCGAGCTCGGCCCGGACGCCGCCCGCCTTCGTTTCCAGGGCGGCGACTTCTTCGCTGACGACATCCCCAAGGCCGACCTGCTGATGCTCAACCACGCCCTGGTCGACTGGACCGAGGACCAGCGGCGCGAGCTGCTGGCCCGCACCTTCCCCGCCGTCAACCCCGGCGGCGCGCTGCTCATCTGCGACTCGGTGATCGTCGAGGGTGAGCCCAGCTACTTCCGGAACCTGGTGCGGGGCATCAACATGCAGCTGATGACCCCGGGCGGCGGCGGCCACCGGCTGTCCCAGCTGACCGACTGGCTGCACGACGCCGGCTACGGCAAGGTCGAGCACCGGCCGCTCAGCACCGACATGTCGCTCGTGATCGCCAACAAACCGGCCTGACCCCGAACCGGCCTGCGGCACCCGCCGCAGGCCGGTTCTTGTTCGTCGGTCAACGGTGAAGCTGATCGGCATGGAGCCGTACCAGGTCATGCGGGCGGTTCGGGCTCCAGCAGAAGAATGTCGGCGTGCGACCGATCGAGGCGGTGTCGGGCATCGGAGACGGAGCAGCCGACGCAAGCCGCGGCGGCGCGTTCGTCGACGATCGGCGCGGGGGAGACGGCGACGGATCGGTCGCCGGCGGCCAAGCGGTCCGACCGGGTGCGTGGATTGGCGAGCCGGTCGGCCACGTGGCGGATGTCCCAGGTGGGATGGCTACGCAGGTGGGCGGCCACGAGGGCGATCGCCAGCGGCAGTGGCCCCACTCGCCGTGACAACCCGGCGATGACCGAGTGAGACGGCCAGGTCCTGTGCGGGACCTGGCCGTCAAGCCGCGGGTGGAACGCGCGGTATGTCAGACGATCGCCACGGCGTTGACCAGCAGCGCCAGGATCGCCAGCACCGTGCGCAAGGTGTGGAACCGGCGCCACAAAGGGCGGGGATCGGGCCACTCGGCCGGGATGTCGGACGTGTCCAGGGCCTTGACCCGACGGTTGATCGGCACGTTGCACAGGTGCGAAACGCCCGACACGGCAAGGAGAAGCACGGCCCCGACCGCGAACAGCACGGTCTTGTCGGTCAGCACGGCCAAAGCCACGTCGACGGCGGTCGAGGTGAGCACGATGACCGGCATGGTCGGGTCCCAGTTGCGGCCCAGCAGCCGGTGCGTCTCGATGTAGCGGTCCATCGGCATGGCGAACAGCGCCGGCAGCACGCTCAACGCGACCGCGAACAACACGCCCGCGGTGAGCCCGCTGCCGAGAAGCTCCACAATGGACAGCACGGTGACGATCACGGCAGCGCCTCGGCCGCGATCAGGTCGAGCTGTGCGGGATCGGTGGTGCAGGGGAACAGGATCAGCTCGTCGCAGCCGACCTCGCCGTAGGCGGCGATGGTCTCCCGCAGTCGCCCGGCGTCGGTGATCGCGCCGGCGGCGGCCATCTCGGCCTTGGGCCCGGCGAACGCGTAGTAGGCGCGCAGATAGCTCTGGGCCCGCTCGCGGCCGTCCGGCCCGAGGCTGACGTAGCCGAGCGACATCATCCGCGGCTGGTCCTCCCGGCCGGCTTTCTTCCACGCCAGCCGAGCCTGCTCGGCCAGGGCCGCGTAGCCGGCGGTGGAACTGCCGCCGCCGATCCAGCCCTGCCCGTGCTTGGCCGCCCGCCGCATCGCCGCCGGCGAGTGCCCGCCCATGACCAGCGGGGGAGCGGCGGCCGGACCGACGGTGTCGCCCCGCCAGACCTCCCGCAGCGTCGCCACGATGTCGTCCAACCGCTTGCCACGGCCGATGAACGTGGTGCCGGCCTCGAGGAAGTCGTCCTCACGGCCGCCGGCGGCCACCCCGACCACCAGCCGGCCACCGCTGAGGTGGTCGACGGTGGCCAGCTGCTTGGCCAGCACGGCCGGGCTGTCCCGGTAGGCGGCGATCAGAATGGTCGCCGCCAACCGGATCCGCTCGGTCACCGCGGCGGCCGCGGCCAACGCGACGACCGGCTCGTAGTTGTCGTACACCAGCCGGTCCAGCACACCGAGGCTGGCGAAGCCGAGGCGCTCGGCCCGGCGGGCCCACTCCGTCAGCACCGGCCCGGTCACTCCCGGCACGGTGGTGGGCAGCCCGACCCCGATGTCCATGCTCACTCCTTGCGCCCGATCACCACTGCGTTGCCACGTCCGATCCTGGTGCTCGTGACGTCGGCGAAACCCGCGTCCTGCAACCACTGTTGGCACTCGACCACCGGATAGGCCTGGCCGCCCTCGGTCATCAGCAGCATGTGCAGGCCGGCCACCGAGGCGTCGCGCACCGGGCGCTCCAGGTCGGTCATCGGGTCGTAGACCAGCAGCGCCCCGCCCGGCTTGACCGCCTCGTACGCCTTGAACACCAACGAGATCCGCTCGTTGAGCGAGAAGTCGGCCAGCACGTGCCCGATCACCAGCACATCAGCGCGGGGGAACGGGTCGCGGAACAGGTCGCCGCCGGTGAACGCGGCCCGGTCGGCCACGCCGCGCAGCCGCATGTGGTCGCCGAACGGGCCCTCGTTGGCCGGCTGGTCGAACACGTGCCCGTGCAGATGCGGGAACGCGGTCAGCAGCAGGCTGACCATGTTGCCGCGCGCGCCGCCGATGTCGGCCACGGTGTTGTACTTGGACCAGTCGAGGGCACCGGCCAGGTCGTCGGCCAACGGACCGCTCAAAGCGTCCTGCATGGCCAGATAACCCAGCTGGGCCCGAGGATCGGCGACCGCGTCGGCGGCGGTGCCGGGCACCTGGGCCTGGCCTGTGCGCAGCGCAGTGGTCAGCTGGGCCCAGGCCGGGTACAGGATGTAGTTCGCGCCTTCGAGGAAGCCGCCCTGGTAGTCGGGGCCGCGCACCAGCTGCGCGGCCGCGACCGCGCTGTTGCGGTAGCGCGTGCCGTCGCGGACCAGCAGACCCAACGCCACCAGGGCGTCGAAGAACTCGCCGGCCGCACGGGCGTGCAGCCCGAGCTTGGCCCGCAGCTCGTCCTCGGTCGCCGGCCCGCCGGCCAGCTCGGTGAACAGCCCGAGCTCGACCGCGCTCAGCACGATCTTGGCCGTGCAGAACGCCGTGCCGAGCTCGATGATGTCCACCGCAGGTTCCGTCGCCGTCACCCCTGCTTCCTTTCCCGTCGCACCTCGACCAGCACGGCCGCGTCCTCGTCGCCACGGCCGGCGGCCATCACGTCGTCGTAGCGCGACACGGCGGCGTCCACCACCGGCAGGTCGACGCCGTTGGCCCGGGCCTGCTCGCCGGCCAGCAGGAGGTCCTTGCGCATCAACACCGTGCGGAACGCCGCCGGCTCGTACTTGCGCTGCCGCATGAAACCCGATCGGAACGCCAGCACCGGCGACTGCCAGCCGCTGTTGTCGATGGCGTCCAGCAGCAGGTCCCGGCCCAGCCCGGCGCCCTCGGCGAACTCCACCGCCTCGGCCAGCCCGGCCACCTGCACGCCGAGCAGCAGGTTGAACGCCAGCTTCAAGGTGCTGGCCCGGCCGGTCGGGCCGAGGAACCGGATCTCCTGGCTGAGCACGGACAGCACGTCCCGCACACCGTCCACATCGGACTCCCGGCCGGCCGCGAACACGCGCAGCCTGCCGGCCAGCGCCATCTGCGGATTGCCCAGCACACACGCCTCGACCCGGGTGACGCCGGAGGCGTTGAGCCGCAGTTCGGTGTTGCGGGCGAAGGTCGGCGACACGGTGGAGGTGTCGACCACCACCGTGCCGGGCTTGAGCCGCCCGACCGCGTCGCCGAACAGCACATCGTCCACAGCGGACTCGTCGGCCAGGCTGATCAGCACGATCTCGGCGCCGTCACAGGCTTCGGCGGCCGAGGCGGCCAGCGTCGCCCCGGCCTTGACCAGCGGCTCGGCCTTGGCCGCGGTGCGGTTGTGCACGGTGACCGGCAGACCGGCCGCGACCAGCGCGGCGGCCATGCCGGAACCCATGCCGCCCAGGCCGAGCACCGCGATCGGGCGGGCCATCAGACGCCCCCGTCCACGTTGAGGGTGACACCGGAGATGTAGCTGGACGGGTCGCCGGCCAGGAACAGCACCGCGTTGGCGACGTCCTCGGGCTGGCAGATCCGGCCCAGCGCGGTCATGCCGACGATGCGCTCCACCGCGGCCGGCGGCAGGCCCGCGCCCGGCTCGGTCTCGGTGAGGCCGGGGGAGACCGTGTTGACCCGGATCCGCCGCGGCCCGAGTTCCTTGCACAGCGCCCGGGTCAGGCCGATCAGGGCCGCCTTCGACGTGGTGTAGTGCACGCCGTTGACCCGGCCGCGCAGCGCGACCGAGGACCCGACGTTGATCACCGAGGCGCCGTCGGACAGCAGCCCGAGCGCGGCCCGGGTGACCAGGTAGGCGGTGGTGACGTTGTGGTCGAGCACCCGGTGCCACTCGTCCTCGGCCAGGTCGCCGAACGGCACGAAGCCGTCCACGCCCACGTTGTTCACCACCACGTCCAGCCCGCCAAGGGCGGTGCCGACGTGCTCCAGCAGCCGCGTCACGTCGGCCTGATCGGTGACGTCGGCCTGGACGACCTCGTTGCCGTCGCCGAGCTCCTTGAGCCGCAGGGACAGGCTCGCCGCCGCTTCGGCGTTGCTGTGGTGGCACACGACCACCGACGCGCCCTCGGCGGCCAGCGCCAGCGCGGTGGCCCGGCCGATGCCGCGGGTGCCGCCGGTGAGCAGCACCCGCTTGCCGGTCAATCCAAGATCCATGACCCGCCCCCTACTTCTCGCCGGCGACGGCGGCCAGGGCCTTGCGCAGGCCGAAGGTGGGGAAGAAGCTCAGGTACAGCCCGTCGACCGCCTGGTCGGGGTTGATCGGCGCCTGCTTCTGCTCGTGCACCTTGTTCAGGTTGGCCAGCGGGTTGGGGTTGCCGCTCTCCGCGCCGTGCAGGTGCTGCTGCACCCGGGCGTAGACGTCGGCGGCGTCCTCCATGTCCTCGATGCCGGTGATGATCCGGTCGAAGGCGGACTGCAGGTTCAGGTCGTCGCGGTCGGCCTGGCTGAGCGTCTGGGCCTGGTAGAAGTGGTGCGCCTTGCCGCGGTAGGACTCGTAGAAGGTGGAGACCAGCACCAGCAGCCGCTCGTAGGCGTGCCGGTAGACGGTGGCGAAGAAGCTCTGCGCGTGCTCGATCTCGACCTCGCCGCGCTCGGTGCTGACGATCGCCGCGGCGGCCAGCATCGCGCTGTAGGTGGCCAGGTGCACGCCGGTGGACAGCAGCGGGTCCAGGAAGCAGGCGGCGTCGCCGATCAGGAAGTAACCCGGACCGGTGAACGACTCGGCGGCGTAGGAGTAGTCCTGCTCCACCTTCATCTCGCTGATCTGGGTCGCGCCCTCGACCAGGCCGGCGATGGACGGGCACTTGCCCAGCGCCTCGTCGTAGACCGCCTGGATGGAGCCGAGCTCGTTGCGCTTGGCGTTGAAGCCGTCCCGGCCGGTCACCAGGCCGACGCTGAGCGTGCCGTCGTGCAGCGGGATGCCCCAGAACCAGCCGTCCTCCACCGAGGAGACCGTGATCGCGCCCTCGGGGCCGCGGTCCAGCGGCTTGGCGTTGCGCCAGTACGACCAGGCCGCGACGTTGCGGAAGACGTTGTGGAACTTGCGGTTGTGCAGGTTGCGCACCGCCATCAGGCCGTTGCGGCCGGAGGCGTCGACCAGGTAGTCGAAGGTGATCCGGCCACCGACCGAGGAATCGTCGCTTTGCGCCCACGTCACCGCGATCGGGCGGTCGCCGTCGAACTCCAGCTCCTTGACCGACACGCCCTCGTGCACCTCGGCGCCGAGCTCACGGGCGTGGTCCAGCAGGATCTTGTCGAACTCCGACCGCACCACCTGGAAGGCGTTGGAGCCGTCGTTGCCGAGCTCGTTGAACACCACCTCCCACTCCTCGGTGCCCCAGAAGAAGTAGGCGCCGCCCTTGGGCTGGAAGCCGTGCGCCTGCACCTTGTCCCACACGCCGAGCAGCTCGAAGATCGGCCGGCAGGAGGGCAGGATCGACTCCCCGATGTGGTAGCGCGGGAAATGGTCGCGCTCCAGCAGGGTCACCTCGAGACCCTCCTTGGCGAGCAGGCCCGCGGCGGTGGCGCCGGCGGGGCCGCCGCCGATCACCAGCACCCGTGTCGATTCACGCATGTGCCACTCCGTCCCTGACGATCGCTGGCAATGCCGTGGACGATGGCAGCCGTTCTTGGTGCGTCGCTGTGGAAGCGGTCCAGAACGGCGGGTGACCGTTACCATGGGTCCGGTGAGCCGTGCGCATCGTCGATCCCCACTCGCCCTGGCCATCCTGAGCCTGCTCAAGGTCGAGCCCATGCACCCGTACCGGATGCAGCAGCTGATCAAGCAGTGGGGCAAGGACGAAGTGATCAACGTGGAGCCGCGGGCGTCGCTGTACAAGATGATCGAGCGGCTGCGCAACACCGGCCTGATCGCCGTGCTGAACACCGAGCGCGACAGCCAGTGGCCGGAGCGCACGGTCTACGAGATCACCTCGGAAGGCGACGAGGTGGCCGCGGAGTGGCTGCGCGACATGCTGTCCGACCCCCGCAAGAGCTTCGCCGAGTTCCCGGCCGCGGTGTCGTTCATCCCGCTGCTGGAGCCGACCGAGGTCGTCACCCGGTTCGAGACCCGCCTCGAACGGCTGCGGGCCGAGGCCGACCGGCTGGCCGACGGCATCAGGGCCACCGCGTCGACCGTGCCCGCGGTGTCCCTGTTGGACGCCGAATACCTGCTGGCCGTCACCTCGGCCGAGATCCGTTGGGTCGACTCGGTGTTGACCGAGCTGCGGGCCGGCCGGCTCACCTGGACCCAGGAGGGCCTGCGCGCGGTCACCGAGTCGGCGGCCGACGGCCTGCCGACCCGGTGACCTGCGGCCTCACACCGTGGCCAGCTCGACCTGGACCGGCGCGTTGAAGTCGATGTGGTGCGACAGCAGCCACGCGTCGGTCGAGTCGGGCTTGTAGAAGTACTTCAGGCCGATGCCCATGAAGGTGTCCCGCATCATCGCGGCGAACGGGCCGGCGGCCTTGGAGTTCGCGCTCTTCTGGCCGTACGCGATGATCTTCTCCGCGCGCTTGCGGCGGATCTGCTCGTAGGTGGTGAAGGCCTCCTCCGGGGTGGCGCAGTCACGCAGGCACCGGCCCAGCGTCACCGAGCTCTCCATGGCCATCGAGGCGCCCTGGCCGGAGCTGGTCGACGCGGCGTGCGCGGCGTCGCCCACGATCGCCACCCGACCCCGGTGCCAACGCTTGACGTCCGGCAGGTCGTACTGGGCGCCGAGCACGATGAGGCCGGCCGGGCCGGTGGCCCGGATGACCGCCTCGGCCTTGGTGTTGTCCTTCTTGAACAGGTCGATGAGCGTGTTGCTCCAGCGCTCGAGACCCTCGTTGACGATCTGCTCCTTGGACAGCGGCTGGTCCTTGGGCACGTTGATGAACCACCAGACCTCCTTGGCGTTGGGCACGAACACGCCGAGGAAGGCCTTGCGGCCGAAGGTCATGTGCCAGCCGGTCGGGTCCGGCTTGAGGCCGGGGTTGGCCGCGAAGCCGCCGAAGGAGACCAGCCCGGTGTAGCGCGGGCTCGGCGCGGAGCTGTCGATCATGTTGCGGATCTGCGAGTGGATGCCGTCCGCGCCGATCAGGATGTCGGCGGTGACCGCGCTGCCGTCGGCGAAGTGCGCGGTGACCGAGTCGCCGTTGTCGGTGTAGCGGACGAAGCGCTTGCCGTACTCGATGCGGATGCCGCGCCGCTTGATCTCGCCGTTGAGCGCCGAGAACATGTCGGCCCGCCGGAAGCTGGTGCTGTTCACGCCGTCCGAACGCGGGATGCCGGTGGCCAGCGTGCCGATCAGCTTGCTGTCGGCGTTGTACATCTGCATCCGCGGCGCCCGGTAGCCCAGGCCCTCGGTCG
Source organism: Kutzneria sp. (assembly GCA_035492655.1). Classification (GTDB taxonomy): domain Bacteria; phylum Actinomycetota; class Actinomycetes; order Mycobacteriales; family Pseudonocardiaceae; genus Kutzneria. The sequence continues at coordinate 36,242 of DATJJB010000125.1, read as the reverse complement.
CGCCGAGCGCGTCGATGGCGTCCAGCGCGTCCAGGCCGTTGGTGGCGATGGTGAACGCGCCGCCGACGTTGGCGGCCCGCCCGTCGTAGGCCTCGAAGATGGTGACGTCGATGCCGGCCTTCTGCAGTGCCATCGCGGTCACCGGCCCGGCGATGCCGCTGCCGATGACCAGGGCGGATTTCACTGCGGTCATGATTCCTCCAGTTGGTGCGAGCGCCCCCGTGCGGCGGCGGTCCGAGTGTGACGCCGACCGCTGTCGGCTGGCTGGTGCTCGATACGTGCGATGAGACGGTCCACGAAGTCCTGTTCCAGTTCGAGCTGGGCCCGGCGGTACTCGTCGACGAGCGGGTGCCCCGGCTCGGCGCCGACCGCGCTGATCTCGGCCGCCAGCGCCGCGCACCGCTCACGCAGCAGTGTGGCGGCTTCGGCCGGCGCGAGCACGGGCAACAGGCGCAGACCGGTGGGGAAGGCGCCGTGTTCCGTGCTCGGCACGGACAGCAGCTCCTTGGCCCAGTCCAGCAGCTGCGCGCGGCCGGGCTCGGTCAGCGTGAACACCGTGTGCGTCGGCCGGTTGGCCGTGCGGCCGGTCGCCACCGCTTCGACGTGACCGTCCCTGGTCAGCTGGCCGAAGAGGAGGTACACCGTGCCGCGGCTGAGCTTGACGCTGCGGTCGAGGCCACGTTCGCGCAGCGTGCGCTGCACGGCGTAGGGGTGCGTCGGGCCCTCCCACAGGACGGCCAGCACCGCCGCGGCCAGGGTGTTGCTGTGCCTGCGTGCCATCACCGCCTGCCCTTTCGTCGCATGGTCTCGCTCGAACACGGCTAACGCTAGTATACTTTCGACTAGTCGAACATCAGGGATATACCCTGATGTCGATCAGGGGTCGGCGAGGAGGCGGTTCGCTGGTGCCGGTCGCGGCCGGTTCTCCAGCCGTCTCCGATGATCGGCTCCGACGATGGGCAGCGAATCCGAGCCGGTGGCGGGGGGTGTTCGACAGTTGTGTTCGACATCGACGGTGAGGCGGTGATTCGCGCTGTGGACTTCGACTTCGGGCAAGTGAATCGTGACTTCAGCGGCGCGGAGGTGCTCTTCCACGCGGTGGTCGGCGAGACCCTCGGCGTCTCCCCGACCGACTACAAGTGCCTCGACCTGCTGATGCGGGCCGACTCGATGGTGACGGCCGGCCGGCTGGCCGACATGTCCGGACTGACCACCGGCGCGATCACCGGCGTCGTCGACCGACTGGAGCGGGCCGGCTACGTGCGCCGCCTGCGCGACCCCAACGACCGCCGCCGCATCCTGGTCGCCCCGTGCGACGGCGTGGACGCCAAGCTGGCCTGGGTCTTCGAGCCGCTGCGGCAGGCGGTGAACGCGTTGGTGGAGAGCGAGTTCCGCAACGGCGAGCGGGACGCCATCCGCCGCTACCTGCAACGCATGACCGAGCTGCTGCGCGAGCACACCGGCCGGCTGCAGACCGCCAAGCGCTGAGCCCCGCACCACCCACCTTCCCCCGGCGCCATATATACGTCGGAACCAAAGGACCGCCTCCCCGTCAGCTGACGGGGAGGCGGTCCTTTTCGGTGCTGGTCAGGCCGTCGACGGATGCGTGCCGACGGACAGCTGCGCGATGGAACGCATGGTGGCGTCCCGGAAGTAGGCCGCGAAGCCCTCGGGCGAGGAGGTGTCCCGCTGGTCGAGCAGGTAGGGCGCCAGCTCCGCTTCGAGCTTGTGGACGCCCTGCTGGCGGGCCATGTGCCGGCCGACCGCGGCGAAGTCGCCCTCGTAGTGGATCACGCGGACCAGGTTCTCGCCCTTGACGAACACCGCCGTGCCGAGCAGCCGCCCGACCTGGTCGCCCGCGTCGTCACTGAGTTCCGGCGTGTCCACCCGCTGGAAGTTCGCGAAGATCGCGGCGATCTCGTCCTCGTGCCCTGGCTTGATCCGATAGCTGATTGCCGCGTACGGCATCGTGTTTCTCCCATCGCCGGGTCAGGTGCGCAGCTGGTGCAGGGGGAGTCGGTCGTGCGTGCCCTCGTAGGGGCTGGAAGGCAGCGGCAGGTTCCGTGCGCTGTCGTCGAGCACGGCCGCCGCGGCCCGGTACAGCGCGTGGGTGCGGTAGACGAACGTGCCGTCGACCTGCCGTTGGGCGTCGGCCAGCAGGAACTCGACGAGGTCCTCCAGGTAGCTTTCCGCGGTCGCCTCGTCCATGCCGGTCAGCGCGGCCACCGCGGCCGCGGTGATCGCACCGGCGTCGGAGTCGACCAGCACCAGGAAGACCCGCCGCGCGCCCGGCGGCAGCAGCCGGTGGCTGCGCAGCATGCTGTCGGTGACCTCGGTGTCGCCGACCCGCATCCGGTCCACCTGGCGGCCGATCAACCAGTGCGTGCGCAGACTCAGGCGCGTCGCGGCCTCGCGCAGAGCCAGCGGCAGTCCGGCACACAGGCTGAGCAGCCGGCTGGTGCCCTCCGCATCCGCGGCCAGCCGGCACGCGCCGAGCACCGTGGAGAGCAGCTGGGTCGCGTCCTCGACGGCCAGCGGCTGCAGGTCCACCGTCATCGAGATGGCCGGGCCGGCGATCCGACGGCGGCTGGCCACCACGGTCGCGCAGCCGGCGCCGACCGGCAGCAGCGGCAGCACCTGGTCGATGCCGGCCGCGTCGTCGAGCACGATGAGCACCCGTCGGTTCGCCGTCCAGCTGCGTAACAGCTGGCTGCGGGCGGCCACCGTCGGCGGGATCTTCTCCGGGGCCACCCCGATCGCCCGCAGCAGCTCGGCCAGCACCTCGGCCGGCGGCTGCGCGGTGCCGTCGTCGTCGGTCAGCCGGTGGTGCAGCTGCCCGTCGGGATAGCTGGCCCGCACCTTGTGGGCCAGGTGCACGGCGAACGCCGACTTGCCGATACCGGGCGCGCCGGCGACCACGATGACCGGGGCGGTCGTGCGGTCCGCCCGGGTCAGCAGCTCGCTCGCCGCGGCCAGCTCCTGGTCCCGTCCAACCTGGACGGCGACGTCCGGCGGCAGCATGTTCGGCGGGGTGGCGGCGCCGGCGAAACCGCCGGTGGTCGCGGTGCCCGGCGGCACGTCCAGTCGCAAGTCGTTGTCCAGGATGGCCTTCTGCAACCGGCGCAGCTCGGTCGACGGTTCCAGCCCGAGCTCGTCGTGCAGCGCCGAGCGGGCCCGCTGATAGGTCTGCAGCGCCTCCGAGCGCCGGCCGACCCGGTACAGCGCGAGCATCAGCTTGGCCTGAAAACCTTCGTGCGTCGGCTGTTCGCTGACCGTGCTGATCAACTCGCTGATCAGGTCGTGGTGCCGGCCGAGCTGGAGATCGATGTCGATCCGCTGCTCCAGCACACTCTTGCGCATCTCTTCGAGACGGACCGCCGCCGCCTGCAGCACCGGGCCGGTGTTGACGGCCGTCAGCGCCGGGCCCTTCCACTGCTGCAACGCGAGCCGGAACGTCCACGCCGCCGTGGTCAGCTCGCCGGCAGCGAGCTGGCCACGGCCCTTCTCGACCAGCTGCTCGAACCGCAGGGCATCGAGCGCCTCTGGCCGAAGCGTCAGCATGTAGCCGCCGAACGTGGTGTGCAGCATGCCGCTGCCGTCCGGGTCGTCCGCGCCGAGATCACGGCCCGCCTGGTCGTACTGCCGGGTGACCTTGCGTACCTGGTAGACGTAGGTCTGCATGGTGGTGGTGGCGCTGGGCGGCGGGCGCTCGTCCCACAGCTCCTGGATGATCTGGTCGATGCTCACGACCCGGTTCGCCTGGACGGCGAGCAGCGCGAGCACCCTGCGCAGTTTGGGCGCTGACGGTGTGACGTCCGCGCCGGAGCGGGCAACCTTGAACGGGCCGAGTATGGAGACGTCCACGAATACCGCCTAAGGATCCATTACCCCAGTAAAGCTCGTCCGGGCGCCGGGCAAACGCCGGGAGGAGGTCAAGCTGATGGAACTTATCCGCGCCCCTGTCAGTTCGGGTAGGCCGAGACGCACGTTAGCACTGAGTGGCTTGACGGCACACAGGCCGTGATCATCAGCAGCGACGGAAGTACGCCGATCCTTACCCCCAAGTCCATATTCGTTTAGGGCGTCATTGGTTGGCAGGGCTGGAAGTTCCAGCCAATTGATGAGCTGGCAGGGCTGTGAGCTGGCCTTATGGGTTCTACCGGTCGGTAACCGGGCCTATGTGGAGGTGTGCATGGGCGCGTAGGGTGACCGGAGGTTCGGCCGAACGGCTGATGCGCGTGAATCATCTACGCGGTCACGGTTCGACCGTTCTCGTGGCGGAATGGCAATGGGCCGTGCGGAAGCACGACGGGTTGTCCACTTTTGCGCGCTTCTGTCATCCCCGGGCAGGGGGTATCGTTTCACGAGGGCTTCTCGGGGGTCGGGTAGGCGCGTGTTCCGTTATGTCCGTTTTTGCGTCCTGTCAAGCATCCGCTGGCGGCGTTCCCGCAATTTCACCCACAATTGAAAGGGTCGTCATGACCGGGCTACCCGCGGCCGATCCGGTCGCCCACTTCCTGCTGGCACTGGCCGCGATCGTGGTGGTCTGCCGGCTGCTGGCCGCCGTCGCGAAACGACTCGGCCAGCCCCCCGTCGTCGGTGAGATCCTCGGCGGCATCGTGCTCGGGCCCAGCGTGCTGGCCCCGCTGTGGCCGACCGGCTCGGCCTGGCTGCTGACGCCGACGGTGATCGGCAGCGTCAACGTGGTCGGCCAGCTGGGGCTGGTCACCTTCCTGTTCCTGCTCGGCAGCGAGGCCCGGCTGGAGAATCCGCGGGCCGACAGCCGGGTGGTGGCCGGCGTGGCGGCCGGCAGCATGCTGCTGCCGTTCGCCGGCGGCATCGGGATCGCCGCGCTCGGCGAGCCGCTGATCGCCGGCTCCGGCCAGCACCCGGTGGCCTTCCTGCTGGCCTTCGGCCTGGCCGTGTCCATCACGGCGATGCCGGTGCTGGCCCGGATCCTGGTCGACATGGGCATGGACACCTCGCGCGTCGGCCGGATCGCCATGGCCTGCGCCGCGGTCGGCGACGGCACCGCGTGGCTCGCGCTCACCCTGATCCTCGCTCTGTCCGGCCTCGCCGGGAACTCCGGTCCACTGACCACCATCGTCCTGGTGGCCGGGTTGGTCATCCTCACGTTCGCGGTGGTGCGACCGCTGCTGGCCTGGCTGGTCCGGCGCATCGGCGACCGGGCCCTGCCGTTGGTGATCGCCTGCGCCGCGGCCTACGCGGCCTGCACCCAGATCATCGGGCTGCACGCCGCGGTCGGCGCGTTCCTGTTCGGGCTGTTGCTGCCGCGGCACGAGGCGCTGGTCGAGCGGGTGCGCCGGCAGCTCTACGGCTTCACCGAAACGGTGCTGCTGCCACTGTTCTTCGCCACCGTCGGCCTGAGCACCGTGGTCACGTCGGTCACCGGCTCGGTCGACGGCTGGCTGCTGCTGGTCGCCGTCGTGCTGGTCGCCACCGTGACCAAGTTCGTCGGGGCCGGCGGCGGCGCCCGGCTGGCCGGGCTGCCGGTGAAGGAGTCGCTGCGGATCGGCACCCTGATGAACTGCCGTGGCGTCACCGAACTGATCGTCGCGTCGATCTGCCTGCAGTATCACGTGGTCAACACGCTCGGTTTCACCATTCTGGTGCTGATGGCCCTGCTCACCACCGCGATGACCGGGCCGCTGCTGCGGCTGATCGGTGTCCGCGAACCGGAGCTGAGCGTCGCTGCCTGAATACCCGTCCCCGGCGCCGAAACTCGGCGCCGGGGACGGATTTTTCCTTGCCGGTACTGTCTTTGCGGTCAGTGCGCCAGGCCGGGGCCCTGGTAGGCGCCGATGTTGTTGTAGCAGGTGTCGTTGCCGTAGAAGTCACGGCCGCCGTCCTGCGTGATGGCGACACCGGTGCCCAGCGCCGGCGAGCCGGTCGCGAGCTTGTAGCCGTCCAGGTTGGCGATGCTGGTCGCGTCGCCGCCGTGCAGCAGCTTCGGGTCGCTGACCGCGGTGTTGAACGAACCGGCCGGCGCGGCGACGCCGCCACTGGCCAGGTTGTGGTCGTACGCGCCGTTCGGGTCGTCGATCGCACCCGCGCCGACAAGGATGTTGTTGGCGAAGTGGACCGAGGTGGTGGCGGAGTTGGCGATCAACTTCGCCGCCGACGGGCTGTAGATCACGTTGTTGTAGAACTGCGCGCCCACCTGCGGGGTGCAGGCGATCGTCACCACGCCACCGGCGCCGGCTGCGTCGTTCTGGCTGATGTTGTAGCGCACGATGGCGTTCTTGGAGACCATGCCCGGCACCGCGCAGAGCAGGGCCATGCCACCGTTGTTGTCGTGGGTGAAGTTGTACTGGTAGATGGTGCTGTTGTCACCACCGTCCACGTCGAACGCCTCGGCCGGCAGGCTGCCGCCACCGTGGGCGATCTCGTTGAACTGGATGACGGTGTTGTCGGAGTCCCACGTCCAGATACCCGAGTGGTACTCGGCCGCCCGCAGGCTGTACCCGTCGACGACGTTGTGCTCCACCTTGGCGTTGACGCCGTTCTGGATCACGATGCCGTCGCCGCCGAGATTGCTCAGCTGGTTGCCCGAGACCAGGATGTCCGGGATCGCCACGTAGGTCGAGCCGGCCCCGCCCGGGAACTCGGGGGAGCGCTTGGCCCACTGCGACGAGGTGCTGATGCCCAGACCGTTGACGCCGTCGACCCGGCTGTTGGTCACGTGCACACCGCTGAACCCGGTCGGCGTGGCGGAACCGTTGACGTTGAACAGGATTCCGCCGCTGGGCTCGTCGTAGCCGGTGCAGTCGCAGCCGTTGACGTCATGCACGTGGACGTTGTCGACCACGTAGTGGTGACCGGTGCCGAAGTCGGTGAGCTGCACGTAGATGCCGGCGCGAGTGGGCCCCGCGGAGCCGCCCGCGTCGGACACGTCCAGGTCGCGCAGCTCCCAACCCTCCACGTTGTGCAGGTAGACGGCCGCCCGCACGCCCGAGGGCGCGATCTTCGGGGCGGCGCCGCTGCCGTACGAGTTGAGGGTCACCGGCAGGGCGGCGTTGCCGGACCCGTGCGGCGCGAAGGCCTCGGCGCAGGTGGTGCCGCGCTTGAGGCTGATCACGTCGCCGGGCCCGAAGGTCACCGTGCTGGCCCGGGCTAGGGTTCGCCACGGCGCGGTCTGGGTGGTGCCTGCCGCGCTGTCGTTGCCGGCCGCGCAGTCGACGTAGTAATGCGTCGCGGTGCGCGGCGCGGCGGCCTCCGCCGAGCCGACGGCGATGAAGCCGAGGGCAAGGACGGAGGACGTCACGAGTGCGCCAGCGCGAAAGGCGTTTCTGGCCATGCTTCCTCCCATTGGGGGCGATACGTAGTGGACCCGCACGGCCGGATGTGTGGGCGTGCGGATAAGAACAGACGTCGGGCCGCGTGTGGTCCGGTCTGTTACTTTGGTATTGCGGTTGGCGCGTTCGAATACCCCTCCGCTGCGCGACAATACACGACCGGCGGTGTCACGGGTCGCTTTTGGTCACGGGAGAACGGGCACTCATCGTTGCCTGCGAGTAGTCACAATTCGCTTACGTCTCGTGTTCGCCCGATCACCCTGCGCGCCGTATATGGCCGCCGGCCATATACGTGTGATGACCCCATCGTCGTTTATCCTTGATCCATCCGGCGCTGACCTGCTGGTATGAGATCCCTGTTGGCCGCGTTGCAATACGGTTCCATGACAGACCAGTTGGTATGTGGTTGCGAGCGCTCACCATTTTCCATGAAGTTGCTCATGGCAACTAAACTATCAACTCCGTCGGGGTTTTCGGCAATTTTGTGCAGCGTTACGTGGCGGTCGGGTGGCATTCACGCCAATCCTGGGCCCGATGACGTTGACCGCTGACCGGGCCGTTGTCGGGTCACGGTAAAAGGTCACGGTCTTCCGGTGATCCCGGCGGGGAATCAACACCTAGGGTCCCGGTTCGTCGCCCCTTGGGGCACACGGTGACGACCAACGAGTTCGACGGTGAACCGGACGGGGTGCTGTTCCGGGTCGGCGAGCTCAACGCCGAGTCGATCACCTTCGGGGCCCGGTCTGGTCCGGTCCGGTCCGGCCTCGGCTCGGCCGAGGTGCCCTGGGGCCGCCTGACCGGCCGGATCCGCGGCCGCGGTTCGCCGAGGTTCAGGAGTTGTTGTGCTGCACAGTGGATGCGACGACCAGGGCCGGGCTCGGGCGCGACCTACGCATGATCACAGGCCCGGCCCGTGGTCGCCCTGGCGACTACTTGGCCGGTGATGCGGCCACGTCACGAACTCACGAGGCCTGGCAGGAGGCGTGGTCGGTGCCGGGTGTCCAGGGGCTGACCGCGAGCTTGCCGGTGTTGCCGAGGTCGATCGGACCGTCGGGCTTGCGGGTCTGCCACGGCTGGCCGCCGGCCGGCGCGAGGTCGAAGTAGGTGCCGTTGGTGGCCTCGACGGTCGAGTCGGTCACCCGGTTCTTCCACAGCACGGCGGCGTCGGCCTGCTGGCCGGCGGCCAGGGTGAAGGTGGTCGGCGGGTGCTGGAGGCTCGGCACCAGCGCCACCGAGTCGGCCCCGTTGTCCACCTTGACGTCGATGGGCTTGTGGTCCTCGTCGAGCACCCGCAGCGCCGGATAGCCGGTCACGGTCAACGGCGTGGTGCCGCAGTTGCCGAGGTGGATGGTGATCACGCGCAACCCGCTGGCCGCGTCGGACGCGCCCAGCGTGACCAGTGGCCCCTTGGGCGGCGTCGCGGTGGTGGTCGTGGTCGGCTGGGGTGCGGGCACGGTTGCCGTGCAGCCCATCAGAAAGGCCGGGCCGAGCAGGAGGAGGTACCGGAGCTTCACCTGATCAACTGTGCCACGACCGCGCGGCCGACGTCGCGTGCCTGGTCGACGGCCCGGCCCTGAGACGGGCGGTCAGCTCACGGTCGCGCCGCTGGGCAGCTGGTCCGCGTCGGTCGACCACAGGTCGGCGCCGAAAACCTCGAATCGGATGCGGTCGGCCGGCATTCCCCGCCGCAGCAACGACGCGCGGACGTCACGCATGAACGGCAGGGGACCGCACAGGTAGGCCGACGCGCCGGCGGCGATCGGGATCTCGTCCGGCCGGACCAGCCCGGACCGGGCGCCGGGGCCGGCCTCGTACTCGTAATAACGCAGGTGTTCGAACGAATGCAGCCGCGCGCCGTGCCGAACCATGTGCCCGTGGAACGCGTGCCGGCCGGGATCGCGTTCGGCATGCACGGCGACGACGGGTCGCAGCGGCTGCGCGACGGCCAGGTGCTCGATCATGGCGGCCATGGGCGTGCTGCCGATACCGGCGCTGACCAGGATCAACGGCGACATCTCGGCATCCAGCGTGAGGTCACCGAACGGCCGGCTCACGTCGACGGTGTCGCCTACCGAGAGCTGCTCGGCGAGGAAAGGGGACACCAACCCGCCTGGCACCGGACGAACCGTGATGCGCAGCGCCGAGTGCCCGGCACCGTGGGAGATCGTGTACTGGCGCGCCTGTCGGCCCGCGCCGGGCAGATCGACGGTCACGGTGACGTACTGACCGGGCCGATGCGGCGGCACCGCGCCGGATTCCGGCGCCAGCAAAAGGGAAACGGCGTCGTGCGCCTCGTCGTACTTGCCGACCACCCGCCACGGTGTGTGCGGATGCGCCGGGTCGACACCGTTCTGTTGGTACAGGCGGGTTTCCGCCGCGATGAGGCGGACGGCGAACAGCCAGTACACCTCGTCCCACGCGGCTTCCACCTCCGGCGTGACCGCCGCGCCCAATGTGTGGGCCACGGCCGCCAGCAGGTAGCGGCCGACCAGTGTGTACTGCTCGGGCCGGATGCCCAGCGACGCGTGCTTGTGGGCGATGCGGTCCAGCACTGGGCCGACCGGCACGTCGTCGACCAGGCTCTGCGCGTACGCGATCACCGCGCCGGCCAGTGCCCGCTGTTGGTCGCCGTTGGCCTGGTTGCCCCGGTTGAACAGGTCCAGCAGCTCGGGATGGTCGGCGAACATGGTGGCGTAGAAGCGTTTGGTGATGTCGACCGCCGCGGCGCGGACGGCGGGCAGCGTCGCGGCCACGACGGTGGCCGATGACGAGGACAGCATGATTGTCTTATCCCCTAGGTGAGTGTGAGCAGAGTCCTGCCCGTCGGGGGCGCGATCAGGTCCTGCAGGACCACCTCGTCGAGGGACGCGAAGAACGCCTCCTGCGCGGTGCGCAGCGCGCCGCGCAGGAGGCAGGCGGCGCGCAGCGGGCACGGGGGCGTCTCGCAGTCGATGACCTCGGCGACCCCTTCGAAGTCGCGCACCACGCGACCGACGGGGATCCGCAGGGCGGCGTCGGGCAGCGAGATACCGCCGCCGCGACCGCGCGTCGTGGTCAGCCAGCCGGAGCGCTGCAGTCGTTGGACGACCTTGGCGACGTGGTTGCGCGGCACGTTGAGGGCCGTGCCGAGCTCGTCGATCGTCAACTGCCGGCGCTGGGCGGCCGCCAACATCAGCACCCGCAGGGCGATGTCGGTGGCTCGGCTGAGATGCACATGACCACCGTAGTCAAAGAGGTATCACATGTACCTGTTTTGTGTCAGCGATCACCGGGTGACCGTGGTGACGCGCTGGTGACCGGTTGCGGCACACCGTCACCGGAGGTATGGCCCAGTGCGCTCGACGCGTCGCGGAGCGTGTTGACGTGACGTCACGATGGGCGCATCGGGCAACTGTCGTTGCACCTGCTGTTCGGTCGGGCGTCAGGAACCGTTGGCCCAGTTAGGGTTTTCGACATGTTCTCGTCGGACGACCGACCAGCCCTGGCCGCACTGGCCGATCTGCGCGTCAGCTGGGCCGCCCGGGCCTACCGGCACAGCGTGGTGCGGCTGGAGATGGCCAGCGCGCAGCTGCTGACCACGGTGGGGCGTAACGACATCGGCGCGCGTGGCGCCGTTCGGCGGAGCCGGCCGGTCGAGATCGTCAGCCCGCTGGCCTCGGCCTACATGTCGGCGCTGGACGGCAAGAACCTCGCCGACCGGGTGTTGACCGCGGCGTTGGCCCGCGAGCGGGAAAAGCGTGGCGACCGCCTTCGCGCGGTACTGGCCGGCAGTGGGCTGTGCTGGCCCGAGGGACTCGGTGAGCGGGAACTTTGCCTGCGCCTGCAACGGATGGCCGCCGGCGAGCCGGTGCCCGACCGCTCGTGGTCGACCGAGGAGATCCAGCTGGCGGAGGAGCTCTCGGAGCTGGTGCTGGCCCATCTGGACGGCGACCAGGCGGTGCTCGACGCGCTGCCCGGTGCGGATCTGAGTGATCTGCCGCTGGTCATGGTCGGCGACTTCGCGCCGCGGATCGTCGTCGGCGACGTTTCCGTGCAGCACGCACAATGGTGGTTCGCCCGCGAGGAAATCGTGGTGGCGGAACCGTTCCAGGCCGTGCAGCGGCTGCGCGGGCGGTACCGGCTGCCCCGGTACTGCGTGGCCAGGTCCACCGCGGCGCCGGCGCTGTTCGCCGTCGACCTGGACGTGCCGCTGCTGGTCGAGGCCATGGTCCACCATGTGGCGCAAGAGGGCGACCTGCTGCTCACCGAGCGGCCCGAACCGGTTCGGAACCGGGAAAAGCTGACGGCGAAGTCGTCGGCCTAGCGATCAGCGCGGCGTCAACCGGAACACCCTGATCTCGCGGTGGTCCGCGCGTTCGGCGTAAGTCGCGTAGGCCGGCCAGTAGGTGGTGATCGCGGTCCAGGCCTCGGCGCGCTCCGCGCCGGTGAGCAGCGTGCCCGACACCGGAATGGTTGTGCCGGCCACGATCGCCGTCGCCTCCGGCCGCGCCAGCAGATTGACGGTCCACGCCGGGTGGTGTTCGCCGCCCCAGTTCGAGCCCACGACGAGGAAACCGTCGCGCTGCCGCAAAAAGACCAGTGGCACTTCCCGCGGCAGGCCGCTGCGCTTGCCGATCGTGCTCAGCAGCAGCGTGCGCAGGCCGACCGTGACCCCGACGCCGAGCCGGCCGCGGCTGACCCGCAGCAGCATGGTGTCCAGCGGCGCGAGCGCGCGGCCCACCGTGGCGTAGAACTTCGTCTTGCCGATTCCGAAGAAGGCGCGTCGCAAATCGGCCATGGGGATACCTTAACAGGCAACGTTTTCGGCCAGCGGTGTCGGGTGGCGCGACGTCATGTTAGCGCAACCATCGCACCGTCCTAATCGGTCCCAGTCACTGTCCTTTGTGGACCTGGCCAGGGGGCTGGCCGGTGCGCCGACTGCGATACGGGGTAACGGTTGGATAACGCCGAAGCGCTGTGTCTTCAATTTGTCGAGCGTTCAGGGATCTACTCGGTAATCACATATATGTCCATCGTTCATGAATGTGAACGGAGTGGTAGTGGTGTCCTTGAGATCCCTGCGACGGGTCGGCGTGCTGGCCACCGTGGTGGCCGTGCTCAGCCTGCCTATGGCCGCCGGCGTCGCGTCGGCTGCCCAGGCGGCCCTCGATCCGGCGGCCGTCGATACGGCGGCCGGTGCCAACGGCGGCCTCTGCTCGCTGCCCGTGCTCTCCCGCCTCTGCCCGCCCAAGACCGTCGTGCTCGACGGAAACCGCCTGCTGCTGAACAGGTTGGCCCTGCTGGCCGGCGACCGGACGACCCGGACCGCGCTTTCCGACCTGCTCAAGCAGGCCGACGTGGCCGTCAACGCCGGGCCGTGGACCGTGGTCGACAAGGAGCGCGTGCCGCCCAGCGGCGACAAGCACGACTACCTGAGCCTGGCCCCGTACTGGTGGCCCAGCAAGCCGAAGACGCCGGACAACCCGCTGGGCTGTCCCTACGTGCAGCGCGACGGCGTCCTCAACCCCGAGACCACCGCCGTGCCGGACAAGGCCGAGCGGCTCAAGGCGTTCAGCGCGATCTACCAGCTGTCGCTGGCCTGGTACTACACCGGCAAGCCGGCCTACGCCCAGCGCGCGGCGTTGGACCTGCGGACGTGGTTCCTCGACCCGGCCACGAAGATGAACCCCAACCTCAACTTCGCGCAGGGCATCCCGTGTAAGAACGACGGCCGCGGCATCGGCATCATCGAGTTCTCCTACACCTTCACCCAGGTGCTCGACGCGGCCGCGATCCTCAGCACCGGCGCGCCGAGCTGGACCAAGGGTGACGAGGCCGCGTTCAAGGGCTGGTCCGGCGACTTCCTGACCTGGCTGCGCACCAGCCAGTACGGCAAGGACGAGGCCGCCGCGAAGAACAACCACGGCACGTTCATGGACATGCTGACCGCCGGGACCGCGCTCTACACCGGGCAGCCGGCCGTGGCCAAGGACATCCTGGCGCAGGCCAAGGTGGTCCGGATCGACCACCAGATCGCCGCCGACGGCAGCCAGCCCGAGGAGGTCGCGCGCACCCGGACGTACCACTACTCGACGTTCAACCTGGTGGCGTTGACCCGGCTCGCCCAGATCGGCCGGCATGTCGGCGTCGACCTGTGGGGCTACACCAATCCGGCCGGCGGCAGCATCTTCAAGGCCGTGGACTTCCTGTTGCCGGCGGCCACCGGCGGCGCGGCCAACTGGCACTACCCGGACCTGAACTTCACCCAGTACGCGGCCCTGGACAGCGTCCACGCCGCCGCGGACGCCGGTGACCGCCAGGCCCGGGCCGCGTTGTCACACGTCCCGGCCCCGCCCGGCGGCGACCTCTACCCCGTGCGTCCGGCCGCCGAGCAGCTCGACGACATCTCCACCACGGGCTGAGAAGCGAACCTTCACGTCACGTAGCGCCTGGGCGACTACATGATCGTCGGCGTCGTCGGCGGCCCACCAGATGTGCCCGTCGGGCCGGATGAGCATCGTGTCCGGTCCGACGAGCACGTCGATGCCCAGCTCCGACGCTGCGGCGACAGTGCTCGGTCCCGGCTCGGGCGTTCGCAGCACCGGCCGGCCGTTCAGCGCGACGTGGTCCCGCACCCGAACGCCGCCATTCCGGTAGGCGACATCCAGCGCTGACAGCTTGTGCGCGAGAGTGAGCGCCAGTTCGGGCACGTCAACCAGCATGGTGTTCAGCAGCGACCGCAGGGCCATGGTCTCCGGCGTGGTCGCGGAGATCAACGCCGCCTGGGCCATGGTGTGCTCGATCAGCTCCTCGCCAACGGCGTGGCGCTCCTCGTGATAACCGTCCAGCAGCGACGGGTCGGCGTCGCCGCGGACCACAGCGGCCAGCCGCCAACCCAAGTTCATCGCGTCCTGGACACCGACGTTGAGGCCGACACCGCCGGCCGGCACGTGCCGGTGAGCCGCGTCGCCGGCCAGCAGCACCCGACCTTTGCGGTAGTGCTCGGCCAGCCGGGTGGCGTTGCCGAACCGGGACAGCCAACCCGGATCGTGCATGCCGAAGTCGGTGCCGGCGACCCGGCGCACCGAGGTCCGCAGGGCATCCATGGTCAGCGGGCCGCGGTCGCTGTTGTCGTGTGCGTCCGTGCCGGCGAAGCGATAGCGGCCGTCGGGCAGCCGCACGCTGATGAACGCACCGTGCTCGTTCTGCACGCTGACCAGCGGCGTTTCGGTGACCCGCACCTCGCCGAGATAGTGGTACGCCGTGGTGTCCGTGCCAGGAAAGGCGATTCCGGCCGCCGTGCGCACCACGCTGCCGACACCGTCCGCGCCGACGACATACTGGGTGGCAACGGTGTAGTCCCCATCTGGTCCGGTCACGTGCAGCAGCACGCCGTCCTCGTCCTGGTCGAGGCCGGTCACGGTATGGCCGCGCCGGATCTGCACGCCGAGCTCGACCGCCCGCTCCTCCAGCACCCGCTCGGTGCGCACCTGCGGAACCGCCAGCATGTACGGAAACGGCGTGTCCAGCGTCTGGTAGTCCAGGCGGTTGGTCAGCATGCCGAAGTGCCAGGTCGGAATCTGCCGGCCTTCGTCCACCAGGCGCTGCGCGAGGCCTCGCATGGCCAGCACCTCCAGCGTGCGTGGCTGCACGCCCAGCGCCTTGGAGTGCGGGCTGCGTTCCACCGCCCGCTCAAGGATCACCGTCGGCACGCCGCCGAGGGCCAGCTCCGCCGCCGTCCACAGGCCGACCGGCCCGGCCCCGACCACCACGACCGGCTGGATGCTCTCACTATTCATAAGAATGACGTTACTACGAATACGGCCGGGTAGCATCCACCCCATGGCTGAGCGCGACTACCGGTCACCGGTGCGGGAGAGGCATGCCGAGGACACCAGGCGCACCATCGTCGAAGCGGCCACGGCGCTGTTCGCCGAACGCGGGTACGGCCGGACCAGCGTCGCCGCCGTCGCCGCGGCGGCTGGTGTTGCCGTGAACACCGTCTACACCAGCGTCGGCGGCAAGCCGGCGCTGCTGATCGCGCTGGTCGAGGAGGGCGTGACCGACGAGGCGGCGGTGGAGACCGACCGGCTCGTGGCGGCGAGCGACGATCCCCGGGAGATCATCCGGCTGGTCGCCGAGGGCACGGGAAAGGTGCGCCGTCGCCGGCAGCGGGCGTTGGCCGTGCTGCTGGACAACCGCGACGCCGATCCCGATGTCGCGGCCGCCGCCGACGCTGCCCTGCGCGGCATCCGCGACCGGCTCGGCGTTGTCGCCGCGCGCCTGGTCGAGGTCGGCGGCCTCCGCGAGGGCCTGTCCCGCAAGAAGGTCGAGCAGATCCTCTGGTTCTACTTCGGCATCGAGGCCTGGCGCACGGCCCGAGGCTTCGGCTGGAGCTGGGCGGAGGCCGGGGGATGGCTGGCCGAACAGGCCACGCAGGCCCTGGTCAGCGCAGGTGTGACGCCCCGTTGACGTCCAGGATCGCGCCCGAGCTCCAGATCGCCTCGGGTGAGGCCAGGTACCGCACGGCCGCGGCGACCTCCGCCGGCGTGCCGACCCGACCGAACGGGCTTTGCCCGCGCAGCGCGTCGCCGTCGGCGCCGGCCAGCTTGGCGCTCTGACGTTCCGTCGCCACGAAGCCCGGCGCGACCGTGCTCACCGAGATGTTGTGCGGGGCAAGGGCAACGGCCAGGGACTGGCCCATCGCGTGCAGGGCGGCCTTGCTCGCGCCATACGCCGGATGCTCCGGCTCGCCGCGGAAAGCGCCCCGGGAGCCGACGTTCACAATGCTGCCGGCCGCGCCGCGGTCGACCAGATGTCGAGCGACCGCCCAGGAGACGTTGGCCGCGCCGAACAGGTTCACCTCGAACGTCCGCCGCCAGATGGTCACCCAGTCCTCGTAGGCGACCTCGGTGATGGCGTGGCGCGTGGCCTCGGTCGGGGCCAGGGCCGCGTTGTTGACCAGGACATCCACCGTGCCGAGCGCACTGACGGCCTCGGCGACGACCTCGGTCGCCGCCTGCGCGTCGCCGAGATCACCGCTGACCAGCGCGTGTCCGTCGCCCGCCAGCCCGCACAGGGTCTGCTCGGCGTCGATTCGATTGTTTCCGTAATGCACGGCAACGCGATCGCCCTGCGCGGCGAATGCCTCGGCCACCGCCCGGCCGATGCCGCGCGAAGCGCCGGTGACCAGCACGCCTCTCGCCCGGTGGTTCATCGGCCGAGTCTAACGTGCTCCCGAAAAGTCCACAGTGGACGGACGCAAGGCCACGTGATCATCGTCTCTTCTTGATCTTGGCTGAACGGATCAGCGCTGGCGCAAGGCCTGTCACGAAACGGTTGTTGAACAGCTGTTAAACCCGGGCCCGGTCACGTTGGAGATAGTCGACATAGGGATCAATACGGATATTCGAGTTCACAGAACCGAGCATCCCTGTCAAATTTCGACCTGTTCCGCTCCCGCCGGAACGTGTTTACGGTGCGTTTCGGCCCGCCGTGATTTCCCTGCTGCGGCACGGTCGTCCGCCCGAGCGACATCGTCCCTGCGAGGAGCTCTCGTATGTCACGCCCTGCCTTCACCATCGTGGTTTCCGTGTGCGCCACGGCGTTGCTCGTCGCCGCGCCCGCCGTCGCGGCCCCGTCGGCCCCGCATGCCACGGCCGCGACCTGCTCGACGGCGTACCTGCCGCTGCCGGACTCGTCCTGCACGCCCGGCGCCACCAATCCGGACGTCAGCCAGGGCACCATCGACCAGACGATCTGCGTGTCCGGCTGGACCAGCACGGTCCGCCCGCCGACCTCCTACACCAACCCGTTGAAGGTCGAGCAGATCGCCGAGTACGGCTACGCCGACACCAGCACCGCGGACTACGAGGAAGACCACCTCATCCCGCTGGAACTGGGCGGCGCGCCGCGTGACCCGCGCAACCTGTGGCCCGAGCCGCACTACGGCAGCAAGACCGCGTACACCAAGGACTCCGTCGAGAACGCGCTGAAGAAGGCCGTGTGCGACGGCCGGGTCGACCTGGTCGACGCGCAGAACGCCATCGCCACCAACTGGACCACCGCCGAATCCGTCGTCGGCATCTGACCCTCGTTTCCGCCCCACAAGGAGATTTCGTGCGCC
This sequence comes from Kutzneria sp., assembly GCA_035492655.1. GTDB lineage: Bacteria > Actinomycetota > Actinomycetes > Mycobacteriales > Pseudonocardiaceae > Kutzneria. Next base: position 18,821 of record DATJJB010000125.1, on the reverse strand, counting down.
TCACCTGGACCAAGCGGGTCACCCTGACCCTGTCCGCCCTGGGCATGATGTTCGGCCTGGCCCTGGTCACCACGCCGGCGGCCAACGCCACCGTGCACAACTCCTGCTCCATCTCGGGCTGCTCGGCCGCCTCCTCGGCCAACTCGACCTGGCAGTCGATGGGCTACCCCGGCCAGCGCGGCTGGTACGACTGGCCCAACGGCCAGTGCAGCTACGCCGGCGGCACGTACTACAACAACGACGGCCAGCTGCCCAACGGCGACTCCTTCCAGGAGTTCGACGTGTACCCGCGCACCTGTGGCGCCCACCGCGACGCCGCCCGCATCGTCGTCGACATGGACAACGGCGAGGTCTGGTTCACCCCCGACCACTACAGCAACTTCTACGAGCTGTAGGCCATGCCTGAAGCCCGGGCCGCTCCGAACGGGGCGGCCCGGGCTTCGTCCATTGTGGACAAGCGGTGTCGGCGTGTGTCATGCCGGTAGGCCGACTTCGCCCGTGGCCGGCTCGATGCCCGCCGACGGTCGCTGGACGAGGTCGAGCCTGTACGAGCCGGGCGATCTCACCGACGACGAGCTGCGGGACGTGGCGCGCCGGGCGCTCGGGGAACTCAGAGCCGCCAGCGGTGTTGGCGGTCGGGCAGATACGAGCAACTGGTGCCGGTGCGCACGGCGGCGCGGAGATGTTCGGCCAACGGTGGGTGGACGCGCTCGATGCGGCGCAGAGTGTCGTGCACGCGGGCGGAGATCGTTTTGCGGGCGCGTTCGGTTTCGTCACCGAGGCGGCGGGGGCGACCGCCGAGACCGCTGGCGGCCTGGAGTTGGGCCACGAGCGCGTCTCGTTCGACGCGAGCGCGGGCGGCGCGGTGAAGATCGCTCCACGTCTCGGCCTCGGCGATCTCGGTGTCGAGGTCGGCCAGGCGGGAGCGGAACTCGGTGACAGCCCGGCGGTCCAGCACGGGATCCGAGCCGGTGGCCGGCGCGTCCCGGCCGAGCAGGGTGAAGACGTGGACCGGACGGCCGGGGGAGCCCAGCAGGGTGGCGATGTCGTGCAGCCCCTTGGCGTCGGGCAGCTGCGCCTCATACCCGTCGAAGCGCAGCCGCCACGTGCCGTCGACGAGCTGGAAGGCGTCTCCGCCGGAGTCGAGGCGCCGCAGTTCGGCCCGGCAGCGGTCGGCCCACGCGTCGGCCCCGAGCTGCTCGTACAGCTCGATCGCGGCGGTGAAATGCGCGATCGCGTCCGAGGACCGGCCGGACGCGGCAGCCAGCAGACCCAGGTAGTGATCGACGACCCCGTGGTAGGCGGCGCACCCGCCGACGACAGCATGCAGCCCGGCGAACGGCGCGAACCGGCGGTAGGTCAGTTCGCGCTGTGTCTCGGACCCGACGGTGGCGAATACCGTGCAGGTGATGGCGACGAACTCCAGGTCGTACTTGTCCGGGACCGTCTGCACGGAAAACCCCCGCACGGCGGCGGCCGCGGCGGCGAGATCGCCGGTGTGCACCGCGTTCCAGGCGCGCAGCAGCGGATAGACCGGCCACATCGGATCGGCGGCCGGCATGAGGTCCTCCCGCGGCTCCGGCGGACCGCCGATCTCGGCCAGCGAGAAGATCAACGTCCCGTAACAGCCGTTCGCGTCGGGCAGCCCGATCGCCTCACCCAGGGCCCGGGCCTCGGTCGCGAGCGTCACGGCCTCGTCGACCCGGCCGGCCAGCTCGGCCAGCGTGGCCCGCCGGCTCAGCGCGCTCCACCGGCCGCGTGCATGGCCGAGGAGTTCGGCGAGCCCGGTGTAGCGGGCCAGTTCCGTCGGTCCGGCTGGATCACCCTGTTCGATCAACGCAGCTGCCCGCAGCAATGCCGCCTCCGCAACGAGATCGGCGTCGCCGGCTGCCTCGGCGGCGTCCGTCATGTCGGCCAGCAGCCGCAGGCGGGTCGCCGCCGCGCCCGGCACCCAGGCGACGTCATGCGCGGCGAGCAGCACGTGGGCGAGCGCGCCGGGGTCATGAGCCTCGCGGGCCAGCGCGATAGCCTCGTGCGCGGCCGATGAGGCCCGCGGATCGACGATGTTCGGCGTCGCATGCCGCCGCGCCCGGGCCAGCGCCGCGAGCACCCGAGCCCGTAGCGCACCGGTCGCTAGTTGATCGGCCTCCTCCAGCAGCCCGATGCCGACGGGGTCGCCGGTGCCGGCCCGTGATCCGAGACCGGCCACACCCAGCGCCGCTTCGGCCAGCGCGTCCGCATCCGGCACGGCGCGAGCCAGTTCCGCTGCTCGCAGGTAGGCGTCCCGGGCGGCCTGGGCGTGGCCGGCGCGATCCCGCGCGCCGGCAAGCCCGAGCAGCAACGTGACCCGGTCGGTGTCCGCATAGGTGAGCGCGGTTTCGTAGTGCCGGGCGGCTTCCTCGTGGCCCAGTCGGGCGGTGGCCTCCGCAGCGGCCGCCACGGACCATCGCAGTGCCTCGGCCGCGCTGCCCGCGGCTACGAAATGCGCGGCCAGCCGGGCGGCGCCGCCGACAGCGGCCGGATCGGCCCCGTCGGCCGACAGCGCGAGCAGCGCGTGACCGACGGCGGCGTGCAGTTTCGCCCGGCGCGCGGGCGGAATCTGCGCCAGCACGGTCTCGCGATAGAGGTCGTGCGCGAACTGCCAGCCAGTCTCGGCAATCAGGATTCGGGCCTGTTCGGCCTCGCCGAGCAGCTCGGCGACGTTGTCCGGGCCGATACGGGCGAGCAGGTCGAGCCGCGCTTCCGTACCCGCGACCGCAACCAGCCCGAGCAGGTCGGCGCACGGTTGCGACAGCCGCGCCAACCGCATCCGCAGGGTGTCCCGCACCTCGTCCGGCACGGACACGGCCGCCGCGCCCCACTTGCCCCGCGCGACCATCAGCCGGGTCAGCTCCCGGACGAAGAACGGGTTGCCGCCGCATCGCCGCCGTACCGCATCGGCGAGCTCCACGTCCGGCCCGGGCCCGGCCACGGCCGTCATCAACGCGGCGACCCCGGCGGTGTCCAGCCCGGCGAGCGGCACCCCCGGCGCGGAGCCGACGAGCGTCCGCAGCACCGGCCCCGCTTCGCCGTCGCGGTACGCGCCGAGGAACAGGATCGGCGAGTTGACCAGGCTGCGGCGCAGAAAGTCCAGTAGCCGCAAGGAATCGTCATCGGCCCAGTGCAGATCGTCGAGCACCACGAGCAACGGCGCGGCATCGGCCAGGGCCACGCCGACCGCGTCGAACAACCGGAACCGGGCCTCGGCCCCGCCGGCCGACGCCCGATCGAAGATGCCGGCGGAACCGAGGCCACGGAGCACCTGCGTCCACAGCCAGTAGGACGGAGCGCCTGCCCAACCGGCCCCGTGCAGCACGCGGACGCCGGCGGCCCGCCGGGACTGCTCGGCGAGCAGCGCCGACTTGCCGATCCCGGGCTCCCCGGCCACGAGCAGCAGCCCGCCGACGCCCGCGACGGCGTCGGCGAGCGCGGCCCCGGTGGCCGCCAGGGCGGCGTCCCGGCCGACCAGTCGTCCGCCTGTGTCCACAGTGCTCGGTGGGCGCACGTCCTCCACTGTCTCAGGGCCGAAGCTCCAGGACCAGGTTCATCGGCGCCGGCACGTCGACGCGGCGAACCCGGCCGAACCCCGCCGCGGCGGCCGTCGCCCGCAGCAGCGGCTCGCCGGCCTGCGAGCCCAGCGGCGCCGCGTCTTCCTGCCCGGTGACCTGGGCGACGGCGTTCGGCGTGCAGATCAGCGTGGAGACGGCGTAGAACATCCGACCGGACGGGGTGAGGTTGTCCTCGACGCGGTCCGCCGCGGCCGGCTCGACCAGCAGCACCGCGCCGTCGTCGGCCAGCACGGTCCGGGCCTGGGCCAGCGCGCCGACCGGGTCGCCGAAGTCGTGCAGCGAGTCGAAGAACGTCACCAGCGCGTAGCCGGAGCCCGGCAGGTCGGTGGCCGAACCGACCTCGAACCGCACCCGGTCGGCCAGCCCGGCCTCGTCGGCCACGTGCCGCGAGTGGGCAACCGACGCCTCGTTGTAGTCGATGCCGAGCACCCGCGCGGCGGGGAAGTGCCGGGCGACGGCGATCGTCGGCGTGCCGTAACCGGAGCCGACGTCCAGAACGGAGCCGGGCACCACGCCCAGCTGGTCCAGCACGGCGGAGACCAACTCGTCGGGCAGGGCGACCTTGGTCAGCGCGTCGCTGCCGTGCCAGAACTGCTCGTCGTGCCGGTGCCAGCCGAAGCCACCGCCGTTACGGAACGCCGTGACGAACTCGTCGAACTGAGCGCCTTGCGAGCACAACATGTCGGCGCAGGCGTCGACCATGGCCGCGCCCGGACCGTGCAGAAACGCGCCGGCCACGGCATCGGGCAGCTCGAACTCGTTCGTACCGGACTGATAGTCCAGATAACCGGCGGCAGCCTGGGCCCGGCACCACTCGCGGACCAGGATCGGGTTGAGCGCCGTGCGGCCGGCGAGCTCCTCGGGGGACAGCGGTCCGGCGCCGGCCATCGCCGTCCACAGGCCGGTCCGGTTGCCGAGCGCGGTCAGCAGCACGCCCAGCGAGCCGCCCAGCTCGGTGACCAGCTGGCCGATCACCATTTCCGGCGTCCGCTCGGCCAAAGTCGGGATCATCTCGCACCTCCGGGTGACGTGGGGTCGTTCCGTGCTTCACCGCGCGAGATCGCGTCTCGCGAATCGCGAGCCGCCGTCTCGCGCCGTCGCGGGTGAACCCGACAACCGGAGGTGGACCATGTTTCTCAGCGCCTATCACTTCGAAGGCGACCCCGCCGCGCTCCTTCCCGCCTACGAGACCCTGATGAGCGGCTTCCCGCCGGACGCCGCCGAGCTGCACGTCTGCGTGGTGACGGAGAACGGCATCAGCGTCTACGACGCCTGCCCCTCCCGCGAGGTCTTCGAGGAGTTCAGCCGCGACTTCCCGGCCGCTGTGGTCGCGGTCGGCTTGCCGGCGCCACGCATCGTGCCGCTCGGCGACGTGCACAACGTGGTGTCGCGATGACCACCACGGAGCTGTCCACATTGGACGCGACCGCGCAGGCCGAGCTGGTGCGGGCCGGTGAGATCACGGCGTTGGAGTTGGTGGACGCGGCGATCGAGCGGATCGAGCGGCTCAACCCGACGCTGAACGCCGTGATCACGCCGATGTACGACCAGGCCCGCGCCGCCGCGCGCACGAACCCGGCCGGCCCGTTCGCCGGGGTTCCCTTCCTGCTCAAGGATCTCGTCGCAGAAGTCGAGGGCGTGCCGTTCAGCGAGGGCTCGGTCTTCCTGCGCGGCAACACATCCGGCTACACCAGCGAGCTGGTCACGCGGCTGCGCCGGGCCGGCTTGATCATCGTCGGCAAGACCAACACGCCGGAGTTCGGCATGGTCCCCGCCTGCGAGCCGGTGCTGCACGGCGCGACCCGCAACCCGTGGGACCTGAGCCGGTCGACCAGCGGATCCAGCGGTGGAGCGGCCGCCGCGGTCGCCGCCGGCCTGGTGCCGATGGCCCACGGAAACGACCTCGGCGGCTCGATCCGGTTTCCGGCCGCCGCCTGCGGGCTGTTCGGCCTGAAGCCGACCCGAGCGCGCACGCCGCTCGGGCCCGAGTACGGCGACGTGATCAACGGCTGGGCCGTCGAGCACGCGTTGACCCTGACCGTCCGGGACAGCGCCGCCCTGCTCGACGCCACGGCCGGGCCCGCGCTGGGGGACCCGTACCAGGCGCCGACGCCGGCCCGGCCCTTCGCCGCCGAGGTCGCCGTCGATCCCCGCCGGCTTCGCATCGCGTACAGCCCGCGAACCCCGAGCGGCGAACTCGGCCACCCCGACTGCGTGGCGGCGGTCGAGGACGCGGCCACCCTGTGCGCCGCGCTGGGCCACGAGGTGATCGAGGCCGACGTGCCCGGCCTTGACGGCCAGGTCGGCGGCGCGATCGGCACCGTCTTCAACGCCGCCACCGCGTGGATTCTCGCCTACTGGATCCGGCGGATCGGCCGCGAGCCGCGACCCGGCGAGCTCGAGCCCGTCACCCTCGCGTACCTGGAGTCCGGCCGGCAGGTCACCGCCGCGGACTACCTGCTCGCCGTCGAGACCCTCCAGCGTTTCTCCCGCACCGTCGCCCGTTTCCTGACCGGCGTCGACCTGTGGCTGACCCCGACCATGTCCGAGCCACCGGCGCCGCTCGGCGAAATCACCGCCACGCCGGAAGACCCGTTGCAGGCCGTCAGCCGCGGTGCCCGCACCGTCGCCTACCCTGCTGTTATCGCTAACATCACCGGAAATCCAGCCATGTCCGTGCCGCTGTGGTCCAACGCCGACGGCCTGCCGATCGGCGTGCACTTCCTCGGTCGCTACGGCGACGAGGCCACGTTGTGCCAGCTCGCCGGTCAACTCGAACGGGCCCGGCCCTGGGCCCAGCGCCGCCCGCCGACTCACGCGACAAACCGGTAACCGAACCGCCGGTGCCGGACATTGACCGGAGTGTGGGTGGCACGGAGAGGGGCCAGATGGAAGTCGGCGAGTTCGAGGAGCTGTACCACGCGCACTATGCGGCGCTGCTGCGCTACGGGACACGAAGAGTCGGCCACGACACCGCCAAGGACGTGGTGGCCGAGACGTTCCTCGTGGCGTGGCGGCGGCCGGACGCGGTGCCGCTGGACGACCCGTTGCCGTGGCTCTATGCCACGGCGCGGCGCGTGCTGGCCAACCACCTCCGGTCCGAGACCCGTCGTGGACGGCTCGACGAGCGGATCGGCGCCGTCGGCGACTCGCCGGTCGAGGCCGATCACGCCGACGGTGTCGCCGTGCGGGCCGACGTGCGGCGGGCGCTGGCCGAGCTCCCCGAGGTCGACCAGGAAGTCCTGATGCTGACCGAATGGGACGGCCTGTCCGCGCAGCACGCGGCCGAGGTCGTCGGCTGCACGCTGTCGGCGTTCAAGGTCCGGCTGCACCGGGCTCGTCGGCGGCTCGCCGCCAGGCTGACCGCCACCCCGCGACTGATCTCGGTGAGAGGAGAAGCGAAGTGAACGACGAGCTCGAGGCGCTGCGGGAGGCCAACCCCGTGTCGGCGGACGCCTATCAGGACCGCAGCCGCAGCCCGGAGGGACTGGAGCTGCTGCGGCGGATCACGAAGACGCCCCAGACCCGAGGCTCCCGCCGCGGGTGGATGCTGGCCGCGGCCGGTGCGGCGGCGGCCGTAGCGGTGGTGGTCACCGGGGTGGGGCTGTTGCCGCTCGGTGGTGGTGGCGGTGCCCCGGCGGCGTTCGCCATCGAGCGGACGTCCGACAACACGCTGATCGTCACGATCAACGATTTCAGCGGGTCGTGGGGGCTCAACGCCGACCTCGGCCAGTACGGCGTGCGGGGCAAGGTCGTCGAGATGCAGCAGCCGACCAAGGACTGCGCGGTCAGCGAGACCGGCAAGGCCACGCTGCCGCCGGACGCGCTGCGGCCGGTGGCCGGCGCGCCCAACCGGATCGAGATCAAGCCGGGCGCCATCACCGCGGACACCACCCTGGTGTTCGGTCGGGTGTCCGGCGCCGGTTCACCGCCCGCCTTGCAGGTCTTCGCGGTGCGGTCGTCGGTGAACCAGCCGATCACCTGCGCGGCGGCCGGCGGCGGCAGCACGCCGGCGCTCACCACGCAGCCGGTGGTCAACCCGCAGGCCGTCAACGGCAACGGGGCCGACTCGAACGGGCTGACCCCGACGCCGACCCGGTAGTGAGTGATCGTCGAACCGAAACGCCCCTGGCCGACGAACACCGGCCATGGAGCAACGTTCCCGCTTGCCGGTGACGGCCGCGATCACCGTCGGTGTGCTGGGAGTCGGGGCGGCGCTGGCCGTTGGCGACCTGGTCGCGGCGTTCGTCGAGCCTGATGCCTCGCCGCTGTTGGCCGTCGGCAACAGCGCGATCGACCTGACACCGTTGCCGCTCAAGGACTTCGCGGTCCGCACGTTCGGCACGTACGACAAACTGGTGCTGCTGGGCGGTATGGGGGTGTTCCTCCTGGTCGCCGCGGCAGTGGCCGGCCTCGCGTCACGCCGGACGCCATTGCCGGGCACGGTATTGGCCGTGCTGCTCGGCGGCCTTGGCGTGGCCGCGGTTCTGGCCCGTCCCAATCTGACCCTGGCCGCGGTGCTCGCACCGTTGGCCGGCGTCATCGCCGGGGTGACCGTCTTTCTCTTGTTGCACCGGCTGGCCCGCGGCACAGCCGACCCATCACGCCCAGGGCGTCGAGCGTTCCTGCTCGGCGCCCTGGGCGCGGTTGCGGGCATCGGGCTGGCCGGTGCCGGCGGGCGACTCCTCGCCGGCCGGGTCGACGTGGAGAGTTCTCGGGCGAAGGTCACCGGGATGCTGGCGGCGTATCCGCTGCCGGCCAAACCGATCGGCGCGGACTTCGCCCGGGACGGCACGCCGACCTTCATCACGCCCAATGCGCAGTTCTACCGCGTGGACACCGCGTTGTCGGTGCCGCAGCTGCGAGCCGAGGACTGGACCCTTCGGGTGCACGGCCTGGTCGACCGGGAACTACGCCTGACCTTCGCCGACATCATGGCCATGGACCTGGTGACCAGGACGATCACCATGACCTGTGTGTCCAATGAGGTCGGTGGCCCCTATGTGTCCACAGCGGACTTCACCGGCGTGCTGCTGCGTGACCTGTTGGCCAAGGCGGGCGTCAGACCGGAAGCGGACCAGGTGCTGTCGTCCAGTGTGGACGGATACAGTGCCGGGAGTCCGACCGCGGTGGTGTTGGACCCGAACCGGGACGCGATGCTGGCGATCGGCATGAACGGCCAGGCGCTGCCGCCCGAGCACGGCTTCCCGGCCCGCCTGGTGGTGCCCGGCGTCTACGGCTACGCCTCGGCGACCAAGTGGCTCAAGGAGATCGAGCTCACCACGTTCGCCGCGAAGAAGCAGTACTGGGTGTCCCGCGGGTACGGCGAGCGAGCGCCGATCAAGACCGAGTCCCGCATCGACGTGCCGCAGGGCTTGCAGTCGCTGCCGGCCGGCCGGGTTGTGGTCGCCGGCATCGCGTGGGCGCAGACCAAGGGCATCGCCAAGGTCGAAGTGCGGATGGACGGCGGCCCGTGGCAGGAAGCCGACCTCGCGGTGAGCGCCAACCGCGAGACCTGGCGGATGTGGCGCAAGGTCTACGACCTGAAACCCGGCACGCACACCGTGATCTGCCGCGCCACCGACACGACCGGCTACGTCCAGACCCAGCAGCGGGTCGGCCCGATTCCCGACGGCGCGACCGGATGGCACACGATCGTGTTCACCACCTCCTGATCTCGCACCGTGACCGAAGCGTGACCGACCGGACCGAACCGATCGCGACGCCACGGTCGAACGCTTGGGCAGATACCGCGGATGTCCCCGATCGGTTCGGGACATCATTTCTCACCATTACTGGAGGTTTTTGTCATGCGCGCATTCCATCGGGTCGTCGGCGGCATCGCCATCACCGCGGCGGCTGCTTCCCTTGCCGCCTGCGGCAACGGCACGGACGCCGCGAGCTCGGGCAGCACCAGCACGTCGATGGCGGCGCCGACCACCACGACCACCGCCTCGGACGGCGTCACCAAGACCAGCGACACCTTCGGCCCGGCCTGTGGCCAGATCCCCAGCAGCGGCAGTGGTTCCCTCAACGGCATGGCCTCCGACCCGGTGGCCACCGCGGCCAGCCACAACCCGCTGCTGACCAAGCTGGTCGCCGCCGTCGGCGCGGCCAACCTGGGTGACACGCTGAACTCCCAGAAGGCCATCACCGTGTTCGCCCCGTACGACCCGGCGTTCGACGCGCTGGGCGCGGACAAGTTCGCCGCCCTGGCCAAGGACCCGGCCACCCTCGCGCCGATCCTGCAGTACCACGTGCTGCCGCAGCGCATGGACGCCGACGGCCTGATCGCCGCCGGCTCGGAGAAGACGCTGCAGGGCGGCACCGTGAAGATCGCCGGTGACAAGACCGCCGGCATGACGGTCAACGGCGCGAAGGTGTTGTGCGGCAACATCCCGACCGGCAACGCCACCGTCTTCGTCATCGACAAGGTGCTCACCCCAGGCAGCTGAGCCCAGCGCGGTCGGGCCCGCCGGTCGGCGGCGGGCCCGGCGGCTCGGACCGAACAGGGGCGCGCGTGCGGACCTGGCCGCCGCGGTGGCGGCGGGTGACCGAGGGGCGTTCGCCCTGCTGTACGACCGCTATTGCCGCCAGGTGTACTCCTTGGCCCGTCGGGTCTGCTGGGCACGATTCCCGCGCAACACCAACCACCCCAAGCTGATGGCAGAGATCGACCACACGCCGCAGGCTGTTCAACCGTCCACTCCAGACACTCCGCCGGCGGTCGCGCCGCGTCATCGGTCCCGGGCCCTGCTGGCTGCCGCCGCGGCCATCGTCATCGCCCTGGGCGTGTCGACGACTGTGCTCGGTATCCAGGTGGCCAACCGGGCGCAGGCGTGGTCGACGGCAAACCCCTGGCGCTGACCAGCTTCGACGTCACGCCCGGCAGCGCCGGTCCGCAGCCCTTGCGCTGGCCCGTGATCGCCGACGTCCTGCGCCCGTTCGCTGTCATCGGGACGTTGACATCGGGGATGTCATCAAGCAGACTCGTGGCGTAGCGGCGGCTTTCACGTGTTGTTGAGTGCTGCGCGGAATGATCCGCCAGCGTAGTCTGCTGGTGTGGCGCGATGCAGTGGAACAGTGGCGAGCGCCCGCGGTCTCGGGCTTCACGACCATGTCTGTTGGAGCTACGACGACAGCGGCGGGTTCCGTCGTCGCGCCCGGGAGTTCCTGGCCGAGGGGCTGGCCCTCGGGCAGCGGGTCGTGTTCATCGCCGACGACTCGGCCGACCAGCTCGCAGCGGTCCTGCGCCGGAGCGTCAAACTGGGGCAGGCGTTGCGAACCGGGGCCGCGCGCGTGGTGTCCGCGGCGGACGTCCACCCGCCGGATGTGGTGATCGAGCCCGAGGCACAGGTCGAGGCGTACGCGTCGGCGACAGAAGAGGCTCTGGCGGACGGTTTCACCGGCCTGCGGGTCGCTGCCGATGTCACCGGACTGGTCCGAAAGCCGGCGCAGCGCGAGGCATTCGCCCGCTACGAGCACCTCATCGACGAATACATGACTACCCGGCCGTTCGCGGCGCTGTGTGGCTACCACCGCCCTGAACTGGGCGATCACACGGTGGCCGAGCTGGCCTGCCTGCACCCGGCCACCAACAGTCGTGGCATACCGTTCCGGCTCTACGCCTCCTCGGACGGCGAGTACTCGGCCGAGCTCGACGGCGAGTTGGATCTCCTCGGCATCGAGCTCTTCCCGCTGGCGCTGCGCCGTACGGCGCCCGGAATGCGTCAAGGCCGCGTGCTGCTCGACGCGGCCAAGGTGCGATTCGTGGACCACCGGAGCCTGATCGCGTTGGATGATCACGCTCGCGAACGGGGGACGACGGCGGTGCTGCGCACCGGCCTGTCCACGCCGGACCGGGTGATCACGGCGTTGCACCTCACGTCCGTGCGGGCCGAGCCCACCGACTGACCGAGGTCAGCTCGACGGCCGCCGTGCCTGCTCGCCCTCGTCGGTGACGGCCTCGATGCGGTCGGCCAGCTCGGGATGGCTGGCGTGCAGGTGCCGGTACGCCTCGGTGAGGGGGCCGAGCAGCGCGGCGCTGTCGGAGTCGCCGAGCGCCGCCGTGACGCTGTCGACGTGCTGCTGAGCGTCGCCGACCAGGTTGTGGTCGCCGTCGAGGTTGCTCACCAGTGCCGCCAGCCGGCGCAGTCCGATCGCGTTCTCGCGGGCCCACTTGGTGACGGCCCGGTCGCCGGCGCGCCGGTCGCGCTCGGCCCGGACCCGCTGCTCGCCGGTGGTGGTGCCCCCGCTGTCGTCCGGGCGTAGTCGCAGGTAGCGGCGTTCGGCGGCCTGCCGGCTGGCCACCCCGAGCGCCGGCGCCAGCTGGATCCAGCTCGCGCCGTGGGCGCGGGCGGCCTCGATCAGCCGCGGCTCCCAGTCGGCGAGCTCGTCGCGTAGGTGGCGGAGCAGCGTGAGCGCGGCCAGCGCGTCGGCCAGCGCCTTCTCGTCCTGGTCCGGATGCTCGGCGTGGTGGTGCGCGACCCGGTTGATCAGGCCGAGATCGGTCATGGCCTCGTCGCCGTCGTGCGCGTCCGACTCGGCCGGCCGGTCCGCCAGCCACTGGCGCGCCTGCTCGCGCTCAGTGCCCTCGTCCACCATGTCATCCCTCCGTTGACCCATGACCTGTCATCTCATGGATGACATATTAACGGTCAAGGTCGCACCGTGCATGCCATGGCGCGATGGCGTCGTTGCGGGAGTTGACGGTGTAGCAGTCGCCGCGGAAGCAGTCGTCGTCGAGCGGGCCGCCGACGCCGAGCGCGGACGTCCCAACCGATGCCGGCCGCGTGGCTCCGCGCCAGCTCGAGGATCCGTCGGACGTTGATGTCGTGGAATACCCCGAAAAGCGGGGCTGAATCGGCCGGCCGGTGCAGGCGGCGATCAGGGGCAGGTTGCCCTCGAATTCCCGGGACGGCGCGCCCAACATCCACTAGGCTGGTGCCGACCAGGACTTCCTGGCGACGCAGGTGATTCGGGGGGAACACCATGCCAGCAGTCGAACGACCCCGACGTGCCGGGCCACCGGCCCACACGCCGCATCGGCGCTGCCCGTTCGACCACTGCTGATCGCGCGTAAACCTCGCTTCGTCATCACGACGGCCCGCACCGGCCGCCGTGTGCCGCCGTGCGCCGACACCAGCTAGCCCTGACGCCCCGTCACGCTACAAGAGAGGGAAATATGAACAAGTTCGTCTCCGCGCTCGCGGTCCTGACCGTCGGCGGCACCGTGCTGGCCAGTGGTGTCGCCACCGCCGCCGCGGCGCCGGGCAGCTCCAACGCCCACAAGCCGCACAAGGTCGCGAGAAGCACCTCGGCGGCGCACGGCAAGGCGACGCCGCTGAAGTCGACCACGGCGGCCAAGGCCTCGGCCAAGGCGTCGGCGACCCCGAAGGTCAACGCGGGCGACTCGGTCACGGCCAAGCAGTACAACTTCCTCAGCTACCGCGCGCTGGACGCCGACACCGACACCCTCGGCGGCAACGGCACGCGGGTGCAGCTGTGGGACGACGCCGGCAGCGACGCCGCCAACCAGACGTGGGTCTACACCAGCACCGACACCGTCGGCCTGTACAAGATCAACAACCTGGCCAGCGGCCGCAGCCTCGACGCCGACTCGGACACCATCGGCGGCAACGGCACCACCGTGCAGCTGTGGGACGACCTCGGCACCGGCCAGGCCAACCAGCTCTGGTGGCTGATCGACACCGGCTACTACGACGTCGACAGCGGCAACGAGCTGTTCAAGTGGCAGAACTACCAGAGCGGCCGGGTGCTCGACGCCGACTCCGACACCATCGCCGACAACGGCACGACCGTGCAGCTGTGGGACGACCTCGGTGTCGACGCGTACAACCAGGACTGGGAGTTCTGAGTCGTACCGCGAAGCACGGGGTGTGGGGCCGACGGCCTCACACCCCGTTCGTCATTTCCCGCGCAGCGCCGGCAGCAGCTCCTCGCGGGCGAAGGTGAAGAACTCGTCCTGGTGCTGGCCACCGATCTGGACCAGGGCGACGTCGGTGAAGCCGGCGTCCAGGAACTCCGTGACGGCGTCGACGATCGGCTTCACGTCCGGTCCGCACGGGATGGACGCGGCGACATCGTCCGGCCGCACGTACTGGGTGGCGGCGGCGAACGCGGCGGGCCCGGGCAGCTCGGAATTGACCTTCCAGCCACCGCTGAACCAGCGGAACTGCTCGTGCGCCCGCTGGATGGCCGCCTCCTCGTCCCGGTCGAAACAGATCGGCAGCTGGCCGACGATCCGCTCGGCGTCCGGCGCGGCCCGCCGCCACGCCTGGCACAGCGCCTGATCCGGCTCGACCGCGATCATCAGGTCGGCGCTGGGCGCGAACAGCTCGACCGACTGGGGCCCCGACACGGCCACGCCGACCGGCACCCGCTGCTCGGGCAGGTCCCACAGCTTGGCCGAGTCGACCCGGAAGTGCTTGCCGACGAAGTCGAGATGGCCGCCGTTGAACAGCCGCGAGATGATCTCCAGCGCCTCGCTCAGCATCTCGTGCCGGACGTTGACCGGCGGCCAGCCGCGACCGAGCACGTGCTCGTTGAGGTTCTCCCCGGCGCCGAGGCCGAGGGTGAACCGGTTGTCGGACAACAGCTGCACGGTGGCGGCCTGCTGCGCGACGACGGTCGGGTGGTAGCGCATGGTCGGACAGGTCACGTAGGTCATCAGCCGGACCCGCTCGGTGGCCTGGGCCACCGCGCCGAGCACCGCCCACGCGTTGGGCGCGTGGCCCTGCTCGGTCAGCCAGGGGAAGTAGTGGTCGCTGATCACCTCGAAGTCGAAGCCGGCCTGCTCGGCCCGCACGGCGTGCTCGACGAGCTCGCGCGGCCCGGCCTGTTCCGTCATCAGGGTGTAGCCGATCATCACAAGCCTCTCCGGGTCGACGTCTGGAGGCCTCGGGTACCCCGACTTCGGGAACATAAGCGGGATTGTGCCGGCGGCCGGCGGGGTAGCCGGGGCTCATGACGGGCAAGACGACCACAGACGTCCCGGCACGCATGGATCGACTGCCGTGGTCGCGGTGGCACTGGACGGTGCTGATCGGGCTGGGCACGGTGTGGATCCTGGACGGCCTCGAGGTCACCATCGTCGGCGCGCTGGGGGAGCGGCTGACCGATCCGAGCAGCGGCCTGCACCTGACCGACACCGAGGTCGGGCTGGCCGCGTCCTGTTACGTGATCGGGGCCGTGCTGGGCTCGCTCGGTTTCGGCTACCTGACCGACCGGTTGGGCCGCAAGAAGCTCTTCCTCGTCACGCTGGCGCTGTACCTGGCCGCGACCGTGCTGACGGCGTTCTCGGTCAACCCTCTCTGGTTCTTCGCGATGCGGTTCCTCACCGGGGCCGGTGTCGGCGGCGAGTACGCGGCGATCAACTCGGCCATCGACGAGCTGGTGCCGGCCCGCTTGCGCGGCCGGGTCGACCTGCTGGTCAACGGCTCGTACTGGCTGGGCGCGGCGGCCGGCGCGGCCCTGACGTTGCTGCTGCTGAACCCGACCCTGTTCGCCGAGAACCTGGGCTGGCGGCTGGCTTTCGGCCTCGGGGCGGTGCTCGGCGTCGGCATCCTGCTGGTGCGCCGCACCGTGCCGGAGAGCCCGCGCTGGCTGTTCACCCACGGCCGGGCCAAGGAAGCCGACCAGCTGGTCGGCGAGATCGAGCAGCAGGTGTCGAAGCAGACCGGCAAGCAGCTCGACCCGGTGCACGACACGATCGACGTGCACGAGCGGGCCAGCACCGGGTTCGGCGTCATCGGCCGCACGCTGGTGCGGAAGTATCCCCGGCGGACCCTGCTCGGGCTCGGGCTGTTCGTCGGGCAGGCGTTCCTGTACAACGCCGTCTACTTCACGCAGGCGTTGGTGCTGGCCAAGTTCTTCGGCGTCTCGGGCATGAGCGTGGGCGGCTTCCTCATCCCGCTGGCCGTCGGCAGCCTGCTCGGGCCGCTGGTGCTCGGCCGGCTGTTCGACACCGTCGGCCGCAAGGCGATGATCGCCGCCACCTACCTCGGGTCCGGCGTGCTGCTGGTCGTCACGGCGGTGCTGTTCCAGCAGAACCTGTTGTCCGCGTGGACGTTGACCATCGCCTGGAGCCTGGTGTTCTTCCTGGCCTCGGCCGGGTCCAGCGCCGCCTACCTGACCGTGTCGGAGATCTTCCCGCTGGAGATCCGGGCCATGGCGATCGCCCTGTTCTACTCCGTGGGCACGGGTCTTGGCGGCATCATCGGGCCGGTGCTGTTCGGCAGCCTGGTGTCCACCGGCAGCGTCTCGATGGTCGCCATCGGCTACTACCTCGGCGCGGCCGTGATGATGGGCGGCGGTGTCATCGAGCTGCTGATCGGCGTGGAGGCGGCGCGGAAGTCGCTGGAGGACATCGCCAGCCCGCTGTCGGCCGAGGAATCCGAGCCGGCCGCGGCATGACATGATCGTCAACTGACAAGTCAACTGACAACGGGTGTGAAACCCTTGCACACCGGGCATCCAGCAGTGCAACGGTCCATTTGGGACCGTCTCACAGCCAGGGGTTCGACGTGGTTGCACGGAGCGAGCGCAGACGGGCCGCGCTGTTCATTCCCAGCCAGGCGATGCACGTTCGCCCCAGTCGGGTGACGGTGGGCACGGACGGTTCGTACTGGGGACATCTGGCCCTGGGCTGGGCGGTGCGCCATGCCCATCGGGCCGGCCTGGAGCTGGACGTCTACGAGGCCGACCGGCGCTTCGAGCCCATTCCGGCCGACCTGCCGGCCGACATCGGCACCGGCTCGGCGCTGCGGTCCTACCCCATGCTGCCGGTCCGGATCCGCAGCAGCGGCAACGATCCAGGGGCGGCCCTGCTGGCCGCCGCCAACGAGACCGGACTGCTCGTGCTCGGCTGCCGTGGCCAGCACAAATGCCATCTCGGTGTCGGACACCACGCCCTGTCGCTGGCCCAGACCGCGCCCTGTGACGTCGTGGTCGTACGCGGGCGGCCGCAGGCCGTGCACGGCGAGTTCCGCAAGGTCACGGCCTGGGTAGGGGCCGATGAGGACGACGCCGTGGTGTCGCGGGCGCGGGAATACGCCCGGGCGACGCGGTCGGTGTTGGAGATCGTGCGCCAGGAGCCGGGCGGGGCGGTCCCGGACACCACGGACCTGGTCGTGGTGCGGCGCGGGCCGGCCGTCCGGACCGCGCTGCACCACGCCACCTGCCCCGTATATGTCGTGAGCTAGGCCGGCGTGAGCTCAGGCAGCTCACGCAGCACGTGCTCGGTCCAGAACTCGAAAAACTGGTCCTGGTCGGGCCCGATTTGCTGGATGTAGACCTCGTCGTAGCCGGCGTCGATGTAGGTGCGCAGCTGGTCGAGGTAGCGCTGCGGATCGGGCCCGCACGGCACCGCCTCGGCGACCATGTCCGGCGTGACCAGGGTGCTGGCCTGCTCGAAGTGCCGCGGCGTCGGCAGCACCTGGGCCAGCTCGCCGGGCAGCTGCTCGTTGGGCCACAACCGGTGCGCCGTCTCGACCGCCTCACGCTCGTCGGGTGCGTAGCACACCTTGAAGCCGCCCTGCGCCGGCCGGCTGCCGCCGCCGGACTCGCGGAACGTGTCGATCAGCTCCGGATTCGGCTGCACGCAGGCGAATCCGTCGCCGATCCGGCCGGCCAGGGTGGCGGCCTTGGGGCCGAAGCCGGAGACGTAGATCGGCACCGGGTCGGTGGGCCGGGTGAAGATCTCGGCCTGCTCCACGGTGTAGTGCTGGCCGTGATGGGTGACCGGGCCGCCCTGGTGCAACTTGCGGATCAGCTCGACGGCTTCCTCCAACATGGACAGTCGCACGTCGGCGGTCGGCCACGCGTCGCCGAAGATGTGCTCGTTCAACGCCTCGCCGCTGCCGACGCCGAGCGTGAACCGGCCTTCGCACTGGACGGCCGCGGTGGCCGCGGCCTGGGCCAGCACGGCGGGGTGGATCCGCACGGTGGGGCAGGTGACGGCGGTCGTGATCGGCAGCGTCGTGCGCTCGGACAGGGCGCCGATGACCGACCAGACGAACGGGCTGTTGCCCTGCTCGTGGTTCCACGGGTGGTAGTGGTCGGAGATCCACAGCCGGGTGAAGCCGGCGCGTTCGGCGAGAGTCGCCTGGCGGACCAGTTCCCGGGGGCCGAACTCCTCGCTGGACAGGAAGTAACCGATGCTCACCATGTCGTGACGGTTACCCGGCCGATCCGAGTCGAACCGGGTTAGGCTCGGCCATGGACCTGGACGAGGCGATGGACCGGCTCTACGGGCTGCCGCGGGCGGAGTTCATCCCCGCACGGGACAAGCTGGCCAAAGCCCAGCCGGCCCTGGCCGACCGCGTCCGGAAGCTGCGCAAGCCGACCGTCGCCGCGTGGCAGGCCAACCACCTGGCCCGTACCCGGCGCAAGGACGTCGCCGCGCTGGTCGACATCGGCCGGCAGCTGCGAGCCGCGCAGGAGAGCCTCAACGGTCCGGAGCTGCGTGAGCTGTCCGGGCGGCGGGCCGAGGCGTTGGACAAGCTCGTCGGCCGGCTGCCCGATGCCGCCGCCGACCTGCGGGAGCTGCTGGAACGCTCGATCGCCGAGCCGCATGCCGCCGACGACCTGCTGGCCGGCCGCCTGGTGACGATGCCGGAGAGCACCGGCTGGGGCTTCGGCGACGCGCCGCTCGTGGCCAGCACCTCGCCGGTCGATCGCAAGCGGGCCGAGGAACGGCGACGCGCGCAGGAGGCCTACGACGACGCCGAGGCCGCCGAAGCCGAGGCCCAGCAGCAGCTCGACGCCGCGGAGTCGGAGTTGCGGTCGCGCACTGACCGCGTGCAGCAGCTGCAGAACGAGCTGGCCGAGGCGCGCCGGGCTCGGGACGAGGCTGCCACGGCGGCGAAGGAGGCGCGGCAGGAGGTGCAGCGCCGGGCCAAGGACGTCCGGACGGCGGAGTCGAGGCTTGCCGGCCGGTAGTTGTTTGATCATCACCGGCAGCGGGTATCTCAAGACTCCCGAATTCCCTCCACGGAGGTGTCTGATGCTTGCTCTGATCGGTCTGCTGCTCGTGATCTGGCTGGTGTGCGCCGTTGTCGGCGCGGTGGTCAAGGGCTTGGTGTGGCTGCTGGTCCTCGGTGCCGTGCTGTTCGTGATCACGGCGGTCGTTGGCTGGATGAAGCGCGAGGCGCTACGCCGCTGAGGCCGATGGTCGTCGGCCGCCACCACATG
>DATJJB010000124.1:0-5149 GCA_035492655.1 Kutzneria sp. | reverse complement strand
GTTGACCGCGTTGTTGTCGCGGTTGGGTGGCGGGGCGGACATCCCGATCGGGACGCCGATCGCTGGTCGGGCCGATCAGGCGTTGGACGATCTGGTCGGGTTCTTCGTGAACACGCTGGTGCTGCGGGTGAACACCGAGGGTGATCCGTCGTTCCGTGATCTGGTCGCGAGGGTTCGTGAGCGCAGTCTGGATGCGTACGCGCATCAGGATGTGCCGTTCGAGCGGCTGGTGGAGGCGTTGAATCCGACGCGGTCGCTGGCCTATCACCCGCTGTTCCAGTCCATGCTGGCCTGGCAGAACTCGCCGGCCGCGGCGGTGGCGCTGCCCGGGCTGAGCGCTGAGGAACAACATGTCGGCACCGGCACGGCCAAGTTCGATCTGTGGATCTCGTTGACCGAACTGGCCGACGGCATCCATGGCGAGACCGAGTTCAACGCCGAGGTGTTCGACCGGGCCACAGTGACTGCGGTGCTGGAACGGCTAGTGGTGCTGCTGCGCCAGGCTGTTGTGGACCCGGACCGCCGGCTGAGTGCCTTGGAAGTGTTGACCGGCGACGAGCGGGATCGGCTGGAGACCGTGTGGTCCGGGGATGCGGTCGACGTGCCGGCGGTCACGGTGCCGGAGCTGTTCGCGGCGCAGGTGGCGCGGACGCCGGATCGTCCAGCGCTGTGGTTCGAGGGGGAGGAGCTCAGTTACGCCGAGCTCGACGCCGCGTCGGATCGGCTGGCGCATGCGCTGATCGCGCGGGGTGTCGGGCCGGAGCGGGTAGTGGCGCTGGCGTTGCCGCGGTCGGTGCACCTGGTGGTGTCGATCCTGGCCGTGCTCAAGGCCGGGGCGGCCTACCTGCCGCTCGACCCGGGATATCCGGCCGAGCGCATCGAGTTCATGCTGGCCGACGCCGCGCCGGCACTGGTCTTGACAACATCTGTTGTCAAGCTGCCCGGGGCGCTGGTGCTGGACGACCCGGCCACGATCGACGAGCTTGCCGGCCTGCCGGCAACGCCGCTCTCGACGGTGGTCAAGCCGGAGAATCCGGCGTACGTGATCTACACGTCCGGGTCCACGGGGCGGCCCAAGGGCGTGGTCGTACCGCACGCCGGCATCGTGAACCGCCTGCTGTGGATGCAGCACGAGTACGGGTTGCGGGCCGACGACAAGGTGCTGCAGAAGACGCCGTCCAGCTTCGACGTGTCGGTGTGGGAGTTCCTGTGGCCGCTGATCGTCGGCGCGACCGAGGTCGTGGCTCGGCCGGACGGGCACAAGGATCCGGCTTACCTGGCGCGGTTGATCCGCGAGCAGCAGGTCACGACCGTCCACTTCGTACCGTCGATGTTGCGGGTGTTCTTGCAGGAGCCGATGGTCGCTGAGTGTGTTTCGCTACGCCGGGTCGTGTGCTCCGGCGAGTCGTTGCCGCCGGAGGCCGTGGCGCTGTTCCATCGCACGCTGACCGCCGAACTACACAACCTTTACGGCCCAACCGAAGCCTCGGTCGACGTGACAGCCTGGCGTTCGACCACCGCCGAGCCGACCGTCCCGATTGGACGGCCGGTGTGGAACACCCGGACCTATGTTCTGGACGCGGCGCTGCGCCCGGTGCCGCCGGGCACTCCTGGCGAGCTCTACCTGGCCGGTGTGCAGCTGGCCCGCGGTTACCTCGGTCGAGCAGCGCTGACCTCCGAGCGATTCGTCGCCGATCCCTATGGGACGCCGGGATCCCGGATGTATCGCACGGGCGACGTGGCCCGGTTCCGCGCGGACGGCGTGCTGGAGTTCCTTGGCCGGGGCGATGAGCAGGTCAAGGTTCGCGGCTTCCGCATCGAGCCGGGGGAGATCGCCGCGACACTGGCCAGCCACCAGGGCGTCGCCCAGGCGGTGGTCGTGCCACGTGAGGACCGTCCCGGCGACGTGCGCCTGGTCGGCTACGTCGTCCCGACGCCGGACGACGTCGAGCCGACCGAGCAGGTCGACGAGTGGCGCGAGCTCTACGACTCCATGTATGCCGGCGAAGGCGACGAGTTCGTCGGCTGGAACTCCAGCTACACCGGCGAGCCCATTCCGCTGGCCGAGATGCGCGAGTGGCGCGACGCCATCGTGGCCCGCATCGCTGAGCTCCAGCCACGCCGGGTCCTGGAACTCGGCGTCGGCACCGGCCTGCTGCTCACCGAGCTCGCCCCGCACTGCGAAAGCTACTGGGGCACCGACTTCTCGGTCTCGGTCATCGATTCCCTGAGCCGCCGCGTCGCCGCCGACCCGGCCCTGGCCGCCAAGGTCGAACTCCGTACGGCTGACGCTGCCGACCTCTCGGGTCTTCCCACCGGCTACTTCGACACCATCGTGCTGAACTCCGTGGTTCAGTACTTCCCCAGCGGCACCTACCTGCTCGACGTCCTACGCCAAGCGCTTGCGCTGCTGGCTCCCGGCGGCGCTGTCGTCATCGGCGACGTCCGCGACCTGCGCCAGGTTCGTGCCTTCCACACCGCCGTCGCCGCCGCCCGCGGCGACAGCGCCCACGTCGAGCAGCGCCTACTTCGCGAGAAGGAACTCCTCGTCGCCCCCGAGTTCTTCGCCGCCCTCGACGCCATTGCCGGTGCCGATATCCGGGTCAAGCGGGGGCGGGCCGTCAACGAGCTCACCCAGTACCGCTACGACGTCGTCCTGCACACCGACCCCGCTCGGGTATGCCAGGTCAGCGCCCCCGCCCTGACCTGGGGCACGGACGTGTCGACGATCGAACAGGTAGGCGCGCTGCTCGACGACGGGGGAGAGCTTCGCCTCGACGGTGTGCCGAATGCCCGGATCAGCGACGGCATCGACCCCGAGGACTGGTACCGGCTTGGTGCCCAGCTGAGCCGGCGGACCGTTGTCACGTGGTCGGCGACGGGCGACGGCTCGGTGGACGTGATCTTCGCGGCCGGTGATCGGGTCCCGGTGGATGTCTTCCCACCTGGTACTGAAGAGCTGTTGTCCTACACCGGGAATCCCGGCCGGTTCCGGCGGGTGACGGCGTTGACGGCCGAGCTGCGGACGTTGGCGGCGGAGCGGTTGCCGGAACACATGGTGCCGTCGGCGATCGTGGTGTTGGACGCGCTGCCGGTGACGGCGAACGGGAAACTCGACCGCCGAGCGCTGCCGTCGCCGGAGCCGATGGTGGCGGCCTCGGAGCGTGAGCCGGCGACGCCGGCGGAGCGGCAGCTGTGCGGGTTGTTCGCCGAGATCCTGGGTCTGCCGAGAGTGGGGCCGGACGACAGCTTCTTCGCGCTGGGCGGGCATTCACTGCTGGCAACGCGGCTGATCGCGCGGGTGCGGGCGGAGCTCGGGGTGGAGTTGGAGGTGCGGTCGGTGTTCGAGACGCCGACCGCGGCGGGCCTGGCCGGGCGGCTCGGCTCGGCGACCCAGGCCGCCAGGCCGTCGCCGACTCGACGGGAGCGGCCGGAGTTGGTGCCGCTGTCCGGAGCGCAGCGGCGGCTGTGGTTCCTGGACCAGTTCGAGGGCCCGTCGGCCACCTACAACGTGCCGCTGATCATGCGCCTCGAAGGTGACATCGACGTCGACGCGCTGGCCATCGCGCTGTCTGATGTGGTCGGCCGGCACGAGGCGCTCCGCACCCGGTTCCCGCAGCGTGATGGCGTGCCGTACCAAGACATTCTGGACGACGCCACCGTGACATTAGGTCTGCGGGACGTTGCCGCCGAGGACTTCGACACGGTGCTGACCGGACTGGTGCGTGGGCCGTTCGACCTCGAACGACGCGTGCCGATGCGGGCCGAGCTGCTGCGCCTTGGCGACCGGGAGCACGTGCTGGCCCTGGTGTTCCACCACATCGCCTCCGACGGCTGGTCGATGGCCCCGCTGTGGCGCGACATCGCCACCGCCTACACCGCCCGCCTCGGCCACGAAGCTCCACAATGGATCGAACTGCCGGTGCAGTACGCGGACTACACGCTGTGGCAACAGGAACTCCTCGGCAGCGAGGACGACCCGGACAGCGTCCTGTCGGCGCAGCTGGGCTACTGGCGCGAGACGCTGGACGGCCTGCCGGAGCGGATCGAGCTACCGCTGGACCGGCCCCACCCGGCGACCGCGACGTTCAAGGGCGAGCTGCACACCTTCAAGTGGGACAACGAGCTGCACGCGCAACTGTCCACAGTGGCCCGTGAATGCGGGGCCAGCGTGTTCATGGTCGTGCACGCGGCGTTGGCCGCGCTGCTCACGCGGCTCGGCGCCGGTACGGACGTGCCGATCGGATCGCCGATCGCCGGCCGCACCGACCACATGCTGGACGACCTGGTCGGGTTCTTCGTCAACACGTTGGTACTACGCGTCGACACGGCCGGCGAGCCCTCGTTCCGTGAGCTCGTCGGACGGGTCCGCGAGCGCAACCTCGACGCCTACGCGCACCAGGACGTGCCGTTCGAGCGGCTGGTCGAACTGCTCAACCCGGCCCGTTCGCTGTCGTACCATCCGCTGTTCCAGGTGATGATCGCCGGCCAGAACAACGCGCGGGCCGATGTGGTGCTGCCCGGCCTGACGGTCACCGAGATCGGCGTGACCACCGGCACCGCCAAGTTCGACCTGGCGATCTCGCTCACCGAGCGGGCCGCCGGCATCGACGGCGTGCTGGAGTTCAACACCGACGTCTTCGACCACGCCGGGGCGGACGCGGTCCTATGCCGGCTGGAGGTGCTGCTGCGGGCGGCGCTGGCCGCCCCGGACCGTCCGATCGGCGCGCTGGACCTGCTGGCCGGCGACGAGCGCGACCGGGTGCTCACGCGGTGGGCCGGCAGCCTGGAACCGGCCGGCACCGAGACGTTCCCCGGCCTGTTCCGCCAGCGCGTACGGGAGACGCCGGACAAGATCGCCCTGGTCCACGGCGACGTCCGACTGACCTACGCGGAGCTCAACGCCCAGGCGAATCGCCTGGCCCACCTGCTGATCGAGCGGGGTGCGGGTCCGGAGCGGGTGGTCGGCCTTGCCGTGCCGCGCTCGGCCGAGATGATCGTCGCCGAGCTGGCCGTGCTGAAGTCGGGGGCGGCCTACCTGCCGCTGGACACCGACTACCCGGCCGACCGGATCGCGTTCATGGTCGAGGACTCGGCCCCGGTCTGCATCGTCACGACCGCCGAGGTCGAGGCCAAGCTGCCGGCCGAT
>DATJJB010000123.1:0-4529 GCA_035492655.1 Kutzneria sp. | reverse complement strand
CGGCGCCAACCCCGAGGTCGGGCACAAGGCCGCCGAGGACCACCGCGAGGAGATCGAGGAGGTCCTCAAGGGGGCCGACATGGTCTTCGTGACGGCCGGCGAGGGCGGCGGCACGGGCACCGGCGGTGCGCCGGTGGTCGCGTCCATCGCCCGCAAGCTCGGCGCGCTCACCATCGGTGTGGTCACGCGGCCGTTCAGCTTCGAGGGCAAGCGCCGCGCGAAGCAGGCCGAGGACGGCATCACGCAGCTGCGCAACGAGTGCGACACCCTGATCGTCATCCCCAACGACCGGCTGCTGCAGCTGGGCGACGTGGGCGTGAGCCTGATGGACGCCTTCCGCTCCGCGGACGAGGTGCTGCTGTCCGGTGTGCAGGGCATCACCGACCTGATCACCACGCCCGGTCTGATCAACCTGGACTTCGCCGACGTGAAGAGCGTCATGTCCGGGGCGGGCAGCGCCCTGATGGGCATCGGCTCCGCCCGTGGCGAGGGCCGGGCCGTGCAGGCCGCGCAGAAGGCGATCAACTCGCCGCTGCTCGAGGCGTCCATGGACGGCGCGCACGGCGTGCTGCTGGCCATCGCCGGCGGCTCCGACCTGGGCCTGTTCGAGATCAACGAGTCCGCGTCGCTGGTGCAGGAGGCGGCCCACCCGGACGCCAACATCATCTTCGGCACGGTGATCGACGACTCGCTCGGCGACGAGGTTCGGGTCACGGTGATCGCGGCGGGTTTTGACAGTGGCGGGCCGACGCACAAGAAGCTGGAGCCAACCGCGCTGACCTCGCCCCCGAGGTCGACCACGGCCACCGCCGTCGCGGAGTCCGGCCAGCTCAGCGCCCCTCAGCAGCAGGCCCAGCCGGTCCAGCAGCACACACAGCCGCCGGTGCAGCAGCACGTCGCGCCGCAGCCGTCCAACGGCTACACGGCCGTGCCGCCGCCCAGCAGCGGCTACCAGCCGCAGAGCACCATGGGCCAGGGCGGGCAGGGCAACTCCGGCCTGCCGCCGGTCAGCCGCCCCAGCTCGGGCAACGGCTACCCGGCCACGCCCGAGCGGCACGGCTCGCTGCCGTCCCGACCGGTCCCGCTGCCGGAGGACCCCGACGACGAGGTCGACGTCCCCCCCTTCATGCGCCGCTGACCTGATGCAGGGAATGACGCCTTACCTGCATCCAATGCAGGTAAGGCGTCCTTCCCTGCATTGGGGGAGGTGCCTGGGAGAATCGAGCCATGCGCGTTCGTCGAGTCGTCACGACCAGGGCCGGTGGCCGGTCCAAGGCCCCCTACGAGTCGTTCAACCTGGGTGATCACGTCGGCGACGACCCGGCGGCGGTGCACGCCAACCGGGACCGCCTGGCCACCGAGCTGGGCGTGGACCACCTGGTGTGGATGGAGCAGGTGCACGGCCGGACCGTCACCACTGTGGACGGCCCGCTCGACGCGCCGGCCGAGGCGACCGACGCCCTGGTCACCAACCGGCCGGGCCTTGCCCTGGTGGCCCTGGTCGCCGACTGCGTGCCGGTGCTGCTGGCCGACGCGGAGCACGGGGTGGCCGCGGCGGTGCACGCCGGTCGGGTCGGGGCCCGGGTCGGCGTGGTGCCGGCGGCCGTCAAGGCGATGGTCGAGGCCGGCGCCGAGGTCGACCGCATCGAGGTGTTGCTGGGCCCGTCGGTCTGCGGCGAGTGCTACGAGGTGCCGGCGGCCATGCGGGACGACGTGGCGGCGCACCTGCCGGGCAGCGCGACCAAGTCCCGCCAGGGCACGCCCGCCCTGGACCTGCGGGCCGGGCTGTGGCAGCAGCTGGCCGGCCTCGGCGTGGCCAAGATCGGCGTGGACCCGCGCTGCACGGTCGAGGACAAGACCCTGTTCAGCCACCGCCGTGACGGTCGGACCGGCCGCCTGGCCGCCGTGACCTGGATCGAAGCATGAGCCGTGAGGAGCAGCTGGCCGAGGGGCTGGCCGCGGTCCGGGAGCAGATCGCCGACGCCTGCCGGGCCGCCGGGCGTAGCCCCGATGAGGTGAAACTGCTCGCCGTCACCAAGACCTTCCCGGCATCGGACGCGATCCTGCTGGCCGGTCTCGGCGTCACCGACTTCGCCGAGAACCGGGACCAGGAGGCCGCCCCGAAGGCCGACGAGGTGGCGCTGGCGCTGCCCGAAACGTCCGTTCGGTGGCACATGGTGGGCCGGATGCAGCGCAACAAGGCTCGCTCGATCGTGGGATGGGCCGACGAGGTGCAGTCCGTTGACTCGCCCAGGCTGGCCGCTGCGCTCGCGAAGGCCGTCGCCGGGGCCCGGACCAGGGGGACCCGCACCGAGCCGCTCAGCGTGCTGATCCAGGCCAGCCTGGACGGTGACACCGAGCGCGGTGGCGTTGCGCTGTCGGGGCTCATGGAGCTGGCCGACGAGATAGGCCGTTCGAGTGAACTGATCTTGCGCGGTGTGATGGGAGTCGCACCATTGTCGATGGATCCAGGAGCTGCCTTCGAACTCCTGTCCAAGGCAGCAGCGAGGGTGCGGGCCGATCATCCGACGGCTGTCGAGCTCTCCGCCGGCATGACGGGCGATCTAGCTGCGGCGATCGGACAGGGATCCACGTGCGTGCGTGTCGGAACGGGTTTGCTGGGGTACAGAGGGCTAGCCTCGCCGTAGGCGGTGGGGAACCCGGGCGCGTCGCCGCGCGTCCAGGTCGTCGGGGAGTCGCGGAGGAAGGGCTGGCATGAGTGCGCTTCAGAAGCTGAAGGCCTACTTCGGGATGGTGCCGGGCGACGACATGGACGGCTACGACGAGGACGGCCGCTACGTCGCCGACTACCGCGACGACTACGACGACCGCAACCGCGATGATCGTTCCGGCCGCGGCGACGACTACGATCGCTACTCGAGCGGTCGGCCACGCTCGGGCGGCAGCACGCTGTCGGCCCGCTCGTCCTACCGCGCCGACTACGACGAGGACGGCTACGAGCTGCCCGAGGACCGGCCCCGCGGCCGCCGCAGCTGGGCGACCGAGGCGCCGACCCACGGCGCGCTCGCGGTCGAGCCCAAGCACGAGCCGGTCACGCGACTGCGGCCGGCCCAGGATCCGGTGGCACACCCCTTGGCCAAGATCATCACCCTGCATCCGCGCAGCTACACCGAGGCGCGGACCATCGGCGAGCACTACCGGGACGGCACGCCGGTGATCATCAACCTGACCGACATGGACAACGCGGACGCCAAGCGGCTGGTCGACTTCGCCGCCGGGCTGGCCTTCGCGCTGCGCGGCAGCATGGACAAGGTCACCAACAAGGTGTTCCTTCTCTCACCGCCGAACACGGACGTGACGGCCGAGGACCGCAGGCGCCTCGCGGAGGGTGGCTTCCTCCCCAAGTCATGACGGATGGCACAGTGGTGTCGTGCAACCGGTCTTCGTGGTCGTCTACTACGTGCTGTTCTTCTTCTGGCTGCTGCTCTCGGCGCGCCTGGTCGTGGAGTACGTCCGGGCGTTCTCCCGGGAGTGGCGGCCCGCCGGCGGGGTTGCGGTCACGCTGGAGACCATCTACACAGTGACAGACCCGCCGGTCCGGTTGGCCCGTCGCGTGATACCGATGGTACGAATCGGGGGCGTCGGGCTGGACCTATCGATTATGGTCGTGTTCCTGCTTGTGTACATACTGATGCAACTGAGCCTGAATCTGACGCATACATCCTGATGCGGCTGACGCAGCCCGGGTGACGGGGATCCCGACGCTGCACCAGTCGTGACTGCCGTGAGGTGATCTGATGCCGTTGACCCCCGCTGACGTGCACAACGTCGCGTTCAGCAAGCCTCCTATCGGGAAGCGGGGCTACAACGAGGACGAGGTTGACGCCTTCCTCGACCTGGTTGAGGGCGAGCTGGCCCGCCTGATCGAGGAGAACTCCGACCTGCGCGCCCAGGTCGAGCAGCTGGACTCCCAGCTGGAAGCCGCGCGCGCCGATCTGGACGACGCCCGGAGCAAGGTCGGCAGCGGCCCGATGCCCGGCCGCGAGGAACCCCGTCGCCTCGCTTCCGTCCCGCCGCCGTCGGTGATGGAGCAGACCACGCCCGGTGGTGACCACCACGTGCAGGCGGCCAAGGTCCTGGGGCTGGCCCAGGAGATGGCCGACCGGCTCACCGGTGAGGCCAAGGGCGAGGCGGACTCGATGCTGGCCGAGGCCCGCACCAAGTCCGAGCAGCTGCTCTCCGAGGCGCGGGCGAAGGCGGACACCATGGTCAACGAGGCGCGCACCCGCGCCGAGACCATGCTCAACGACGCCAGGACCCGGTCCGAGACCCTGGAGCGCAACGCCAGGGAGAAGGCCGCGGCCCTGGACCGCGACGCGCAGCGCAAGCACGCCGAGGTGATGGGCAACATCACCCAGGAGAAGAACGCGCTCGAGAAGAAGATCGACATGCTCCGCACGATGGAGCGGGAGTACCGGACCCGGCTCAAGAGCCTGCTGGAGTCGCAGCTGGCCGAGCTGAACGACCGGACCTCCGCCGCCCCGTCCGAGGGCCGTCAGAGCGGTGGC
>DATJJB010000122.1:0-7935 GCA_035492655.1 Kutzneria sp. | reverse complement strand
ATGCGTCGCCTGGTCAACGCCGTCCTCGACGAGGCCGACCACGCCGCCATCACCCCCCGCGCCGCTGCCGCCCGCATCGCCGACCTGGCCGTCCGGGACATCGACGCCAAGTTCGGCTCGGCGGCGTGAGCGCTCACCTGGTGTGAGCGCGGGCCAGCACCGTGTCGACGAAGGCCAGGCAGGTGGCGCGCATGCGGCCGGCGGTCATGCTCTGCGAGCCGGCGAGGACCTGGACGGCCAGCCCGTCGATCATGCCGACGAGCATGTTGGCCAGCACCAACGGATCGCCGTCGGCCAGCTGGCCGCGGGACTGGCCGTCGCGGACGATGTCGGCGACGATGCGGCGCCAGTCGCCGTAGAGACGGTCGTTGAGCTCACGGAGACGGGGCGAGCGGGGGCTCTCGGCCCACAACTCGACCCAGACCTTCCAGGCCTCGACGGTCTCCGGGCTGCCGGGCACGTAGGAGTCGACGATCTGGCGCAGCCGGGTCAGCGAGTCGGCCCGCGAGTCCAGCAGCCAGCGCCGCCGTTCGAGCGACCGCTCGTAGCAGTCCTCGAACGCGGCCTGGGCCAGGTCCTGCTTGGTGTCGAAGTAGTAGTGCACGGTCCCGCCGGAGACGCCGGCCAGCCGGGCCACGTCGGAGATGCGCAGGTTGCGCAGGCCGCCGTCGGCGATCACCTGGCAGGTGGCCCGCAGGATCTGCGCCCGCCGCTCGACCTCGACGCTGGGGCGCGGCATGGGGCATCTCCTGGGGGTGGGTGGGGGCAATATCACTGCGACAGGGGGCGGCCAGATTAGCGGTGTCGGGGGTACGGGGTTGAATAGCACCCGATGACTGCCATCGACGACTCCCTCGGGCCGCTGCTGGGCAAGAAGTCGGCGGACGCCCTGGCCGACGGCCTCGACCTGCACACGGTGGGCGACCTGCTGCGGCACTACCCGCGCCGTTACGACGAGCGCGGCAAGCTGACGTCCATCGCCAGCCTCGAGCTGGACGAGCACGTCACGGTGCTGGCCGACGTGGCCAAGGTGACGCGCAAGCCGATGCGGGCCCGGCGCGGCACGATGACCGAGGTGGTCGTCACCGACGGCACCCGGCCGCTGAGCCTGGTCTTCTTCAGCCAGAAGATCCCCAATCTCGGCAAACTGGTGCCGGGCGCGCGGGGGCTGTTCGCCGGCAAGGTCGGCAAGTTCAACAAGACGATGCAGCTGACCCACCCGGAATTCCAGCTGCTCGACGACGAGGACAGCGAGAAGGCGGTGGCGTCGTTCGCCCGCAAGCTGATCCCGGTCTACCCGGCGGTGAGCGGCCTGCCGACGTGGAGCATCGCGCGGTGCGTCGAGCAGGTGCTGGGGATGTGGGACGGCATCGTCGATCCGCTGCCGGACGACCTGATCAAGCGCTACAACCTGCTCGACCTGGAATCGGCGCTGAAGCTGATCCACCTGCCGGACAACCAGTCGGCCATCGACGAGGCCAAGCGCCGGCTGCGGTGGGACGAGGCGTTGTCGATCCAGCTGGCGTTGGCGCAGCGGCGGAAGTCGGCGGCGGCCCGGCCAGCCAAGCCGAGCAAGCGGCGTGCGGGCGGTCTGCTGGACGCGTTCGACGAGCGGCTGCCGTTCACGCTGACCAACGGCCAGCGCGAGATCGGCGAGGTGCTGGCCGAGGAGCTCGGCGGCACGCACCCGATGAACCGGTTGCTGCAGGGCGAGGTCGGCTCGGGTAAGACGCTGGTGGCGCTGCGCGGCATGCTCCAGGTGGTGGACGCCGGCAAGCAGGCGGCGATGCTGGCGCCGACGGAAGTCCTTGCGGCACAACATGCTCGCTCGCTTCGGGACATGCTCGGCGAGCTGGCGACGGCTGGTGAGCTGGGCGCGCCGGAACAGGCGACGCGTGTCGTGCTGCTGACCGGGTCGATGAACACCGCGCAGCGGCGGCAGGCGATGCTGGACATCGCGTCCGGCGCGGCCGGCATCGTGGTCGGCACGCACGCGCTGATCCAGGACAAGGTGTCCTTCGCGGAACTGGGTTTCGTCGTCGTCGACGAGCAGCACCGGTTCGGTGTCGAGCAGCGGGACGCGTTGCGCGGCAAGTCGGGGGAGGGCGTCAGCCCGCACGTGCTCGTGATGACGGCGACGCCGATTCCCCGCACGGTGGCCATGACCGTGTACGGCGACCTCGAGGTCTCGGCGCTGCGCGAGCTGCCGCAGGGCCGGTCCCCGATCACCAGCTCCGTGGTGCCGATCGCGGAGAAACCCGACTGGCTGCGGCGGGCCTGGGAGCGGATCCGCGAGGAGGTCGCCGCCGGGCACCAGGCGTACGTGGTGTGTCCGCGCATCGGCGACGACGAGGATGCGGAGCCCCAGAAAAAATCGGATCAGGGTGGCAATTCCGATCAGCGGCCGCCGCTCGCCGTCACCGACGTGCTGCCGCGGCTGACTGCCGGCCCGCTCAAGGGGCTGCGGGTCGAGATGCTGCACGGCAAGATGCCGCCCGAGGACAAGGACGCCGTGATGCGTGCGTTCGCCGCCAACGACGTGCAGGTCCTGGTGGCCACCACGGTGATCGAGGTCGGCGTGAACGTGCCGAACGCGACCGTCATGGTGATCATGGACGCGGACCGGTTCGGCGTCAGCCAGCTGCACCAGCTACGTGGCCGCGTCGGCCGGGGCAGCGCCGCCGGCCTGTGCCTGCTGGTCTCCGAGGTGCCCGCCGGCACGTCGACGATGCAGCGCCTGCAGGCCGTCGCCGACACCCTCGACGGCTTCGAGCTGGCCCAGATGGACCTGGAGCTGCGCCGCGAGGGCGACATCCTCGGCGCCGCCCAGTCCGGCGTGAAGTCCGGCCTGAAGATGCTCTCCCTGCTCGACGACCTGGACGTGATCGAGGAGGCCCGCGCCGAGGCCCAGCGGGTCATCGGCGACGACCCCGACTTGACGGAGCACCCCGGTCTGGCGCAGATGCTGCGGGAGGTCGTGGACGCGTCCCGAGCCGAGTACCTGGAGAAAAGCTGAGGCCATCGGCGACGCAACTTACGTGAGCTGTAACTTACGTCCGTTGTAAGTTACAGCTCACGTAAGTATGCTGGTGTCGTGTTCGTGAACCGGGTGGACGAGCTGGCCGCACTGCGGCAGTGGTACCAGCGCGGGCGTCGGCCCGCGGTCGTATGGGGCCGTCGGCGCGTCGGCAAAACCGCCCTGATCCAGCACTTCGCCGCCGACCGGCGAGCGATCTTCCATACCGCCGCGGGCCGTCCGGTCGCCGGCGAGTTGGCCCTGCTGGCTCGGCAGGCCGCGACGGTGGTGCCGAACCAGCTGCGC
Organism: Kutzneria sp.; assembly: GCA_035492655.1. Classification (GTDB taxonomy): domain Bacteria; phylum Actinomycetota; class Actinomycetes; order Mycobacteriales; family Pseudonocardiaceae; genus Kutzneria. The sequence continues at coordinate 4,613 of DATJJB010000122.1, read as the reverse complement.
GATCTCGCCGCCCGGCCGTACGCGGACTGGGACGACGTTTTGGACGGTCTGGCCCAACTCGCGGTCGACGAGCCGCTGCTGCTGGTGCTCGATGAGTTCCCCGAGCTCGTGGCCGCCTCACCCGAGTTGCCGGGCGTGCTGCGGGCGTTTCTCGACCGCGTCGGCGACCGGACGCAGCTACGCGTCCTGCTGTGCGGTTCGGCGGTCCGACACATGGAGGCGTTGCAGGAGCAGCGCGCCCCGCTGTACGGGCGGTTCGACCTGTCGCTTCAGGTGCACCCGTTCCGCCCGGCCGACGCCGCATTGCTGCTGCCCGAACTGAAGCCCGAGGACCGGGCCTTGGTCTACGGCCTGGTCGGCGGCATCCCGCTCTACCTGACGTGGTGGGACCAGGCCGCGGACGTCACCGCGAATCTCCGACGGCTCATCTGTCAGCCGGGTGCTCCTTTACTGACCGAGGGCCAGCTGGTGCTGGCAACCGAGGTCGAGCGCGGCGAGTACCCGGCCGCGGCGCTGCACGCGATCGCCTCCGGCCGCACCCGCTACGGGGAGATCAAGGACGCACTGCGGGCGGAGCCGGCCCGCACGCTGGAGCGACTGGTCGAGTTGCGGCTGGTCGAGCGCATGGTGCCGGTGACCGAGGTCGGTCGCGTCACCCGCCAGGCGATGTACCGGGTGTCGGACAACTTCCTCGCCTTCTACCTGGAGATCGTGGCCCGGTTCCGCGGCGAGATCGAGCGCGGGCTCGGCGAGAGCATTCTGCCGGTGGTGGTGGATTGTCTCGATCACTTCATGGGGCCGCGCTGGGAGGAGATGTTCCGCGCCCACCTGCGCGCCATGGCTGTCGCCGGGGAACTGGGCGAGGAGATCGTCGCGGTCGGGTCGTGGTGGAACGACAAGTCCGATGTGGAGATCGACGCCGTGATGCTGGCCGGTCGCACCCGGCGGCCGGTGTTGGCCGGCGAAGCCAAGTGGGCCAGGTCTGTCGATGGCCCCCGGTTGGTACGCGGGCTGCGCACAAAGACCGCCGCGGTGCCTGCCGCGGAGCCGGAGAACATGCGTTATGCCTTGTGCGCCAGGAACACCGTCCGTGCCGCACCCGCCGGCACGCTGGTGTGCACCGCGGGCGACATCTTCGGCAACTAGTCGTGGCAGCCGGGTGAAGGTGGGCGACGCGGCCGTAACGTACTACGCCGACAGGGTGTCGGGGTCGGTCGCCAGGGGGCAGACTGGCCGCGTGCGCGACTTTGATGTGCTGGTGCTGGGGTCCGGCCCCGGCGGGCAGAAGGCCGCCATCGCGACGGCCAAGCTGGGCAAGAAGGCCGCCGTGGTGGAGCGGCGCGACATGGTGGGCGGGGTGTGCATCCAGACCGGCACCATCCCGTCCAAGACACTTCGGGAGGCCGTCCTCTACCTGACCGGGCTCAACCAGCGCGAGATGTACGGCGCGAGCTACCAGGTCAAGGAGGACATCACCGTCGCCGACCTGCTGGCCCGCACCAACCACGTGATCGGCCGCGAGGTCGAGGTGATCCGCAGCCAGCTGACCCGCAACCACGTGGCCATGCTGCCGGGCATGGGGCACTTCGTGGACGAGCACACGGTCGAGGTGGTCGACGGCTCGGGCCGCGAGCTGACGGTGACCGCGGACAAGATCGTGATCGCCACCGGCACGCTGCCGGCGCGGCCGCCGACGGTGGAGTTCGACGGCAAGACGATCATCGACTCGGACGGCATCCTGGCCCTGGAGCGGGTGCCGCAGTCGATGATCGTGGTCGGCGCCGGCGTGATCGGCATCGAGTACGCGTCCATGTTCGCCGCCCTGGGCACCAAGGTCACGGTGGTGGAGTCGCGGGAGCGGATGCTGGAGTTCTGCGACGCCGAGGTGGTCGAGGCGCTCAAGTACCACCTGCGGGACCTGGCCGTCACCTTCCGGTTCCGTGAGACGGTGGCCGCGGTCGAGCGGCACGAGCGCGGCGCGATCGCCGTGCTGGAGAGCGGTAAGAAGATCCCGGCCGAGGTGGTCATGTACTCGGCCGGCCGGCAGGGCATGACCGAGACGCTCCAGCTGGACAACGCCGGCCTGCAGGCCGACAAGCGCGGCCGGATCGAGGTCGACGAGTACTTCCGCACGTCGGTGCCGCACATCTACGCGGTCGGCGACGTGATCGGCTTCCCGGCGCTGGCCGCGACCTCGATGGAGCAGGGCCGGCTGGCGGCGTACCACGCCTGCGGCGAGCCGGTCCAGGCCATGTCCACGCTGCAGCCGATCGGCATCTACACCATTCCGGAGATCAGCTTCATCGGGCGGACCGAGGACCAGCTGACCAACGACCGGGTGCCGTTCGAGATCGGCGTGTCCCGCTACCGGGAGCTGGCCCGCGGCCAGATCATCGGCGACTCCTACGGCGTGCTCAAGCTGCTGGTGTCGCCGGAGGACCGGTCCATCCTCGGTGTGCACGTGTTCGGCACCGGCGCCACCGAGCTGATCCACATCGGCCAGGCCGTGATGGGCTGCGGCGGCACCGTCGACTACCTCGTCGACGCCGTCTTCAACTACCCGACCCTCGCGGAGTCCTACAAGGTCGCCGCCCTCGACGCCATGAACAAGATCCGCCAGATCGAGCGCCTGTCGCAGTGACCGAGTGCGTGAAGGGGGCTTTCCTACACTCGGAGTGTAGGAAAGCCCCCTTCCCAGCGTGTCACTTCACGGAGTCGTTGTAGTCCTTGATGGGCTGGGACAGGGAGTTGGCGGCATCCGTCAACGCCTGCTTGGGGTCCTTGCCCTGCAACACGGCGGCCTGCATGGCGTTCTCGGCGGCCTTGCGGACCTGGGGCATCACGCCGAACAGGCAGCCCTGGGTCGCGGTGGTCAGCTTGGTGCTCTGCAGCTGGGTGATGGCGGTCTGGAACTGCGGCTTGGACGCCACCCACGCCTTGTCGACGGGCGTGTCCAGCGCGGCCTTGCTGACCGGGAAGTAGCCGGTGGAGGTGTGCCAGGTGGCCTGCGAGTCCTTGGTCTCCAGGAACTTCACGAACTCCCAGGACGCCCGCTTGTGGGCGTCGTCCTTGCCCTTGCCGACGATCCACAGCGACGCGCCGCCGATGATCGGGCCGCCGGTGTCGGAGGCGTTGATCTTCGGGTAGAAGCCGGTGCCGACCTGGAAACCGGCCTTGGTGAAGTCGCCGAGCGAGCCGGTGGACTCCAGCGTGATGGCGTCCTTGCCGGCGACGAAGGCGGAGTCGCCGTTCTTGGTGTCGCTGTCCAGCTTGAGCGCCAGGCCCTGGTCCACCATGGACTTCCACCAGGTCAGCAGCTTCACGTTGTTGTCGGTCGCGAAGTTGGCGGCGGTGGCCCGGCCGTTGCGGCCGTTGTCCGGGTTGCAGTACGCGGCGTTGGCCACCGCGGTCCACTGCTCCAGGAACCAGCCGTAGAGCGAGGCGCCGAAGCCGTACTGGGTGGTGTTGCCGCTGGCGTCCTTGACGGTCAGCTTCTCGGCGTCGGCCTTGATCTCGTCCAGCGTGGTCGGCGGCTTGTTCGGGTCGAGGCCGGCCCGGGTGAAGGCGTCCTTGTTGATGTACAGCAGCGGCATCGAGGTGTTGAACGGCATCGAGTTCAGCTTGCCGCCGACCGAGTAGTAGCCGGCGATGTTGGGCTGGATGCCGGACACGTCGTAGGAGTCGACGTCGATGAACGACTGCGCCGGCACGGTGGCCTTGGAGTCGATCATGAACTGGGTGCCGACGTCGTACACCTGGAGCAGGTCGGGCAGCTCGCCGCCCTTGAGCGAGTTCTTGTACGCCGACAGCGTGTCGTCGTAGTTGTTCTTGAAGGCCAGGGTCACCTTGATCTTGCCGAGGTTGGCCGCGTTGAACTGGTCGGTGAGCTTCTTCAGCGTCTCGCCGTTGGTCCCGGTCATCGCGTGCCAGAACGTGATGTCGGTTTCGCCCTTGCCGTCCAACGCGCTGGCGGCCGGCGCGGACAGGTCGCCGCCGGACCCGGACCCGCCGGAGCTGGCGGCCGAGCTGCACGCGGTGACGGCGGTGGCGGCCGCGACGGCGACGGCCACCAGCCCCAACTTGGTACGCACCTGAATTCTCCCTTGATAGGTCACTACTTCACGGCTCCGGCGGTGAAGCCGCGAACCAGCCAGCGCTGGCCGAACAGCACGAGCAGCAGGGTCGGCAGCAGCGTGATCGTGATGCCGGCCAGCAACAGGCCGGGATCGGCGCTGTCGTTGCTGCGCAAGGCGAACACCGCGGTCTGCATGGTGTTCAGCGAGTTGTTGGTCGACGAGATGATCAACGGCCAGAAGTACATGTTCCAGCCCTGTAGGAACGACCAGACGGCCAGCGCGGCGATGGCCGGCCGGCAGCCCGGCAGCAGGATGGTGAACAGGAAGCGGACGTGCCCGCAGCCGTCGATGGTGGCGGCGTCGCGCAGCTCGCCGGGGAACTGCCGGAACGCCTGGCGCAGCAGGAACACGCCGAACCCGTTGGCCAGGAACGGCAGCACCAGCGCGAACCGGCTGTCGCCGATGCCGAGGCTGCGGATGAACAGCGCGTTGGGCACCACGATCGCCTCGTACGGGACCATGATCGTGGCCATGAAC
>DATJJB010000121.1:0-8837 GCA_035492655.1 Kutzneria sp. | reverse complement strand
TTCAGCCCCGACGGCAAAGTGCTGGCCAGCGCCGGCGGCCGGATATATAACGACGACGGCACCCATGGCGAGGACGGCACGGTGCGACTCTGGAGCACCGAGACGCACCAGCAGATCGGCGATCCCCTGATCAACGAGCGGTCCAGCGGCCCGGCGCTGGCCGTGTCCTTCGCCCCCGGCGGCGAGAAGCTGGCAGTCGGCTACGGCGACCGGGACGGCATGGTCTGGGACATCGGCACCCACAAGCTCGTCGGCACCCTGCCCGGGACCTACGGCGTCATGCCCGGCATCACCTACAGCCACGCCGGCTCCCTGATCGCCGCCGGCGACAGCTCCAACGTGCGGATCTGGGACGGCACGACCTACAAGCTGCTGCGGGACGTCAAGGGCCAGACGGGATCCGTGAACGCGATGGCCTTCTCACCCGATGACGGCCACCTGGCCAGCGCCGCCCAGGACGACACGATCCGGATCTGGGATCCCACCACCGGAACCCTGGTCAAACAGCTGACCGCATAGCAAAGCCCCGGCCGCACCGGCCGGGGCTTTGCCTGGCGGAAAACCTACTCAGCCGGCTTTTCCGGTTCCTCGGCGGCGGGCTCCTCGGCGGGGGCCGGCTTGGTCGAAGCCAGCAGCTGCTCCAGGACGGTGCCCTGGATGCGGCGGAAGGCCCGGCGCGGGCGCTTGCGGTCGAGGACGGCCACCTCGAGCGGACGGTCGCCGGTGGTGGACGGGCCGGCGTCGAAGGCGGTCACGGCCACCCGCAGCGCGTCGGCCAGCGAGGCGTCGTCCTGGTAGGAGTCCTTGAGGGCCCCGGAAATGGCCTCGGCCTGCCCACCCATCACGACGTACTTGGGCTCGTCGACGATGGAGCCGTCGTAGGTGAGACGGTAGAGCTGGTCGCTTCCGTAGGACGTGCCGACCTCGGCCAGGCAGACCTCGACCTCGAACGGCTTGATCTGCTCGGTGAAGATCGAGCCGAGCAGACTGGCGAAGGCGTTGGCCAGCGAGCGGGCGTTCACGTCCCGCCGGTCGTACTGGTAGCCGCGCAGGTCGGCGTGCCGGACGCCGGCCACCCGCAGGCTCTCGAACTCGCTGTACCGGCCGACGGCGGCGAAGCCGATGCGGTCGTAGATCTCGGACACCTTGCGCAGCGTCGACGAGGTGTTCTCGGCGACGAAGAGCACGCCGTCGGTGTACGTGAGCACGACAACGCTGCGGCCCCTGGCGATCCCCTTGCGGGCGAGCTCCGAGCGGTCCCGCATCACCTGCTCGGCGGATGCGTACAACGGCAACGTCACGGTGCGGCTCCTGTGGTTCGAAGATGCGTCATAACCGGCCCGTCTCAGCCGCGGGTGCGTCCCGCGACGACCGCCTCGGACACGGCGGCGGTGGTCTCGTCGGGCACCCGCACAGCACCGTTGACGCCGTCGACGGTGATCACGACCGGGAAGATCCGGCGCACCAGGTCCGGCCCGCTGGTCGCGGAGTCGTCGTCGGCGGCGTCGTAGAGCGCCTCGATGGCGACCCGCACGGCGGCGTCCTGGTCGACGTCGGGGTCGTACAGCTTCTTCAGCGCGCCCTTGGCGAACACGGAGCCGGAGCCGATCGAGTGGTAGCCGGCGTGCTCGTCGAAGCGCCCGCCGGTGACGTCGTAGGTGACGATCCGGCCGGCCCGGTCGGCGTCCGGCGCGTTCACGTCGTAGCCGACGAACAGGGGCAGCACGACGAGGCCGGCCATGGCCGCCTCCAGGTTGCCCTTGATCATGGCGCCGAGGCGGTTGGCCTTGCCGTCCAGCGTGATGGTCACGCCCTCGAGCTTCTCGTAGTGCTCCAGCTCGAGCTGGTAGAGCCGGACCATCTCGACCGCGAGCCCGGCGGTGCCGGCGATGCCGACGGCCGAGTACTCGTCGGTGACGTACACCTTGTCCATGTCCCGGTGCGCGATCACGTTGCCCTGGGTGGCCCGGCGGTCACCGGCGATCAGGACGCCGCCCTTGTAGGCGACGGCCACGATCGTGGTGCCGTGGGCCAGCTCGAGCGGCCGCGCGCCGGGCACGACCCGGTTGAACGGCAGCAGCTCAGGCGCCTGTGCGCGCAGGAAGTCCACGAACGAGGACGTGCCCGGCGTGAGGTAGGCCGCCGGCAGCGCCGCGCCCGCTTGCGAGTTGTGCTCCATGTAGTGCTGTCTCTCCTGCCGCCGGTGGAGTCTTGGTCACGGAGTGGCCCCGCAGGACCTACTCGCCGCCCTTCTGCACGTAGGCGCGCACGAAGTCCTCGGCGTTCTCCTCGAGCACGTCGTCGATCTCGTCGAGGATGGCGTCGACGTCCTCGCCGAGCTTCTCCCGGCGCTCCTGACCCGCGGCGGCGGCGCCGTCGGCGCCCTCGTCGCCGTCGCCCCCACCCTGACGCTGAACCTGTTCCTGAGCCATGGCCGCCTCCCGGTGACTGGTTGGCCTGCTTCAACACTACCCAGCGGCACTGACATTCGTCCTTCAGCCACTCGGGTCGTGATCAACGCGTGTCTAGCCCCTCGTCAGGGCGTCGACCAGCTCCTCGGCCGTGTTCGCCGCCTCCAGCAGCGCCCCGACGTGCGCCTTCGTGCCGCGCAGCGGCTCGAGGGTGGGGATGCGGACCAGCGACTCGCGCCCGATGTCGAAGATGACGGAATCCCAGGACGCGGCGGCCACCGAGGTGGGGTAGCGCTCCAGGCAGCGGCCCCGGAAGTAGGCCCGGGTGTCCTCCGGCGGCGTGGTCACCGCGGCCAGCACCTCCTCCTCGCTGACCAGGCGCTTCATCGAGCCCCTGGTCACCAGGCGGTTGTACAGGCCCTTGTCCAGCCGCACGTCGCCGTACTGGAGGTCGACCAGCTGCAGGCGCGGCGAGCTCCACTGGAGGTTGTCGCGGCCGCGGAAGCCCTCCAGCAGCCGCAGCTTGGCCGGCCAGTCCAGCATGTCGGCGCACTCCATCGGGTCACGCCGCAGCTTGTCCAGCACCTCGCCCCAGGTCTTGAGCACGTGCGCGGCGACCCGGTCGCCGCTGCCCTCGGACTCCAGGAACGCGGCGGCCCGCTCGTGGTAGGCGGACTGGATGTCCAGGCCGGAGAACTTCTTGCCGCCGGTCAGCTCGACCGTGGTCTTGAGCGTCGGGTCGTGGCTGATGCTGTGCACCGCGCGCACCGGGTCGGCCAGCCGCAGGTCGTCGAAGCGTTTGCCGGACTCGATCATGTCCAGCACGATGGCGGTGGTGCCGACCTTGAGGTACGTGGCGTACTCGGCCAGGTTGGCGTCGCCGATGATGACGTGCAGGCGGCGGTACTTGTCCGCGTCGGCGTGCGGCTCGTCGCGGGTGTTGATGATGCCGCGCTTGAGCGTGGTCTCCAGGCCGACCTCGACCTCGATGTAGTCGGCCCGCTGGGACAGCTGGAAGCCGGCGTGGTCGCTGGTGGCGCCGATGCCGACCCGGCCGGCGCCGACGATCACCTGGCGCGAGGTGAAGAACGGGGTGAGGCCGCCGATCACCGCGGTGAACGGGGTGCTGCGGGACATCAGGTAGTTCTCGTGGGTGCCGTAGCTGGCGCCCTTGCCGTCCACGTTGTTCTTGTACAGCTGCAGGCGCGGCTGGCCGGGCACGGAGGCGGCCTTGATGGCGGCCTCCTCCATGATCCGCTCGCCGGCCTTGTCCCAGATCACCGCGTCGCGGGCGTTGGTGACCTCGGGCGCGGAGTACTCCGGGTGCGCGTGGTCGACGTAGAGCCGGGCGCCGTTGGTCAGGATGACGTTGGCCGCGCCCAGGTCCTCGACGTCCGGGTCGGACGGGGGCACGCCGGGCGCCCCGAGGTCGAAGCCGCGCGCGTCGCGCAGCGGCGATTCCACCTCGTAGTCCCACCGGGCGCGCCGCGCCCGGGGGATATCCGCCGCCGCCGCGTACGCCAACACCACCTGGGTCGAGGTCAACACCGGGTTGGCCGTCGGGTCGCCGGGTACGGTGATGGCGTACTCGACCTCGGTGCCCATGATCCGCCGCATGTCAGCAGCCTATTACCTACGGCCGACAAGCGAGCACGGTGACCGGACTCACGACCCGGCCAGCCCGGCCGCGGGCTGCACCCGGGAGGCCGTCCGAGCAGGCATTACGGCGGCAAGCACAGCCAGGGCCACCACCGCAACTCCCCCGATTGCCAGCTGGCCCCACGGCAGGCTCGGCCAAGTGTGCACGCCCATGCCGGCGATCAGCAGCTCCGCGTACACCGTCCCGAGGATCGTGCCGCCGACCAGGCCGGTGAGCGCGAGCAGCACGGCCTCGGACAGGATGCCGGCGGTGACGCCCAGCCGGGTCACGCCGAGGGCCCGCCGCAGCGACACCTCCTTGCGCCGTTCCTGCACGGAGATGCTCAGCGCGGTGCCGATTCCCGTGACCGCGACGGCCACGCTCAGGCTGAGCAGCACCATCAGCATCACGGCGGCCAGGTCGAGGTTGCGCTGCGTCTCGTCCGAGCTCTGCGACGCTGTCTGGACGGTGACACTCGGCGAGTTCGGCAGGGCGGCCAGCACCGCGCTGCGATAGGCGGCCTGGTCGAAGCCGGTTTTCACGGTCACCATGACCGCGCTGACCGGGGCCAGCGACGGGTCGCCGACCAACACGTCCGCGGAGTCCAGGCTGACCTGCGGCAACGTGCCCACGACGGTCACCGTCCGAGGCCCGCCGGGCAGGCCGCTGATGGTGATGTGCTGACCGATCTCGACCTTGTTCTCCCCCATCCGCCACGTGCCGACCAGGGCGCTGTCCGGGCCGAACTTGGTGGCCGCGGGCTGGTGCACGGCCTGGAGGTACGCGTCGAGGCGAGCCGGGTCGATGCCGGCGACGCCCATCCGCGCGCCGTTGACCGTGATGCCGCTGCCGGCGCCGCTGATCGGCAGCAGCTGGTTCACCTCGGGCTGCTGGGCCGCCTTGAGCACGTCCGGGCCGAGCGGGCGGTGGCCGGTGTCGGCGATCTGGGCGTCCGGCGTGCGGGTGTCGGGGCCGCTGAGGGTCACGTCGCGGGCGGTGCCGATGAGCACGACCGCGCCGGCCACGATGGCGCTGGCCAGCACCAACGGCATGGCCACCGACGCGGCCCGCTGCGGCACCCGGCCGAGCTCGATGCCAGCCAGCCGCACATGCGGGCCGAACACCTTGCCGGCGACCCGACCGATGCCGCGGCCGATGAACGGCACCACGCGTGGCCCGAACGAGCCGAAGATGCCGGCCACCGCGGCGATGCCGGAGAACAGGGCGAAGAACGGCGAGCCGATGGACTTCTGCGTGGCCAGTGCGCCGAGAGCGAACACCACCGCCGCACCGACGAGCAGCCAGCCACGGACGTTGCGGGCCCGGATCGCACGGCGCTCCGGCGTCGCCTCGCCGGCCAGTCGCAGCGCCGCCAGCGGCGACACGCGGGCGGCGGCCAGCGACGGCCGCACGGCGGCGAACGCACTGAGCGCCGCCGCCGTGACAATGCCGGTGATCAGGTAGCCGACGGATGGCAGTGCCGCCGGGGCGAGTTGGGTGGAGCCGAGCATGGTGGACACGCCCGTGACGTCGAGGACCCAGCCGAGTAGTCGGGCCACGGGACCGCCGAGCAGCGCGCCGGCCGCGCCGGACAGGCCGCCGGTGATCAGCGCCTCGATCAGGTTGGCCCACACGATCGGCGTCCGGTCGGCTCCGACGCAGCGCAGCAGTGCCGTCTGCTTCTGTCGTTGCAGGTAGACGGCCCGGAAGGTGGCGCCGGCGACGAACACCGAGGTCGCGAGGGCCAGGATGCTGAACAGGAACAGCAGCACGCGGACCGTGTTGTCGGAGCCCTGGATGGTCCGCTCGCCGTCGCCCGTGCGGACGCTGACCCCGGTGCCGAGCTGCTGGGCCAGGTTGGCCCGCACGGTGATGTCGCTCGTGCCGGGGTTGAGCACGAGGTCGAGCTCGGTGGTGTCGAACTTGGGGTTGAGCTTGGCGGCCAGGTCCTTGCCGACGATCATGAACGGGTCGTCGGCCTGGCTGCCCTTCTGCGTCACGCCGACCACCGTGGCCTGGACCGGGTGGCCGCCGGCATCGACCAGGGTGATCTTCTTGCCCGGCGACAGGTGGCGTTGGTAGGCCGTGACCTTGTCGATCACCACCTCGCCGTCCGCGGCCGGCGTGCGGCCGTCCTGGAGGGCGTAGCGGTTGAGCGACGGGTCGCCCGGGTCGATCGCCGCCGTCACACGGCTGGGCAACGCCCGGCCGTCCGCACCGACCACGTCCACCGACACCCGCTGCACCGGCACCACCTTGGCGACGTTCGGCGCACCCGTGAGCTGCTTGGCCACGTCATTGATGTCAGGAGCGTTCTCGTACCCGGTCGTCGAGACGACCACGCCCACCGACTGCGGCACCCGCTCCGCCCCCGCCTTCACGGCGCTGTTCATCGCGTCGCCGAGCATCAGCGAGGCGATGAGGCAGGCGATGCCGACGAGCAGGGCCAGTCCCGGCAACAGGGTCCGGCCCGGGTGGCCGCGCAGGTCCGACAGGGCGAGTCGGGTGACGATCCGTGGATTCACGCTGCCCGACGTTAGGCACCCAGTGGATCACCGGTCGTCATCCTGACGTCGCTACCACGGATCCACCCTGAGGACTACCCCTCGGTGTTGGGAAAGGACCATTCCTCTCGTTGGATGCGAGGACTGGTCCTTTCCCAACGGTCAGGTCAGTTGGCGAGCATGGTCTGGACGAACTTCACGGCGTCGAAGCTGCCGAGGCCGGTGACCCGGTCGTAGCCCTTGGTCGCGGTGAAGGCGCCGTTGCTGCCGCTGGTGATGTCGTGCAGCGCGGCGGTGCCGGACAGCTTGTACAGGGCCGGGTTGGCGAAGCCGAGGTTGGGCTTGCCGGCGGCCTTGGCCAGCTGGTTGTACAGGGCGGTGAAGCCGGCCCACTGCGGCGCGGCGGCGCTGGTGCCGCCGACGACGCCGAACTGGCCCTTGCTGAACACGGCCAGCCCGGTCGCCGGGTCGGCGTCGGCGGCGATGTCGGGCACCATGCGGACCTTGCTGCCGAGGTTGGCCTGGTAGTCGGGGGCGGCGAAGAGCGTGGAGTTGCCGCCGCCGGAGCCGTCCCAGCCGGTCTCACTGGTGCGCGCGTTCTGCGCGCTGACCACGAGGTGTGTGCCGCCGGTGCCGGTGACGAACGGGTCGCTGGCCGGGAAGTCGACGCTGGTGCCGCCGTTGCCGATGTCGTCGGAGCCGCTGTCGCCGGACGCCGCGAACAGGCTCTGCCCCTGGGCCGCGGCCTGCTTGTACAGGGTGTCCTGGGCCTGGATGTCGGCCTGCGAGCCGGCTTCCTCCGGGCCGCCCCAGCTGATCGAGACGACCGGGATCTTGCTGTTCACGATCGCGGCGTACGTGTCGATCACGCCCCGGCTGCTGTTGGGGCCCTCGAAGATGGTCTGCTGGGCCTGCGGCGCGACCGCCTGGATCGCCTCGATGTCCAGCTCCACCTCGGTCTGGCCCTCGCCCAGCGCGACGCCGCCGTCGACCTTCTTGACGACCGGCTTCGGCGGCGTGAGGCCGAACTGCTTGTCGTAGGCGTCGATGTTCTGCTGCTGGAAGGCGTCCAGCTCGAACACCGCGACCTGCTGGCCGGCGCCGGTGGCGTTGAGGCCCTTGATGTCGTACGCGCCGCTGAGGTTGGCCGGCGTGACACCGCGGACGGCCCGCTGCTTGAGCGGCGGGTGCGTCAGCTTGCGGTGGTTGTCCAGGCCGGCCACGTCGCTGACGGCGGACGCGAGGTTGCCGGGCAGGCTCAGGACCGAGTCGTTGGCGTAGTACTCCTGGCCGGTCTTGGCGTCGCGGCGGGTGGACAGCTTCGAGCCGAAGGTCTGCTCCATCGCCGAGGCCGGGCCGGTCGCGTCCACGATGAGGTGGTTGGCCGACACCGAGTCGACGGTAAGGCCCTTCTGCTTCAGGTACGTCGTGACCTGGTCCAGCTGGTTCTGCGACGCGCCGTACTTGGCCGTGAACTGCTCCGGCGTCAGGTACCTGCCGTAGTTCGGCGACCGCGGGTCGCTGACCTGCTTGACGAAGGCGTCGAGGTCCTTCGCGTTGGACGGCGTCATGCTCACCGCGACCGACAACTGCTTGTCCGCCGGCACGTCGCCGAGGCGGGTGGACTGGGCCAGCTTGGGCAGCACCGTGCCGGCCAGGCTCACTCTGGGTTGCAGGGCGACCGGGTCGGCGTTCGCGGCCTGCATGACGGCCGCGCAGGTCCCCAGTACGGCGATGGGCGCGAGTACCGCCACCGCCACCTTGATGCTCTTCTTCACCATCGGCTCCTCGGTCCGGCAGGGTCCCGGTCGAATACGCCTCACATCCGGTCACGGTTCACTGACGTGCGAAGATCGGTCGCGTGGCCGCCGACGAGCTGATCGCCCTGTACTCCCCCGACGGCGTCGAGATCGGCAGCACGACCAGGGCGCGGATGCGGGCCGAGGGCCTGTGGCACGCCGCCACCGCGATCCTGGTCCGGTCCACCGACGGCCGGCGGGTGTACGTGCACCGCCGCAGCCCGGACAAGGACGTCTATCCCGGGCTACGGGACAGCGGGGTCGGCGGCGTGGTCGACGCCGGCGAGGATCCGGCCGACGGGGCCCGGCGGGAGCTGGCCGAGGAACTTGGCATCACGGGCGCGCCGTTGACCTTCCGCTACCGGTTCACCTTCGACCAGCCGCCGGTGCGGTGCCACAACTTCGTGTACGAGACGGCCTGGGACGGGCCGATCGTGCACCAGCCGGAGGAGATCGTCTCGGGCGGCTGGATGGACCTGGACGA
>DATJJB010000120.1:0-4639 GCA_035492655.1 Kutzneria sp. | reverse complement strand
GTGTCGGATCGGTGCGGCAGCCGGGAATTGCCCAGCACCAGGCCGGTGACGTAGGTGGCGAGCAGGCCGGAGGCGTGCAGCAGGTCACCGAACGCGTAGGCCAGCACACACATGGCGACGGTGGCGACGGGATAGAGGCCGGTGGCGGGCAGCGCCGCCCGTCTGAGCCCGAAAGCGCCGAGCCGGCCGACGAGAATGCCGACGGCGGCGCCGATGCCGAGCTCGTAGACGACGAGCAGCGGCGTCGTCCAGCTCACCGGATCGGGCGAGACGAGCAGGACGACGGCGATGAACACCGGGGCGTCGTTGAGGCCGGACTCGAGCTCCAGGGCGCCGACCAGGCGCTTCGAGACGCCGACGCCCCGCAGCACGCTGAACACGGCGGCGGCGTCGGTGGACGACAGGACCGCGCCCCATAGCAGGGCGGTGCGCCAATCCAGACCGAGCAACAGGTGCAGTGCGAAGCCGGTGACGGCGACGCTGACCGCGACCGCCACAGTGGACAGTGCGATTCCCAACCCCAGCGAGCGTTTCACAGCCGACCACCGCGTGGTGAGCCCACCCTCGGCCAGGATGAGCACGAGCGCGGCGATGCCGAGCGACTGGGTGAGCGCGGCGTTGTCGAAGCGGATGCCCAGCCCGGCCTCGCCGATCAGCAGCCCGATGCCGAGGTACAGCAGCAGCGAGGGCAGACCGAGTCGAACTGAGACGCGCACAGCGAACACGGAGAGCAGGAGTACCGCCGCTCCTATACCGAGCGCTGTCGAAAGAGTAGGCATCCCACCTCCCGGATGTCACCTGTCGGCATGAACAGTGTGCGTGACGATCACGGAAAAGTACTAATCGACCACTTTGGATGTCCACATTAGACAGTGCGGAACCGGTGTTAGACTAGAAGTTCGCGCAACCGCTCGTGGGCGTCCGGCAGTTCGACGATCTTGTCCCGGCTGCGCTCGCCGGACACGATGACCACGTCCTGACGGCGGATGCCGAATGCGCCGGCCAGCGCCTTGCGCACGGCCTCGTTGGCCTTGCCCTCCACGGCCGGCGCGGTCACCGCCACGATGAGCGCCCCGTCACCCCACGCCCCACCCACGGCCTCCCGCCGCGCACCGGGTTTTACGCGCACAGCGAACTTCATGGGGCGGTCAGCAGCCGGTAGGCGTTGCGCGCGTACTCGACGGGATCGCCGATCGCCACGCCCCGGCGCACGATCTGCACGTGCCCGAGCAGGAAGGTGTGCATCTGCAGCGCCCGGTCACGAGCGGTGGCCGCGTCGAAACCCATCGCGACCAGACACGAGGCCAGGAAGTCCAGCCGCTCCTTGCTCAGCCGCCGCATCGCCGCCGCCACCTGCGGGTCGTCGGTCGCGGCGATCATGGCGAACTCGATGTCGTTGGCCGGCCGGTCCACCACCACCCGGCTGAAGACCAGCCACAGCTGCTCGTCCGGCGGCCGCTCGATCGACGCGAACAGGGCAAGGCCGGTGGTGATGTCCCCGGCCCAGCGGTCCAGCGCCGCCTGTAACAGCGCCTCACGGCTGGGGAAGTGCCAGTACGCACTGCCCTTGGTCGCGCCGAGCCGCTGCGCGAGCGGCTCCACGGCGAGGGCGCCGACGCCCCGCTCGGCGATCATCTCGAGGGCCGCCGCGACCCAGTCGTCCTTCGTCCGGCGCTTCCCGGCCACGGTTCCGTACGGTACCGTACGGAACCGTGATCCGTACGGCAGCGTATGGAAATCTGGTGAGGGGAACGTGCGGGACACACAGCCGGTGGCGACCCCGGTGCCATGGGGGTGACCGGGGTCGCCACCACCTCACTCAGGCCTTGAGCACCTGAACCGCCACCTCGCCGCCGTCGCCGACAGCACCAGTGACACCGCCGTCCACGGCCCCGTACGAAACGCCGTCGGCCAGCGTCTCCGACGCCAGGAACGCCTCGTGCGTACGCACCGCGGCCACCACGTCGTCGGTGGCCGACACGGTCAGCGTGATCCGATCGGACACGTCGAGACCGGCGTCGCGGCGGGCCTGCTGCACGACGCGGACCACGTCACGCGCCACCCCCTCGGCCGCGAGCTCGTCGGTGACCACGGTGTCCAGCACGACCAGGCCGGCCCCACCGGGCAGCGCCGCCGTCGCGGCCGGGTCGGTGGCGACCAGCCGCTGCTCGTACTCGCCGGGCAGCAGGTCGATGCCGGCCGCGGAGACCGAGCCGTCCTCGGCGGTGGTCCACTCGCCCGCCTTCACGGCCTTGATCACCTTCTGCACGGCCGCGCCGAGCCGCGGACCGCAGGCCCGCGCGTTGACCGTGAGCTGGAACTGGCCGTGCGCGGCGACATCGGTGGTCAGCTCGACCGACTTGACGTTGACCTCGTCGCCGATCAGGCCGACGAACGGCCGCAGCGCCTCGGCGTCCGGCGTGGCCACCACGAGCTTGGCCAGCGGCAGCCGCACCCGCAGCTTGTTGGCCTTGCGCAGGGACAGCGCGGCCGAGCAGACCTGCCGCACCTCGTCCATCGCCGACACCAGCGCGGCGTCGGCCGGCACCTCGTCGACCGACGGGAAGTCGGCCAGGTGCACCGACCGGCCGCCGGTCAGGCCGCGCCACACCGACTCCGTGGTCAGCGGCAGCAGCGGCGCGGCCACCCGGCTGACCAGCTCCAGCACGGTGTGCAGGGTGTCGATGGCGTCCTGCTCGCCGGCCCAGAACCGGTCGCGCGACCGGCGCACGTACCAGTTGGTCAGCACCTCGAGGAAGTCCCGCACGGCGAAGCAGCCGCCGGCCAGGTCGTAGTCGTCGAGCGCCTTGGCCACCCCGACCACCAGGTCGTGGGTCTTGGCCAGCACGTAGCGGTCGAGCACGTTCGTGCTGTCCACCCGCCAGGTGCCCTGCTTGCCGGCCGCGTTGGCGTACAGCGCCAGGAAGTACCACGAGTTCCACAGCGGCAGCACGGCCTGGCGCACCGAGTCGCGGATGCCGCGCTCGGTGACGACCAGGTTGCCGCCGCGCAGGATCGGGCTGGACATGAGGAACCAGCGCATGGCGTCCGAGCCGTCGCGCTCGAACACCTCGTTGACGTCCGGGTAGTTGTTGAGCGACTTGGACATCTTCTGGCCGTCGTCGCCGAGCACGATGCCGTGCGCGATGCAGTTGCGGAACGCCGCCCGGTCGAACAGGGCGGTGGCCAGCACGTGCATGTTGTAGAACCAGCCGCGGGTCTGCGCCGAGTACTCGACGATGAAGTCACCCGGGTAGTGGTTCTCGAACCAGTCCGAGTTCTCGAACGGGTAGTGCACCTGGGCGAACGGCATCGAGCCGGACTCGAACCAGCAGTCCAGCACCTCGGGCACCCGACGCATCGTCGACTTGCCGGTCGGGTCGTCCGGGTTGGGCCGGGTCAGCTCGTCGATCACCGGCCGGTGCAGGTCGGTCGGGCGCACGCCGAAGTCCCGCTCCAGCTCGTCCAGCGAGCCGTAGACGTCGGTCCGCGGGTAGGCCGGGTCGTCGGACATCCAGACCGGGATCGGCGAGCCCCAGAACCGGTTGCGGGAGATGTTCCAGTCCCGAGCGTTGGCCAGCCACTTGCCCATCTGGCCGTCCCGGACGTGGTCGGGCACCCAGTTGATCCCCTGGTTGAGCTCGACCATGCGGTCCCGGAACTTGGTCACGGCCACGAACCAGGACGACACCGCGCGCTGGATCAGCGGCGTGTCGCAGCGCCAGCAGTGCGGGTAGGAGTGGTCGTAGGTCTCGTGCCGCAGCAGCACGCCGCGCTCACGGAGCTCCTTGATGATCGGCTTGTTGGCCTCGAACACCTGGAGGTCGGCGTAGGGCGGCACGTCCGCGGTGAACCGGCCGCGCGCGTCCACCGGCACCACGGGCTCGATGTCGGCGGCGTCGGTGACGACCTTGTCGTCCTCACCGAAGGCCGGCGCGATGTGGACCAGGCCGGTGCCGTCCTCGGTGGTGACGTAGTCGGCCGACAGGATCTGGTGCGCGTTGCGCCGGCCGGCGAAGAAGTCGAACACCGGCGTGTAGCGGCGGCCCAGCAGGTCGGAGCCCTTGAAGCGGGCCAGCACGGTCGGCTCCTCGCCCAGCTCACGGGCGTAGGCGCGGACCCGGGCCTCGGCCAGCAGGTACTTCTCACCATTGGCCTCGACCGTCACGTAGTCGACGTCCGGGTGCACGGCGATGGCCAGGTTGGACGGCAGCGTCCACGGCGTGGTCGTCCAGATCAGCGCGAGCTCACCGGTTTCGAGGCGCATGCCGACCGTGACGGCCGGGTCCTGCCGGTCGCGGTAGGTGTCGTCCATCTTCGTCTCGGAGTTGGACAACGGCGTCTCGCAGCGCCAGCAGTACCACAGGACGCGGAAGCCCTCGTAGACAAGACCCTTGTCCCACAAGGTCTTGAACGCCCACATGACACTTTCCATGTAGTCGAGGTCGAGCGTCTTGTAGTCGTTGTCGAAGTCGACCCAGCGGGCCTGGCGGGTGACGTAGTCGCGCCACTCGTCGGTGTAGCGCAGCACGGAGGTGCGGCAGGCGTCGTTGAACTTGTCGACGCCGAGCGCCTCGATCTCCGCCTTGGACGAGATGCCCAGCTCCTTCTCGGCCCGGACCTCGGCCGGCAGGCCGTG
>DATJJB010000119.1:0-4585 GCA_035492655.1 Kutzneria sp. | reverse complement strand
GCGGGCGGGAAGCCGAGCTCGGTGCGGCCGGACAGCTCCAGGTTGGCGTGCCAGACGGGGTCCCAGCGGACGAGGGCCTGCACGGTCGGCAGCGAGGACTCGGCGGTGACGATGACGCGGCCGCCCTGGGTGCCGGGGACGACCATGCCGGCGGCGGTCATCCACAGGCGAAGGGCTTCCTCGGTGGCGCGCAGGTCGGCGCGGCCGAGGATGGCCCAGCCGTCGAGGAGCAGCGCGGCCCCGTAGCCGCCGACGGCGTGCGGCTCGGCGCCGGGGGTGGCGACGACGAGGGCGGGGGCGTCGGGCACCTCGGCCAGCACCTCGCCGGCGCCGGAGGTGCGTACGACGGTGCCGGGGAAGGCGCGGCCGAGCTCCTCGGCGGTGCGCTTGGAGCCGACGACCACGGCCCGCAGCCGACGTGAACCGCAGGCGGTGCAGCGGAACATGACCTCCACCGCCCCGCACCACCGGCATTCGGCCGGGCGTGGCGCGCCGTCGTCGCTGCCGCCGGGCAGGGAAAGGGGGCCGGCGCACTTGCGGCACTGCGCCCGCACGCGGCAGTTGGCACAGGACAGCGCCGGCACATAGCCGCGCCGTGGCACCTGTACAAGCACGGGACGGCCAGCCTTAAGCGCCTCCCGCGCCGCCTCGAAGGCGATGGCCGGTAGCCGGGCCGTGCGGGCCGCCTCGTCACGGGCCAGCTGCGTGTCGGTCTCACCAATGGCCGTGACGCGCGGCGCGGCGGCGCGGAGCTGCTCGCGTGACGCCACGATCTCCGGGGCCCACCCCGTGTCCACGAGCAGCTGCGCCTCGGCTGTCCGGGCAAAGGCAGCCACGAGCAGCGACGCCCCAGCCATGTGTGCCCGCTGCACCAGTACGTCCCGCACGTGCGGGTACGGCGCCAACTGCTCGGCATGGCCGCTGTCGCCGTCGTCCCACACGACGAACAGCCCGGGATCGGCGATGGGTGCGAACGTGGCGGCCTTCGTACCGACGACCACGCGGGCGGTGCCGCGCAGCACCGACAGCCACCGTTTGTAGCGCGCTTCCGGCCCGAGGTCGGCTGACAACGCCACGACACCGTCGATGATGGCATCACACGCCACGAAAACGCGTTTCACGTCACGGTAGTCCGGCACCACGATGACCACGCCCTTGCCGGTGGACGCCACCGTGGCGGCGACCTCGGCCAGCCGCGTCGGCCAGTCCTCCCCCGGCAGCGCCTGCCACACGGCGTTGGCCGAACGGCCGTTGGCCAGGGCATCGAGGTAGGCCGGGCCACGGGTGTAGCGCTGCCAGCCCTCCGCCGCGGGTCGCGCGGGCGGCGGCACGGGGTCATCGGCCGCGCGCGCCTCGGCCCGGGCGTGGCGGGGCGGGACCGCCAGCCGCAGCACGTTGGCCAGCGACCCCACGTACCGGTCGGCCACCGCACGGGCCAGGCCGTGGATCTCCGGCGTCAGCACGACTTCCGGCGACACCACCCGTTCGATGTACTTGATCTTGTCGGCGACCTCGGTGTGCGCCACCCGCTCCAGCAGGAAGCCGTCGGTCAGCTTGCCCCGGAACCGCACGCGCACCCGCACCCCCGGCCGCGCCTCCGCGTCGCACTCGGCCGGGATCCGGTAGTCGAAAGGGAAATCCAGGTGGTACGGCAGCGGCACGTCCACGCTCACCCGCGCGACAGCCGCGGTGGCGGCGGGCTGCCGCTCACCGCGCCGGACCTGCCCGCTGGGTGCCACGCCCTGAGGTCTACCAGAGCAACCCCGCCGACGCCGCGAAGGGGCCCTTGATGCAGGGAAGGACGCCTTACCTGCATTGAGCGCAGGTAAGGCGTCCTTCCCTGCATCAGCCGGGTGTCCGAAGGCGACGGTCAGACGTGCTTCCAGGTGCAGGTGAAGTTGGTGCCGCCGGACAGGCCGGACACGGCGTCCTTGGTCACCCCGCCGCTGGCCTGGGTGATCGGGTCGGCGTTCTGGCTGCCGATGGCGGTGCCGTTGGCCTTGGCGTTGCTGAAGGCCACGCTGCCGAAGTCGGCCAGCGGCAGGGTGCCGTTGCTGTCCGACGGGGCCTCGGCGATGATCTCGGCGCTGGCCAGCTTGGCCGCCGAGTAGGTCTTGCTGACGGTGTGGCTCCAGCCCCGGGTGTCGTCGGAGATCTTCAGCGTGAACTTGCCGCCGGTGGTCTCGGTCACCGAGGCGGTGAAGTGGTCGCCGGGGCGCACGGTGTCGCTGAAGTTGACCGGGTAGGCCGGGTACATCTCGTACCAGGCGTAGTACTCGGCCTGCCCGTTGATGTAGTCGACCTCGGTGCCGAGCTGTTCCACCGAGTTGCTGCCGTCGCCGTCGATGCCGACCCAGAAGCTGGAGTACGCGTCCTGGGAGGTGGCCTTCACCGAGGGCTGCACCCAGCTGGCCGAGACGCTGGTGAACTTGGCGCCGGTGACGGCGTAGCCGGCCCAGTTGCCGCTGGTGCTGTGCGACAGGCCGTGGTTCAAGGGCTTGTGGATGTGCGGTGCGGGGGCGGCGGTGGCGGCCGGGGTGGCCAGCCCGACCATCGCCAGCGGGGCGAGCACGGCGATGGCGATACGCAGGCGCGTGTTCACGACGGGTTCTCCTCGTGCAGGGGTGGGAAACACTGCACGGCAACGCTAAGGAGGCACGCCCGGCCGGCAGAAGCGGGAAACCCCTTGGCACGAACCCTTGAATCAGTCAGACCAGCGCAAAGCGAACCAAAGTTCCATCCGCCGCTGGACATCGAAAAGGTCGATGTCCAGTTCCCGGCCCACCACACCGATCCGGTGCCGCACGCTGTTGCGGTGCACGCCGAGCTCGGCCGCCGTCCGGTCCCAGTTACCGTTACAGGACAACCAGGTTCGCACGGTGTGCACGAGTTCGGGCCGGTCGGCCAGCGGGGCCAACACCGAGGCGGCGAATCGGGCGGCGGCCTCCGGATCGACCAAAGCCGACACACCGTCGGCCGCGGTCACGGGCCGGCCGATGGCCGCCGCACGGTCCAGCATGCGGCCGGCTTCCCGGTCAGCGGCGGGCAGTTCTCCGACGCCGACCGCTGAGCTCACCGCGAGCAGCCAACCGGCCGCTTGCGCCGCAACGACATCCGGCGAAGTGGTGACGACGGCACGCAATTCGCCGTCCTCGACGTCGACGAGCGCGGTGCCGAGATCGATGTCCTTGGCCTGACCGGACTTCCGCCGACCACGCACGACCCGGTACCGCCGGCCGGCGTCGTCGCCGACCAACATCTTCGTGACCGAACGACCATCGGCCCGCTCGGCCAAGGCCAGCAGCGCCAAGGCAACCGCGATCACGGCCCGGTCGGCCACCGAGAACGGCAACACCGCGCCGACCACGAGCACCCGGGCAGCGTCGACCGGATATCCGACGACATGCCACGACCCGACTTCCGTGGCGGCGCTACGCGGACCGCTGCCGGCACGAAGCCGTGATGCCAAGGCCACGACCACCGGATCGACGTCCTCGATCCCTGCCTGGGCAACGACCACGGCGTCATCCAACAACGCACACCACCAGTCGGCCAGCGCGGCCAACTCCGCCACCACTGCCTGCACGGGATCGGGCCGCAGCGCCGCCCGGGTCAACGCCGACTGCGCCTCGGACAGCCACCGCAGCTCCGCGTGCTCGGCATCGGCCAGCGCCACGCCCACGGCCTGGCTCACGGCAAGGAACGGCGTCGACGGCGGCAGCGCCAGCAGCGGCAAACCGTGCCGCGCGCACGCCTCAACCAAAACCGGCGGCACCTCGTCGTACACGGGCGTGACGCCGAAGCCCAGCGCCTGCACGCCGGCCGCGGCCAATCCGCGCACGTACCCGTCGACGTCATCGGGGAAGTTCACGCCGGCGGTCAGCAGCAGCTCCCCGCCGAGCAGGTACGGCACCGGGTCCCGCAGCTCGCTGACGTGGGCCCACCTGATCGGCCGGTCCAGCTGGTCCGAGCCGGTGAGCACGGCCAGCCCCAACTCCGGCCGGCGCACCAGCACGCCGAGCGGGACTGTGGACGTTCTGCCCGGTGACATGGCACGAGATTGTGCACTTCGGCCACAGCGGCCGCACCCCGTCGCTTCCTAGGGTGACCTGAACGACAGGAGGAAGCCGATGGCTCTCGATTACGTGGTGATCGCGGCGTACGTGCTGGGCATGGTCGGCGTCGGCTGGTGGGGCGCGCGCCGCGCGACCACCCGCAGCGACTACCTGGTCGCCGGCCGCCGGCTGGGCTGGGCGATGTACTCCGGCACCATGAGCGCTGTCGTTCTGGGCGGCGCTTCCACGATCGGCGGGATCGCGCTGGGTTACCAGTTCGGCATCTCCGGCGCATGGCTGGTGTTCACCATCGGCCTCGGCATCCTGGCGCTGTCGGCGTTCTTCGCCCGGCGCATCGTGCGGCTGCGCGTCTACACCGTCCCCGAGATGCTCGACCTGCGCTACGGCGGCTCCACGAGCATCGTGTCCGGCGTGGTGATGTGGGGCTACACGCTGATGCTGTCCGTGACGTCCACCATCGCCTACGCCACGGTGTTCGAGGTGCTGTTCGGCCTGCCCAAGGTGGGCGG
>DATJJB010000118.1:0-8563 GCA_035492655.1 Kutzneria sp. | reverse complement strand
GCTCAGCGGATCGTCTACCTGGGCGGCATCGTGCCGGAGGGGGAGCTCTCGGCCCACCTGGCCTCGCGGGCCGAGGTCGGCCGGATCTTCCTCGCCGGCCGGGTGCCGGCGGTCGTGCTGCAGGCCGCCGTGATCATCGGTTCCGGGTCGGCCAGCTTCGAGATGCTGCGCTACCTCAGCGAACGCCTGCCGGCGATGATCACCCCGCGTTGGGTGCGCAACCGGGTCCAGCCGATCGCCGTCCGGGACGTGCTGCACTACCTCGTGCACGCCGCCACGATGCCGCCGGACGTGCACCGGGCCTTCGACATCGGCGGCCCGGATGTGTTGACCTACTTGGACATGATGCGCCGCTACGCCGTGGTCGCCGGCCTGCCGCGGCGAATGGTGTTGCCGGTCCCCGTGTTGACGCCGTGGCTGTCCGCCCAGTGGGTCAATCTGGTCACGCCCGTGCCGAGGTCCATCGCGGTGCCGCTGATCGAGTCGCTCGTGCACGAGGTCGTCTGCCATGACCACGACATCTCCCGGCACATCCCGGATCCCGCCGACGGTCTCACCCACTACGAGCGGGCCGTGGAGCTCGCCTTGGCCCGGATCGCCCGTGCCGACGTGCCGACCCGGTGGTCCGACGCCAGCGGCGAGCCCGCCGACCCGCTCCCGACCGATCCCTCCTGGGCCGGCGGCAGCCTCTACGAGGACGTCCGCGAACACCAGTGCGACGCCGCACCGTTGTTGGTGTGGCAGGTCATCGAGGCCATCGGCGGCGAGCACGGCTGGTACTCGTTCCCCCTCGCCTGGGCCGTTCGCGGCTGGGCCGACCGCCTTGTCGGCGGCGTGGGCCTTCGCCGGGGCCGACGTGATCCCCGTCGGCTCCATGTCGGCGAGGCCCTCGACTGGTGGCGCGTCGAGACCCTCGACCGCCCCCGCCTCCTTCGGCTCCGCGCCGAGATGAAACTCCCCGGCCGCGCCTGGCTCGAACTCGGCGTCGAGCCCTCCCCGTCCGGCGGCAGCGTCTACCGCCAGCGCGCCGTCTTCCAGCCCCACGGCCTCGCCGGCCACGTCTACTGGAAGGCCATCTCGCCCTTCCACGACCTCGTTTTCGGCGGCATGGTCCGCAACATCACCGGCGCCGCCGCCCGAACCGCGCAGTGAGCGCTTACTGCGGTGGCAGGGCGGAGAGTGTTGCCAGCGCGCGGAGGAAGGCCGAACGGTCGTCAAGCGGGAGTCGACGGAGCAGACGGTCCTCGTTGCGCTGGATCTCGGTCTGGACGGCGTTGCGTTTGCGGCGGCCCTCGTCGGTGATGGCGAGGAGTCGGGCGCGGCGGTCGGCGGGGTCGCGGGTGCGCTGGAGCAGGCCGTGGTCCTCGAGCTCGTCGAGCACGCCGATGATGCGGCTCTTGTCCGCGCCGATGAACTCGGCCAACGCCGCCTGGGTCCGGATGGGCTCGCTGTCCAGGGCGCTGAGCACCACGTAGCCCCACATGCTCAGCCCATGCGCCTTCAGCACCGGCATCTCCGCGGCGATCAGTGCGCGTTGCAGCGGCGCGATCATCGCCGCCAGATCCCGCCTCTCCACGAGCCGCATGATACCGGCCTTGCGCTTATCGTATGCTCATGCATATCGTAAGCGCATGCATATCAATGACCTGCTGACCCAGCACCGAGCCGTGATCCGCGCCAGCGTCGACGTGGTCGCCCAGGTTCGGGTCGAGGATCTGGACCGGCCGACCCCTTGTGTCGAGTGGACACTCGCCGAGCTGCTCGCCCACATGACCGCCCAGCACCGCGGCTTCGCCGCTGCCGCCCGCGGCACCGGGGGCGACCTCGCCGCTTGGGAGGTTCGCCCCCTCGGCTCGAGTCCTGTCGCCTGCTACACCGATGCCGCGGTGGATCTCCTCGCCGCCTTCGCTTCCCCGGCCCCGGAGTTCGTGCTGCCCGAGCTCCAGCCCGTGACACACTTCCCCGCCGCCCAGGCCATCGGCTTCCACCTGATCGACTATGTCGTGCACAGCTGGGACGTCGCCCGTTCCCTCGGCCTCGACTACCACTTGCCGCCGGACGTGGCCGGGCTGGCGTTGCGGATCGCCCTCCTGGTCCCCGACGGCGACAACCGCCTGGCCCCCGACTCCCCGTTCGCGCCCGCCCTCGCAGCCGCCGACGACACCGACCCGCTCGACCGGATCCTTGCCGCCTTGGGCCGCTCTCCCGAGTGGGCGACGGTCGAGCAGGATCGCTGACGCCGGGTGCGTCAGCGGCGGCCGGCGGCGTGGGAGTACATGCGGGCGGGATGGGTCGGGTCGAGGAAACCGGGTAGGGGCGGGAGATCGGTGACGAAGGGGAGCAGCCGGTCGTAGAGGGCGGCGGCGTCGGTGGGGCGATGTGAGGGATCCTTCTCCAGGACGTTCCGGAGCAGCTGGGCGAGCTCGGGGGGAAGACCGGGCACGGCGGGTGGCAGCTCGTTGACCTGCTTGTCGAAGACGGCGTAGGCGGTGGGGCCGGTGAAGAGCTGGCGGCCGGTGAGCATCTCGTGCAGCACGCAGCCGAGCGCGTAGAGATCGCTGGACGGGCCGGCGGCGCCGCGCTGGATCTGCTCGGGGGCCATGTAGGCGGGAGTGCCGAGGATCTGCCCGGCCCGGGTGAACTGGGCCAGGTCGGACTCCCGTAGCAGGGCGAGCCCGAAGTCGAGCACCTTGACGCTGCCGTCGGGACACAGCATGAGGTTGGTGGGCTTGAGATCCCGATGCGCGATGCCGAGCGCATGGGCGGCGGAGAGCACGGCACACGCCTGCGCGGCAATGGAAGCGGCCCACGGCACGGGCAAGGGACCGTGCTCGCTGACGAGGTCGGCGACGGTGACACCGTCGATGAACTGCATGACCTGGAACAGCCGGTGCTCATGGGCCCCGAAGTCGTACAGCACGGGCGCGCCGGGGTGTTCGAGGCGGGCGAGGATGCGCGCCTCCCGGACGAACCGGCGCTCGAGCTCGTCGTCGGAACCGCCGGGCCAGTGCAGGAACTTCACGGCAACGCGCCGGTCGAGGTGCTTGTCGTGGCCACCGTGCACGGCGCCCATACCGCCCCGGCTGAGCGGCAGGTCGTCGAGCTCGTACCGGTCGGCGACGATCATCGGCCCTCCCGCTAGCGTCCTGGCCGCAGGCTACCCTCGACCAGGCCGTCGACGCCGAGCCGCACCAGGGAACCACCGATGGCGGCGGCCGTGCGCAGCCGGTCCTCGAACGCCAGCAGCCGCTCGAACGCCTCCCCACACGCCCGCTGCTCGGCCAACCCCAGCCGCGGCACGAGCGTGCGCCGCGCGTCGAGACGGCTGGAGCCGGTGACGGGCCGAGCCGTGGATGCCCGCAGCGCGCCGGCCAGGAAGCGGGCGTCGAGCTGCTGCTCGTCGAGGTGATAAGCGGTGAGATAAGGCCCGAGCGCGACGGTTTCGGTTGCCACGCGGGCCATGCCGGTCGGGGCGGCGACGACGTCGCCGGGCTCGACCAGCACCAGGTCGCCGGTCTCGGCGGCACGGTCAGTGGCCGGACGGCCCGCGGCCAGGTCGTCCATGGTCAGCACGGAAACGTCGTCGCCGGGCACCAGCTTGACCGGTGCGTGCCTGACGGCGAGCGCCCCCGACCGGACCAGATCGCCGACGGTCGTGGTCGGCGTGGCGGCGTGCTCGGTCAACACGGCCAGGTCCGGCGGCGTGAGGTCGAGACCCCGGAACTGCTCGACGGCTGCGGTGAACTCGCGGCCGATGTCCGGCGCCTGGGCCAGCTGCCGCCGCCGGGCCGGACTGATGTCGACGTCGTCGTCGAGCAGGTCGATGATCCGCACGGCATCCGCGGCGCTCGGGTCGAGCCACGCCGTCTCGACGCCGGCCGTCCGGTCGGTGATCAGCACGGTCGATGGCGGTGGCAGCTCGGGCATCGGCCGGCGCAGCAGCCACAGGTCGGAGCCGGCGTCGGGCAGCCCGATCACGGCTCGCAGCGCGCCGGTGCGCAGCAGCTTGGCCCGGATCCGCCGGCCAGGACGGCGGCTCGCGGCGGTCGGCGGCATCAGGATTGCCACCATGCCGCCGGGTTCGACGTGGGCCAGGCAGTGCTGCACCCACGCCAGCTCGGGCTCGCCGCGCGGCGGCACGCCGTACTCCCAACGCGCGTCGCCGACGAGCTCCTCGTGCCCCCAGGTCCGGTCGTTGACCGGCGGATCGCACAGCACGGCGTCGACGAGCTGGCCGGCGAAGCGGTCGCGCCGCAGCGAGTCGCCGACGGCCATGTCGACGTCGGTGTCCCGCAGGGTGAGGCGGCACGAGGCGATGACCAGGGCGGCGCGGTCGGTGTCCTGCACCAGAACCTCGTGCGCGGTGCTGGCCATCGGCAGCGTGCCGATGCCGCATGCCGGGTCGAGCACGATGCCGCCGTCGGGACAGGCGAGACGGACCATCAGCTCGGCGACGGCCGGCGGCGTGGCGGCAAGCCGGCGGGAGTGCGCCTCCAGGTAGCGCTCGACGATCAGTTCGTACGCGCCGGCGGGGCCGTGTTCGGTGGCCAGCCGGTTGAGCAGCTGGGCCAGTTGCGAGTCGTCGAACCCGCCGCTGCCGGCGAGGAACATGCCGGCGCGGGCGACCTCGTCGCCGAGCCGCAGGTCGTCGATGCCGGAGCGCAGCGCCTGCCATGCCCGCTCGGCCGTGGACACGGTGAACGCCTTGCCGTTGCGGCGCAGCCAGTCCTCGACCTCGGTGAGGGAGAACAGCGGGCTGGCCGCGCTGCCGCCGACCGGCCGGGGGAAGTCGTCGAACCGCCGCCGCCAGTTGCTGACGGCCGCCCGGCCGACGTCGACAAGTCGGGCGATGTCGGCGGCACTGACCGTGGCCGTGACCGTACTGGCGGACGTGTCGGGGTTCACCGACCAAAGCCTAGCAGCACCGATGCACAACCGTTTTGCTTGTGAACTCAGTTCACAACTGATTCACTGGTGACATGGCGAACACATCAAAGTTTCGGTTGACCGCTGTGTCACGCACCCACCCGGGCTGTCTGCGCGGCTACAACCAGGACGCCGTCCACCTGGGCAAACACGTGCTGGCGGTGGCCGACGGCATGGGCGGCCACGCGCACGGCGAGGTGGCCAGCGCGGTCGCCGTGCAGGTGCTCGCCGAACTCGAGACGGCGGTCGGCACCGGGAAGATGGGCAAAATCGACCACACTGCCGCACTCGGCTCGGTGGCCGGCGAGGTGCAGCGCCGCCTCGACGACCTCGCCGCACGGGACAGCGGTCTGCACGGCATGGGCACGACCATCACCGCATTGCTCTGGAACGGCGAAATGCTCGCCGGCACGCACATCGGTGATTCTCGTGCGTACCGCTGGCGGGCGGGCGAACTCCAGCAGATCACCCAGGACCACACGCTCGTCCAATCACTGCTGGACAGCGGACGCATCACCGAGGAGGAAGCCGCCGTCTACCCGCGACGCAACATGCTGGCCCGTGCCGTGCAGACCGGTAGTGCCGCCGAACCGGACGTCTTCGCCCACCGCGTGAAAGCCGGCGACCGCTACCTCATCTGCTCGGACGGCCTCACCGCCGTGCTGACCGACGAGACGATCGGCGGCATCCTGGCCGATGTCGTCGTCCCGGACGACGCGGTCGACCAGCTCATCGACCTCGCGCTCCGGGGCGGAGCGCCGGACAACGTGAGCGTCGTGCTGGCCGACGTGTCGGAAACGCCGCGTGTCGGCTACCGAAAATACTGGCTGCGGCACTCTGGGTAGCGTGTGCGGGGTGAGCTGGGGCAGGGGTGGCTCCCCGGGGCGGGTGACCCGGTGGGCCTGGCTGAGCTACGGCGTGATCGTCGCCGAGGTGCTGGCCGGACGGGCGAGAAACGGCGACATCCGGTCAGTCGGGCGGGCGTGTCGGGGTCCTACTCCTGCTGAGCTCGGACAATGGCGATGTGGGACTGGTCGGGTTCCCGACGAACTCGGCGTGGGGGATGGACGAGCGCGCGACGATGCCGAAGTCCTCTACGAACATCGTTTTCTCCCAGGGAAGGTGAGGGCGTACTGCCCCCGGCCGGGCCGGGTGACCGCTATTCGTCACGACCACAGGAGCAGCAGGTGTCCGACCCCGAGATCACTGTTGTGCTGGCCGACGACCATCCCGTGGTGCGCGGCGGCCTGCGGACGCTGCTCTCCTCGACGCCCGGCGTGCGGGTGGTGGCCGAGGCCGGCAACGGGCGGGAGGCGATCCAGGCGGCCGCCGCGTACCGGCCTTCCGTGCTGCTGGTGGACATCGAGATGCCCGAGCTCGACGGCATCGATGCCACGCGGGCCGTTGTCGCCGTCGCGCCGAGCACTGCCGTGCTCGTGCTGACCGTGGTCGAGGACGACGAGTCGGTCTTCGCCGCCGTCCGCGCCGGCGCCCGCGGCTACCTCCTCAAGGGCGCCGGGTCGGACGAGATCCTGCGGGCGCTGCGCTGCGTCGCCGAGGGCGGCGTGATCCTCGGGCCGAGCATCGCCCGCCGTATCGACGCGCTGCTCAGCCCCGGCCCCGACGACCTGCCCAACCTGCCGTTCCCGCAGCTCACCGACCCGGAACGCGAGGTGCTCGACCTGCTCGCCGCCGGCCTGGCCAACGACCAGATCTGCGACAAGCTCGGCCTGGAGACGGTCAGCGACCACATCGCGTCGATGTTCGCCAAACTCCAGGTGGCCGACCGGGCGCAGGCGATCGTACGGGCGCGGGACGCCGGTCTGGGCCGGTAGTGCCGTCAACGCGCCCCCAGCTCCGGCATCACCGGATTCGCCACATGCGCTTCCTATATGGCACCAGGCGCCACATAGGAAGCGCATGTGGTGAACCGGTCGCCGGTGATGTCACATGAGCGTCATACTTGCCTCCCAGAGACACATCCGGACCGCACGCGACAGTCCTGGGGGCGGAGCGGGGCGGGAGGCTAGCCGCGCCAGGGAGCTGCGGCGTTCATGAGGCCGATCATGCCGGACACCAGGCGCATCTGGTCGACGGTGCGGATGTCGGCCTCCACCAGCTTGGGGGAGCAGACGAGCACGGCGACGGCCTGGGCCCGGGACAACGCCACGTTCAACCGGTTGCGGGACAACAGGAAGTCGAGCCCGCGAGGCAGGTCGACGGCCGAGGAGGAGGTCATGGTGGTGATCACGACCGGCGCCTCCTGCCCCTGGAACCGGTCGACGGTGCCGACCCGGATGTCGGGGAAGCCGGCGACCTCCAGGGCTCGGGTGACGACGCGGGCCTGAAGGTTGTACGGGGCGACGACAAGGATGTCCTC
This sequence comes from Kutzneria sp., assembly GCA_035492655.1. Classification (GTDB taxonomy): domain Bacteria; phylum Actinomycetota; class Actinomycetes; order Mycobacteriales; family Pseudonocardiaceae; genus Kutzneria. The sequence goes on along the minus strand of DATJJB010000118.1, from coordinate 1,257 downwards.
GTCGCCAAGCGGACGAACGCCGGAGCTGTCCGTCCACTTGCGACCGTGCAGGGAGCGCACGATGTCGACGACGGCGGCGGCTTCCTCGACGGAGCGGGTGGTGTTGCCGCGATGGTCGACGGACGCCAGGTACAACCCGGCGTCGATGCCGTCGATGGACCGCTCGGCGGCGCAAGGGTGGGCGTGCAGCAGCCCGGCATAGGAAAGCCGCGACACGGGTTCGCAGACGGCGGGGTGCATCCGCCGGGACTGGTCGAGGAAATAGCCCAGCGACGGGGGAATCACGTCGTTGTCGCCGATGAGGTGCCCCAGCGCGGACGCCTCGGCCCCGGCGGGATGGGTGCCCTGCACGACTTGCGGCAACTGCTGGGGATCGCCGAGCAGCACGAGGTTTCGAGCGCACATGGACACCGCGAGCGCGTCGGCCAGTGCGAACTGACCAGCCTCGTCGATCACCAGCACGTCGAACGGCTCGGCCCGGATGGCCTCGTTGGCGAAGGTCCACGCGGTGCCGCCGACCAGATGCCCGTCGGTGTGCTCGGCCCGCCACCGGGCCAGCCCGCGGTTGTCCTTCGGCTGCTCCCAAGGAACATCCTTCTCGGGAGCCTTCTTCGGCCGCTTCGCGGCCGGCAGCGTCGGCGCGGCGGAGGTGGCCGCCCGCAACACGTTCTCGACGGCCTTGTGGCTGGTGGACGTCACCGCCACCGTGCGACCGGTGCCGACGAGGTGCGCGATCAGCTTGCCGGCCAAGTAGGTCTTGCCGGCCCCGGGCGGTCCCTGCACGGCCAGCGTGGACCCGTCGAGCAGGTCGACGGTCTCGATCACGGTCCGCACGAGATCATCGCCGTGCGGCGGCAACGGGAGTCCGCCGCGCAGCCGCGGGGGAGTGCGGCGGAGTAGGTCGATGCCGGGATGGCTTGGCAGCGAAGGCAAAACGTCCACGGTGAGCTGGGCCAGATCGGCGACGGCCTCGTCCTTGGGCTGCGGACGCACGGGCGCGCCGGGCAGGACGGCGTTGGGGCGGCCTTCAGCGGTGTCGTCCGGCTTGGCGCTCTCCACCAGCGTCAGCTCTTCGGCGGTGGCGGCGCTGACGATGGCGTCGCGTGTGGAATCCCCGTAGCGCAAGCGAACCTGGTCGCCCGCGGCATACGGATGCGGCCGGTCGGGATCGCACACGAGCGTCAACACCCGCTTGGCCAACTTGATCCGGCCGGCCGGCGGCTGCCAGTCGCTGACCTGCACGGAGACCGGCACCGC
>DATJJB010000117.1:0-20906 GCA_035492655.1 Kutzneria sp. | reverse complement strand
ACCCTGGCCCGGGGCCGGACCGACCCCGGGTCAGGGGCGATGTCAGCTCGACACCGTCTCGCGTTCCGGCGTCACGACCGGCTCCGCGCCCGGCAGCGGGTGGCTGCGCTCCAGCGCGGCGCCCTCCACGTCCACATTGGGCAGCACGCGGTCCAGCCAGCGGGGCAGCCACCAGACCGCCTTGCCGGTGAGGTGCATCAGCGCCGGCACCAGCAGCATGCGCACCACGAACGCGTCGAACAGCACGCCCACGGCCAGGCCGAGACCCAGCGGCCGCACCAGGGTCAGCTCGGAGAAGACGAAGCCGCCGAAGACCGCCACCATGATGATCGCGGCCGCGGTGACCACGGCCCGGCCGTGCCGCAGGCCGGCGGTGATCGCCGCGCGGGCCGGAACGCCGTGCACGTAGGCCTCCCGCATGCCCGACACCAGGAACAGCTGGTAGTCCATGGCCAGCCCGAACAACACGCCCATCAGGATGATCGGCGCGAAGTCCAGCACCGGCCCGGGATCGTGCACGCCGAACACGCTGGACAGCCAGCCCCACTGGTACACGGCGACGACCGCGCCGAAGGCGGCGAACAGCGAGAGCACGTAGCCCGCGGTGGCGATCAGCGGCACCAGCAGCGACCGGAACACGATGATCATGATCAGCAGGGACAGGCCGACCACCACGACCAGGTACAGCGGCAACACGTCGAGCAGCTTGTCGGAGACGTCGATGTTGGCGCTGGCCGAGCCGGCGACGCCGAGCGTGATGCCGCCGGCCAGCGGCGGCAGCGCCCGCAGCCGGGTCACCAGGTCCGAAGTGGACACACTGGTCGGGCCGTCGGCCGGAATCACCTGGAAGGCAAAGAAGTCCTTGCTGTCGGCCACCGCCGCCGGGGCGACCGCGACGACATCCGGCTGCTTGCTCAGCTCACTGGCGATGGCGACCTGCGTGGCCAGCACGTCGTCGACCGGCTTGGGCGTCTGCGCGGAGACCAGCAGCGGACCGTTGACCCCGGTGCCGAACTTGGCCTCGACGGTCTTGAACGTCCGGTAGGCGGTGGAGTTGGTGGCCTGGGCCGAACCGTCGGGCAGGCCAAGCCGCATCGACAGCGCGGGGGCGGCGATCACCAGCAGGGCGGCGATGGCCAGCGCGGCGGTGACCAGCGCCCGCCAGGTCGGCATCGGCTTCGGCGCGGCCTCGGCGTGCTCGTCCCGACCGATGGCGGCCCGGGCGCGCTTGGTCAGCAGGCGCGTCCCGACCAGCCGCAGCAGGCCGGCCGGCAGGGTGATCGCGACCAGCACGGCGATGGCCACGCAGACCGCGCCGACATCGCCCATCAAGCCCAGGAACGGGATCCCGGTGACGTTGAGCGCCAGCAGCGCGACGATGACGGTGGCGCCGGCGAACACGACCGCGCCGCCGGCGGTGCCGTTGGCCAGGCCGATCGACTCGTGCAGGTCCATGCCGGCCCGCAGCTGCCGGCGATGCCGGTTGATGATGAACAACGAGTAGTCGATGCCGACGGCCAGCCCGAGCATCAGGCCCAGCACCGGCGTCACCGAGGCCATGTCGACCACGCCGGAGAAGGCCATCGCGCCGGCGACGCCGACACCGACGCCGATCAGCGAGGAGATCAACGGCAGCATGGTGCCCAGCAGCGTGCGCAGCATGAGCAGCAGCACCAGGGCGGCCACGATCAGGCCGGTGATCTCACCCGGGCCGACGATGCCGTCGGTGGTCTGGGCGATCTCGGCCGAGTAGTCCACCCGCACGCCCGGGATCGACGCGGTGCCGAGCTTGTGGGCCACGGCGTCGCGGGCCTCCTGCGGCAGCGAGAACTGGTCGTCGCTGAACATCACGACGCCGGTCGCGGTGGTGCCGTCGGCCGAAACCGTGCGGATCTTCGAGGAGAAGTCGAGCAGCTGCTTGCCCTGCTCCAGCGGCTTGGACTTGGTGACGAGCTGCGCTTCGGCCGCGTCGAGCTGCTTGCTCTGCGCGTCCAGCTGCGCCTGCTGCTGGGTGAGCTGCGCCAGCGCCGCCGGGTTGCCGGCGACGGCGGCCTTCGCGCCGTTCAGCTGCTGCTGCCCGGCGGCGATCTGCTGCCGGCCGGCCGCGATCTGGGCCTTGCCGTCGTCCACCTGCTTCTGCCCGTCGGCCAGCTGCTTGCGCTGGTCGGTCAGCTGCTGCTGCACGGTGAACGGGTCGACGACATCGCGCACGTGGTCGTGGCCCTTGAGGCCGGCCAGCAGGTCGCTGACGCCCTTGCGCTGCTCGGCGGTGAACGGCTTGCCGTCCTCGGTCTGGAACGCGACCGTGCCGGCGACGCCGGCCAGGTTCGGCAGCTTCTGCGCCAGCTGCGCGGTGACCTCGGCGGTCTTGGTGCCGGGAATGCTGAAGCTGGAGGCCAGCGTGCCGCCCGCGGTGAAGAAGGCGACCACCGCCAGCGCCAGCGCGACTAACCAGAAGGCCAGCACCCGCAACGGGTTTCGGGCCGCGAGGCGGCCGAGTTTGTACAACAACTGTGCCATGGAAGTGCTCCGGTGTCGGTTGAGGTCGTCTCAGCCCAGGGCCGCGAATCCGTCGCGGAGCTGGACGATGAAGCGGTCGAACAGCTCGTCCCAGAGCTGCCGGGTCTGCGGGGTGTCGGCCAGCGCGGACCGCTCCGTCCAACGCTTGTGCAGCACGATCAGGCCGCCGAGCAGGCTGGACACCAGGAGCTCGACGTCGAACTCCGGCACGTTGGGATGCCGGCGGCGGGCTGTGCTCAGCAGGTTGTCGCTGACGCTGAGCATGGTGTCGCGGACCACCGCCAGCACCCGGGCGTCCTGGTTGCCCATCGGGCCGAGGATGTGCGTCAGCCGGATCATGGTGTCCAGCAGGTCGATGGACCGCAGCATCGCCGCCAGGTCGTCGAGCAGGTCGGCGTGCGTGCCGTCACTGATCGGCGGCCCGTCCACCCGGAGGCTGTCGATGGCCTCGCCGAGCAGCACGTTGCCCACCGCGATCAGCAGTTCCTCGGTGGAGTGGAAGTAGTTGAACACCGTCCGGCGGGACACCTCGGCCCGCGCCGCCACCTCGTCCACCGACAGGCCCTCGACGCCGCGCTCGGCCAGCAGTTCCGTCGCCACGCGGACGATCCGCCGCCGGCGACGCTCCATGCTGGCCGCTTCGCGACCGTCCAGTGTCCTGGCCATGCCTCTACACTAAGTGCAGTTTTGCACTCTGTGCAGTACTGGCCGGCGTGGGTCCGGTCACACTCCGCGACCCCGGCTTCCACTATCGAGTGCCAACCGTCCTCAATACGGTGAGAACCAGCGTGCGCGTCACGTCGACGACCTCGGCGAGCGGAACCTGTTCCCGGGGGCCGTGGGCCAGTCGCACGTCGCCCGGCCCGAACTGGAGCGTGGGAATGCCGGCGGCGGTGTAGAGCCGGAGATCGCTGCCGTAGGGAGCGCCGCACTCCTCGGGCCGCGGTCGGCCGGTGGCGTCCGCGCAAGCGGTTCGCACCAGATCCCGCAAGGGATCGCCGAGTTCGAGTTGGCCGCTGGCGAACTGACCGCCGGTCCACGCAACCGTGGCCGGATGATCGCGCAGCCACGGATCGCCGGCACACGTCTCGGCAACGCACGACTCCAGTTGTTCCCGGGCCACCGCCGGGTCTTCGCCCAGCTGCACGCCGAGTCGCCCCTCGGCCACCAGCAAGTCCGGCACGCTGCTGGCCCAGTCGCCGGCGCACAGCTTGCCCACGGACAAGGCGTACGGCACGCCATAACGCGCCAACAACGGATCAGGCGTTCGGTTGCGCACGGTTTCCAGGCGAGCCAACGCGTTGTGGATCGGCAGATAGGCGTCGATCGCACTGACACCGGCGTCTCGCGTGCTGGCATGCGTGGCCTGACCGGGCACCTCGATGCGGAAAGTCAGCGCACCGGCGTTGGCGGTGATCAGGTTGCCGCTCGTCGGCTCCGTGATGACGCACGCGTCGCCGCTGTGCCCACGGTGCAGCGTGCCGAACGCCCCCAGGCCGCCATCCTCTTCGCTCACAACACAGTGCGCCGCGACCCGACCCCGTAACCGAACGCCGCTGGCCTTGATCGCCGCGAGCGCGGCGAGATTGGCCACCAGCCCGGCCTTCATGTCACAGGCGCCCCGGCCGTGCACGATGCCGCCAACGACCCTCGGTGTGAACGGATCACCTTGCCAGCGCCCGAGATCACCGGGCGGCACGACGTCGACATGCCCCTGGAGGATCATCGTCGGCCCGTCGTCGCCGGTCACGCCGACCAGTCCCCACGCCTCGTCCCGCGGCGCCTCGAAGCCCGGGAAGTCCGGTTCTCCTTGCAGTGCCGGCAGATTCATCGACCAGAGGTCGACATCGAGGCCGAGAGCACGCAGCCTTCGGGCCAGCCAGTGCTGCGCCTCCGACTCCGCCGCCGAGCCGGTCACGCTCGGGATCGCCAGCAGCTCCAGCAACGTGGTGGCGATCGCCGCCTCGTCGACCGCCGCCAACGCGGCGGACTCGGCTGAGGTGAGAGTGGTCAAGGCGCCTCGCTCTGCTCGCGCCGACAGGGACATCGGGATGCTAGGCCCGGCCGAAGCGTGCACTCAATCGTCATAGCTTGCCGCCAGCCGGTGCTTTTTTGCACGTCTTGCTACGCTGCGCACGTTTTTTGCACGAGGAGAGGACGGGCCGTGGACGCCATCGACGAGGGGATCCTCCGCTGCGTCTCGGTCAACGCCCGCAGCACCTACGCCGAGATCGGCGATGCCGTCGGCCTCTCCCCCTCGGCGGCCAAGCGACGGCTCGACCGCCTGGTGGCCGACGGGGTCGTCGCCGGCTTCACCGCCATGATCAATACGGAGCTGCTCGGCTGGACCGCCGAGGCCTACGTCGAGGTGTACTGCGCCGGCAATCCCACGCCGGCCACGCTGCGCCGTGAGCTGGAGGCGATCCCCGAGGTGATCGAGGCCTGCACCGTCTCCGGCGCCGCCGACGCGCTGGTCTACCTGCGGGCCGCCGACATCCCCCACCTGGAACGGGCGATCCAGCGCCTGCGCGAGAGCCGGGTCATCGACCGCACGGAAAGCGCCATCGTGCTCTCGCGGCTGATCAACCGCCCGCGCTAAGGATGGTTCAGTCATCGAACCGGCACGGTAGACTCACCCCATGGCCCTCCCCAGCACCTACGCCGAGCCCAACTGCTCGCTGGCCCGGGCGTTGGAGGTGGTCGGCGAGCGCTGGACGCTGCTGATCGTCCGGGACGCCTTCTTCGGCGTGCGCCGGTTCGGCGACTTCGCCACCCAGCTCAAGATCCCCCGCGCGGTGCTCACCACTCGACTGAAGTCGCTGGTCCAGGCGGGCGTGCTCAGCCGTGACGACTCCGACGGCAGTGTCGAGTACCGGCTGACCGACCGGGGCCTGGCGCTGTGGCCGGCGATCCGCGCCCTGCTGCACTGGGGCGACGAGTCCTACTCCCCCGACGGCGTCAAGCGCGCGCTGTACCACGACGTCGACGGCGGCCTGATCGACGAGGACAACCGCTGCCAGGCGTGCGGGGCGACGGTCCCGGTGCCGGAGATCCGCATCGAGCCGGGCCCCGGCTACCGGCCGAGCGACGCGGAACTGGACCCGGTGTCGCAGCAGATCACCCAGCCGCGCCGGCTGCTCACACCGATCACGACCAGCCGCACACACACCACAAAGGACTGACCCACCCGCGTGAAGGCGGCTTCCCTCCACTCCGAGTGCAGGAAAGCCGCCTTCCCACACTCGGAGTGCAGGAAGGCCCCCTTCCCGGCTTGGCCGCCACAGGCATGAGCGTGACTCCGTTGCAGCACTTGCAACGGAAGGGATCGCCTGGCCCGCAAGGCTTTCTTTCCTCCTGACGCGAACTCGACTTGACCGATTCACGGGCGAAAACGTGTCTTGTGCGCTCGATCACGTGTCGCTACAGTCACCGCTAGTTAGGAAAGTTTCTTTACAGTTTACCCGCCGTTCATCTTGGTCCGCCGCCCCGCCGCCGTGCCACCGCCAAGGTCCCTGAAGGAGCGCGACGTGCCGTCCACCCGCCTGCGAAAATTAGGCCGGCTCAGCCCAGTCATCGCCGTCGGCCTGCTGATACCCACCGCGATCGCCGTGGCCGCCGCCCCACGGTTCGCCGATGTCCTGCTTTCCCAAGGAAAGCCGGTCGCCACCTCGACGGTCGAGAGTTCCTCGTACGCCGGCTCGAAGGCGGTGGACGGCAGCACCACCACCCGCTGGGCCAGTGTCGAGGGCGCGGATCCGCAGTGGCTGCGGATCGACCTCGGCCAGGCCGCGACCATCCACCGTGTGCTGCTCAACTGGGAAGCGGCCTACGCCAAGCAGTACCGCATCGAGATCTCCGACGACGGCACGAACTTCACCACCGTCACGACCGTCGACAACGGCGACGGGGCGACCGACGACCTCACCAGCCTCAACGCGCACGGCCGGTACGTGCGCGTCGTCGGCGTCACCCGCGGCACCAGCTACGGCTATTCCCTGTGGGAGGCCCAGGTTTACGGCATCACCGACGCCGCGGGCGACACCCAGCCGCCGACCACGCCGACCGGCCTGCAGACCGGCGCCGTCACCGCCACCAGCGTCGACCTGACCTGGCAGCCCGCCACGGACAACGTCGCCGTCGCCGGCTACGACATCCTGCGTGACGGGAAAGTCGTGGCCAGCAGCGATGGTCCGGCCTACACCGACATCGGCCTGGCCGGCAACACCACCTACAGCTACACGGTGCGCAGTCGGGACACCGCCGGCAACATCTCCCCGGAGAGCACGGCGGTCACCGCCCAGACCAAGACCGGCGGCAGCGGCTCGTTCACCCTCGCCGCCGCCGGCGACATCGCCGAGCAGTGCACGTCCAGCGACTCCAACTGCGCGCACCCCAAGACCGCCAAGCAGGTCACCGCGATGAATCCGGCCGCGGTGATCACCATGGGGGACAACCAGTACGACGACGCCCACCTGTCGGACTACAAGAACTACTACGACAAGACCTGGGGCAAGTTCAAGAGCATCACCCGTCCGGTGCCGGGCAACCACGACACCTACGACTCCCCCAAGTACAACGGCTACGACAAGTACTTCGGCACCGCGGCCAAGCCGAACGGCCAGCGCTACTACAGCTGGGAAATGGGCAACTGGCACTTCATCGCCCTGGACTCCACCGAGTTCATGACGCACGACTTCGCCAGCGGCGACGCGGGCGGCGCGGACCAGTTGGCCTGGCTGAAGGACGATCTGGCGCACAACACCAAGGGCTGTGTCGCCGCCTACTACCACCACCCGCGGTGGAGCTCCGGCGACCACGGCGACAACAAGGACAGCATCGCGCTGTGGAACGCCTTGGTCGACGCCAAGGCCGATCTGGTCCTCAATGGACACGACCACGACTACGAGCGGTTCGTGCCGCAGGACGCCAGCGGCAAGGCCAGCAGCGCCGGGCCGGTGGAGATCGTCGGCGGCTCCGGCGGCGCCGACCTGTACCCGTTGAGCGCCAAGCACGCCACCACGGCCAAGCTGCTCAAGACGTACGGCGTGCTGAAGCTGTCCATGACCGACAGCACCTTCCAGACGCAGCTCATCGGCGTCGACGGCAAGACGCTGGACAGCAGCCCGACCTACACCTGCCACAAGTAGGAGCCGGCATGTACATCGCGGCAAGCCGTACCTCGGACCTGGCCGACGGCACCGATCGCAAGCCGGCGCTGCGGCGCGTGGCCGCCAACGTCGTCGCGCTCGGCGTGGTCAGCTTGGTCACCGACATCTCCTCGGAGATGGTGACCGCCGTCCTTCCGCTCTACCTGGTGCTCGGCCTCGGCCTGAACCCGTTGCAGTTCGGGCTGCTCGACGGGCTCTACGCCGGCGCGACCGCGGTCGTGCGGGTGCTCGGCGGGCATCTGGCCGACCGGTGGCGGCGGCTCAAGGCGGTCGCCGGGTTCGGGTACGGCTTGTCCGCGGTGTGCAAGCTCGGGCTGATCGCCGCCGGCTCGTCGGTGGCGACGATCGGCGTCGTGCTGGCCGCCGACCGCACGGGCAAAGGACTTCGCACCGCCCCGCGGGACGCGTTGATCTCGCTCAGCAGCGAGCCGGGCACGCTCGGCCGGGCGTTCGGGGTGCACCGCGCCCTGGACACCGTCGGGGCGTTCCTCGGCCCGCTGGTGGCGATGGGGGTGCTGGCCCTCAGCGTCGGCAGCTACACCTCCGTGTTCTTCACGAGTTTCTGCATCGCGGCAGTGGCCGTGCTGCTGCTCGCGCTGTTCGTCCGCGACCATCCGGTCTCCGTGGCCCGGGCCGGTGTGTCGTTGCGGGCCGCACTGAACCTGCTGCGGTCTCAGGACTTCCGGCGGGTCACGATCTGGGCCGCGCTGCTGGGTCTGGTCACCGTCGGGGACTCGTTCGTCTATCTGTTGCTGCAACGGCGCTGGGATGTCGCCGCCACGTACTTCCCGTTGCTGCCGTTGGGAACCGCCGGGGTCTACCTGCTGTTGGCCGTGCCGCTCGGCCGACTCGCGGATCGGATCGGCCGCTGGCCGGTGTTCCTGGGCGGGCACGCCGCGCTGTGCCTCGCCCTGGTGCTGATCTGCGGCCCGCAGGCCGGATTCTGGCTGGCCGCCGTCGCGTTGGGTCTGCACGGCGTGTTCTACGCCGCCACCGACGGCGTGCTGATGGCCGCCGCCGGGCCGCTCGTGCCGTCGGGGCTGCGAGCGACCGGTCTGGCGGTCGTGCAGACCGGGCAGGCGGCGGCCCGGATGCTCTCCTCCGTCCTGTTCGGACTGGCGTGGACGCTGTGGGACCTGCGTCCGGCGGTGTTCGTCGCCGCCGGCTGCCTGGCCGCCGTTGCCGTCGCCGCCGCGATCGTGAAACCGGTGCGCCCGTGACGATTGTGCCCGTGAAGAAGATTCTGCTCGCCATCGCCGGCACGGTGGTCCTGGTGGCCGCTGCCGTCGCGTACACGGTGAGTGCCCGCCCGGACACCGCTGAAGCGGTGCCGGCCGCCAAGCTCACCCTCGGCCCCGGACAACTGTTGTACCGCAACGTGTCCACCGGCCGGATCGCCGCCGTCCCGCTGAACGACCCTGAGGCCAAGCCGGAAGTCAGCGGACTCAAGTGCGACCGGTTCGCCGTGGCCAAGCAGACGGCGGTCTGCCTCGCGGTCGAGCCCGGCACGCTGCCGGCGGTGACCGACGTCATCGTGCTGGACGAATACCTGCACGTCCGGCACACCGAGTCGGTGTCCGGCACGCCCAGCCGGGCCCGGGTCTCCCCCGACGGCACGCTCGTCTACTGGACCGTGTTCGTCACCGGGGACTCCTACGCCGCAACGGGATTCTCCACTCGCGCCGGCATCTACGAGGTGGGCACCGGCGCGCTGGTGAAAACCGTCGAGGAACTGGCCGTGCAGGTCGACGGCAGCCCCTACACGGCACCGGACGTCAACTACTGGGGCCTCACCTTCGCCGCCGACGGCAACCGCTTCTACGCCACCCTCGGCACCCAGGGCAAGACGTACCTGATCGAGGGCGACTACGCCAAGTACCGCGGCAAAGCCCTGCGGGAGAACGTGGAATGCCCCTCGCTGTCCCCCGATGGCACCCGCATCGCCTTCAAGAAGAAGGTGTCGAACGGTGTCTGGCGGCTGTCCGTGCTCGACCTGGCCACCATGAGGGAAACCCCGCTGGCCGAGACGCGCAGCGTGGACGACCAGGCCCTCTGGCAGGACGACCACACCGTCCTCTATGGACTGGGCAACGCCGTCTGGGCCGTGCCGGCTGATGGCTCCGGTGCGCCGAAGAAGCTGGTCGACGACGCTGCCTCGCCGGCGGTCACCGGCTGACGGTCATTTGCGGGATCCGGGCGGCGATCCGCTGGAGTTCGGCGTCGCTGGAGATGCCCTGGAAGTCGTACCGTGGCGTGTACGGCCGCTCCAGCTGGGCGATCTCGTCGTCGGTCAGCACGATGTCCAGCGACGCCACGGCCTCGTCGATGTGCCGGGTCGTGTTCGCGCCGACCAGCGGGGCGACGACCACCGGGTTGGCCCGCAGCCAGGCCAGCGCGATCTGGGCCCGGCTGACGCCACGGGCCTCGGCCACGGTCCCGACGGCGTCGACGATCTGCCGGTCGCTGTCCGGGGTGGCGTAGAGCAGGTCGGCGTAACCGCCGTCGGTCTCGGACCTGGCTGTGGCCGTGTCGTCCCACGCCCGGGCCAGGCGGCCGCGCGCCAGCGGGCTCCACACGATGGTGCCGACGCCCTCGTCCGCGCACAGCGGGAGCATCTCGCGCTCCTCTTCACGGGCGAGCAGGTTGTAGTGGTCCTGCATCGACACGAACCGGGCCCAGCCGTTGGCCCGCTGCGTGTGCAGCGCCTTGCTGAACTCCCAAGCGTGCATGGAGGACGCCCCCAGGTAGCGCACCTTGCCCGCCTTGACCAGGTCGTGCAGCGCCTCCAGGGTCTCCTCCAGCGGCGTGCTCGGGTCGTTGCGGTGGATCTGGTACAGGTCGACGTAGTCGGTGCCGAGCCGGCGCAGGCTGTGGTCGATCTCGGTCATGATCGCCTTGCGGGACAAGCCCTTGCCGTTGGGGCCGGGCCGCATCGGGTGCCGCAGCTTGGTCGCGATCACCACGTCGTCCCGGTCGGCGAAGTCGCGCAGCGCGCGGCCGAGGATCTCCTCGCTGGAGCCCAGCGAGTACAGATTGGCCGAGTCGAAGAAGTTGACGCCCTGCTCGAGGGCGTGCTTGATCAGCGGGCGGGACTCCTCCTCCGGCAGCGACCAGGCCGGATGTCCCTGGTCGGGCCGGCCGTAGGTCATCGCGCCGATGGCGATCGGCGACACCTCCAGGCCGGTGGCCCCGAGCTTCACGTACTCCATGACTGCCTCCCTCGACTTAAACGGAGAACTCTCCGCTCGTTTTCGACGTTAGCGGAGAGCTCTCCGGATGGCAAGGTGATCACCAACCGCGTGTAGGCCGAAACCGGGCGTGACCTCGGGCCCCCGGCTTCGCCGTTGCAGCGGGATGGCCATCTTCGGGACATATGTCGTTCACGCCCGGTTTGCCGGGACACGTGAGGCTTCGCCCGAAACGCCCGTGTCGGCGCGGCGGCGAAAGAGGGTTTCCAGGTGGGACACCAGCACGATCACCAGCACCACGGTCATGACCACAGCCACGACCATGGGCATGACCACGAGCACGGCGGCGAGGGCCTGTCGGCGGCGGCCGACCTGTCCGTGCCGGATCAGGAGCTGAGCCCGGACGCGTTGTCGCGCAGATCGATGTTCCGCCGGGCCGGGTTACTGGGCGCGGGCCTGGCCTCGGCCAGCGTGCTGGCCTCGGCCGGCACCGCCGCGGCCAGCCCGGAGCGCAACCGGTCGCGCAACGGCCTGCTGTGGCTGGCCGGCGACCACCACATCCACACCCAGTACAGCTCGGACGGCAAGTACCGGGTGCTCGACCACGTCCGGCACGCCAACGCGTACGGCCTGGACTGGATGGTCATCACCGACCACGGCAGCAACGAGCACGCCAAGATCGGTGTGGACAAGGTCAACCCGGACATCGTGGCGGCCCGCGACAAGGTCAAGGACACGCTGGTGTTCCAGGGCCTGGAGTGGAACATCCCGGCGGCCGAGCACGGCACCGTGTTCGTGCACCCCGGCCGCAACGAGCTGCCGCTGCTCAAGGAGTTCGAGAACACCTACGACGGCGCGGTCAAGGGCGCGACCGCCGGCACGGCGGCCAACGAGGCGCTGGCCATCGCCGGCGTCAACTTCCTGGCCGACGCGGTGCGCCGGCACCGCGTGCAGGACGCGCTGTTCCTGGCCAACCACCCGGCCCGCAAGGGCATCGACTCGCCGCACGAGATCCGCGCGTGGCGGGACGCGGCCCCGAACATCGCCGTCGGCATGGAGGGCGCACCGGGCCACCAGGGCGCCGGCATCCCCGCGCCGCACGGCCCGGGCAGCGGCCGCGGCGGCTACGACAACAGCCCCAGCGCCGACTCGTTCCCCGGCTACCCGCTGGAGAGCTACCGCACGTGGGGCGGCTTCGACTGGATGACCGCGACGGTCGGCGGCCTGTGGGACAGCCTGCTGGCCGAGGGCAAGCCCTGGTGGATCACCGCCAACTCCGACTCGCACAACGTGTACGCGGACAACGCCGTGCGCGGCCCGGGCTCGGACTTCACCAAGAACGGCAAGTACAACGACCCGGTCTACGGCGGCGACCTCAACCTGGGCGACAGCGACTTCTGGCCCGGCTACTACTCCCGGACCCACGTCGGCGCGTGCGACTTCTCCTACGCGGCGGTGATGGACGGCATCCGCGGTGGTCGGGTGTGGGTCGACCACGGCGGCCTGATCAGCGGCCTCGACGTGCGACTGCGGGCCCGCAACGGCCGGGACGAGGTGCCGCTGGGCGGCATGCTGCACGTGCGGCGCGGCGCCGAGGTCGACCTGGTGATCTCCATCGACCTGGCCAACGGGCCGAACTGGGCCCAGTTCGTGCCCACGCTGGCCCGCGTCGACGTGATCGCCGGCGACGTGACCGGCAAGGCGGCCGACCGTGACGGCTTCGTCGCGCCGACCGCCAAGGTGGTGAAGTCCTTCGAGGTCAACAAGTCCACCGGCACGGTCAGCTTCACCTACCCGCTCGGCCGGGTCGCCAAGCCGCAGTACCTGCGGCTGCGCGGCACCGACGGCAACCGCGGCGCGGTCGGCCTGCACGGCCCGGGCGTCGACCCGGTCGGGCCGGCGATGGACGTGCTCGGCTCGGCCGACCCGTGGAAGGACCTCTGGTTCTACAGCAACCCCCTGTGGGTCCTGCCGTCGTGACGGTCTTCGGCGTCGACGCCGGCAGCCGGTCGCTGCGGGAGGCGGACCACCTGATCCACGATCTGGTGGCCCGCCTCCCGGGCCCGGTTGTCGCCGGCACGCACCTGATCCGCGGCGAGCGCCCGCACATCGCGGTGTCGTTGGAGTCCGATGTGGAGAGTCTGCCGGTTGATCCGGAGGTGAGCGTCGTCTCGTCCGGTGCGCAGTCCGGTCCTGACGGCCTGTCGGCCGCGGAAGCCCTGGCCCAGCACGGTGTTTCGGGTCGGGCGGTGGTCTTCCCGGGTTCGGCTTTGACCGGTGCCGTGCGGATCGGCGACCTGTTGGCCGGCTCGTCGATCGACCGGCTGCACGTCGTCGGCGGGTCGGATCAGCCTGGGGCGGACGACTTCCTGGACACGCGTGATCACCTGCGACCGGAATGGCAGGGCGGCGTGCTCGTGCTGGCGGTGACACCGGCCGGCCCGGGGCGGTTCGCGCCGTTCGAGGTGCCCAACCCGACGCCCTGCTGCGCCGATCACTGAACGGCCGGCCCAGCTCGTACGGCCAACGCTACGAGCTGGGCAGGGCCGGCCGCTGATCAGCGAGCCCGGAACAGGTCGGCCTGCTCGGTCAGAAAGTGGTGCAGCAGCCCGGGAGCACGGCCGGTCAGCCGCTCGAACAGGCCGGTGTCCGAGAAGTCGGCGCTGCCACGCTCCAGCCCGTTGGCCACCGCGTAGCCACAGGCCGAGATGTGCCAGGCCATGTCCGGCTTGAGCAGCCCGGCCCGGGGCGACGACGCCAGCTCCAGCAGCTGCTCCGCCCACGCCTCGCGGCTGATCGGCTCGAAGCCGACCGGGCGGTCCAGCACCTGGCTGAGCGTCTTGGCCACCTGATGGAAGTCCAACACCTCCGGCCCGGGCAGGTAGTGCGCGACCCGGTCGGCGAAGCGCGCCGGGTGCAGCAGCGCGACCACGCACAGCTCGGCGGCGTCCAAGGCGTTGTACCAACTGACCAGGTTCGACCCGAAGCAGTTGCGGATCATGCCCTCGTCGCACACGGAATGCCGCCACAGCAAGAGAATGTCCGCGCGGAACATGGCCGCCATGGCGCAGCACGGTCAGGTCGAGGCCGGCCCACTCGAGTATCTGCTCGGGCAGCCACTGGCGCCGGCCGAGGTGGAACGGGCGACCAGCGCTACCCGGCCCGCCGAGGCGGGCCGGGCATGCGGTCAGGCCAGGGTGGCCTCGAGGGTGATCTCCGGCACGGCGGCCAGCGCGCGGCTGACCGGGCAGCCCGCCTTGGCGCCCTCGGCGAACTCGCGGAACTGGTCCGCGTCCACGCCGGGCACGTCGCCCTTGGTGACCAGCTCGATCTTGATGATGGTCGGCACGCCGTCGACCGGGCGCAGCGTCACCGAGGCGTCGGTCTCGATGGAGGTGGCGGTGAAGCCGGCCTTGGCCAGCGCGCTGGCCAGCGCCATCGAGTAGCAGGACGCGTGGGCGGCGGCGATCAGCTGCTCCGGGTTGGAGCCGGGGCCGTCCTCGAAGCGCGACTTGTAGGTGACGCCCCCTGTGATGTTGTTGCCCGCGTTGAACTGGCCCGACCCGGTGGGGATGTCCCCGTTCCAGCTGGCGTGGGCCTTCGAGACCGGCATCTTCTCGTCCTCCTGGGTTGTCCGTGGATCACCGCGAGTATGCCCCACCGACGACAATGCGCAGCTCGTCCGCACCGCCAGGCGTGGATGCATTATCGGTGAAAACGAACACACGACCGCATTGCCCTTATCCGGAAAGCGCTTTCTTGACAGCCGTGTCCGAATCCTTGTAGAAGTGGATTCCCGCCGCCGCGCCCGACGAACTGGGAGGACGCAGTGGCGAAGCGAACGGCCGTGCTCGCGGCAACGGCGATGGTTATGACGATGGCGGCGACACCGGCGCCGGCCGCACCGGCCGCGGGCCTGGCCCTCACCAGCACGGCGTTCGCGGACAACGCGAAGATCCCGGACCACTACACCTGCGCCTTCGACCACAAGGCCGGCCGGGACGTGTCGCCGCCGCTGGCCTGGACCGGCGGCGACACCGCCGTCAAGGGCTACGCGATCGTGCTGCGGGACGTGGCCAACGGCGGCGACAAGGTGCACTGGGCGATCTGGAACATCCCGGCCGCGACGGCGTCGCTGCCCGAGGGCCTCGGCTCGGGCTACGACGTGCCGGCCCAGGGCGGCGCGAAGCAGAAGGCGATGGGCAGCGGAGCCACCGCGCAGCAGTACTTCGGCCCCTGCCCGGGCGGCAAGGAACACCCGTACACGTTCACGCTCTACGCCCTGAAGTCGGCGACCGTGCCGGGGCTGAGCGCCTCGTCGAGCCTGAGCCAGATCGAGTCGGCGATCAAGAAGGCCAGCAGCGCCACCGTCGCGCTGCGCGGCAAGTCGTCCGCGGCGGCCAACTAACGCCCGGCCCGCCGCAAGCCGGGCCACTTGCGGCGGGCACCCTGCCTGGTCATGCCGGCCGCGGCGCCGATCTCGGGATAGTCGGCGCCGTGGTCGGCGGCCTTCCGCGCGGCCGTGGCGGCCAGCTGTTCGGCGCTGTCCCGCACGGCCAGCAGCGTGGTCAGCACGGCCAACCAGTGCTCCCGCTGATCACCGTCCGCGCCCGGACCGGCGGCTCGGGCCAGCCGGTCGACGGCGGCGGTCAGCTCGGCGCGTTGCTCGTCGGACAGCACCCGGCCATGCTCCCGCCGACAACATCTGTTGTCAACGCAGCAACGTCAGGTCGACGGCTTCCCCCATGGCCTGGTACCCGGCGTTGTCGGGATGCAGGTGATCGCCACTGTCGTACGACGGCAGCAGGCGCAGCGGATCAGCCGGATCGGCGACCGCGGAGGCGAAGTCGACGACACCGTCGAAGGCGTGGCTGGTCCGGATCCACCCGTTCACGGCCTGCCGCTGCTGCTCCATCGCGGCGTCGTAGCGGGCACTGCCCTCGACGGGCGTGATGGTGGCGCCGAGGATCCGGGCGCCACGCGCGTGCACGCGGGCGATGACCTGGCGATAACCGGCGATGATCTGCGCGGCGGTGGCCGGCGGCGTGGTGCTGCGCAGGTCGTTGATGCCCTCCAGCATGATCACGGTTCGCAATCCGGGCTGCGACAGCACATCCCGGTCGAGCCGGTGCAGCACGCTCGGGCCGCTCACCGGATCGTCGGACAGCACCTTGTTGCCGGCGATGCCTTCGTCCACGACGGACCGACTCGGCACCCGGTCGGCCAGCACGTCGGGCCAGCGGTGCAGGCGGCCGGACGAGCCCGAGCCGTCGGTGATGGAGTCGCCGAGGGCCACGACCGTGCCGGCCGAGGACGTGCCAGTGACGCTGACCGAGTCGAGGAAGAACCAGTGCCCGGTAGTGGTGGTGAAGCTCGCGCCGTCCGGCTCGGCGGTGTGATCGCCGGCCGTCGAGACGTAGCTGGTCTGGTACGCCGCCCGGTGATAGGTCGCCGGACCGGTGGCCTTGGGCAGGTACACGCTGACCGCCAGGTCCGCGCCGGCCGTCACCCGCAGCGGCACCGGATCGCTGACCACCTCACGCCCGGCGGCCACCGTAACGGCTGTGGCGTTACCAAAGGTGATCGGACGCACCGTGTCCGCGACCACCGCCCCGCCGCCGGCGCTGACCCCAAGGCCGGCCCGCCCGAAAGTCACGGGCCGGTCGCCGAAGGTGTTGGACAGCCGGATCCGCACCAGCCGGCCGTCGGCTCGCGGGTGAACGATCAGTCGCACAGTCTGATCAGCAAAGGTCGGAGGTGCGGACAGCGTGGCGGTGGACTGTTGCCCGGCCGCCCACGCTGCCACCCACGGCTCCGCCGCGGTCGCCGGACCAAGAGAAGATAGCGCTAACGAGGTAACCGTGACAGCGACCAGTCCAATCCCGGGCATCACGCACGTCCCTTCGTCGTCGTGCGGCGGCCTCTCCAACCTAGGAAAGCTCCGATGTGTGGTCAATATCGACGAAAGTGATTCCCGGTTCCGGCCGTTATGTACTGTCCACCCGACACGATCGTCAGCTCGGAGGGATCTCGCCCGTGGCCACCACACCGGAGACACAGCGGCTGGTAGCCGGCCGATACGCGCTGCTGGCCGAGCTGGGCCGGGGCGGCATGGGTGTGGTGTGGCGGGCCGAGGACCGGGTGATCGGCCGGCCGGTGGCGGTCAAGGAGCTGCGGCTGCCCGACGACCTGCACGGCGAGCGGCGCGACATCCTGGAGGAGCGGGTGCTGCGCGAGGCCCGCAGCGCCGGCCGGCTCAGCGACCCGACCGTGGTCACGGTGTTCGACGTGGTCAGCGACGACGGCCGACTGTTCCTGGTGATGGAGCTGGTCGAGGGGCCGACGCTGACGCAGTGGGTGGCGGCCAACGGCCCGATGCCGCCAGCCGCCGTGGCGGCGCTCGGCAAGCAGTTGCTGTCGGCGCTGGAGAACGCGCACTCGACCGGCATCGTGCACCGGGATGTCAAGCCCAGCAACATCATGGTGCTGCCGTCGGGTCGGGCCAAGCTGGCCGACTTCGGCATCGCCCGTATCGACGACGACCCGCGTCTGACCAACACCGGCGCGGTGATCGGCTCGCCCGGTTACCTCGCGCCGGAGCGCATCCAGCACGCCGTGGCCACGCCGGCCACCGACCTGTGGGCGCTCGGCGCGACCCTGTTCTTCGCGGTCGAGGGCTACGCGGCCTTCGAACGGGCCAACACCGCGGCCACGCTGTACGCCGTCACCAACGAGGTGCCCTACCTCAGCCGCTGCCAGGGCCCGCTGGCCTCGGCGATCATGGGCTTGCTGATCACCTCGCCCGAGGCCCGGCTGTCCCACCAGCAGGCGATGCACCTGCTGGACCTGGCCGCCAACCAGAGTCCGGGCAACACGACCACCGCCCTGGCCACTGCCCCGGTCACGAAACCCAAGCGCGGCAAGCAGATCACCGCCCTGGTCGGCGCGGCGGTCGTGCTGGCCGCGGCGGCCTTCGGCGGCGGCTGGCTGACCGGCCGGCTCGACGTGCCGGACACCGCGGTGGTCTCGCCGGCCATCCAGACCACCTGGAGCTACGGCCCGGGTGCCGAGGTCCCTCAGTTCAAGCTGTACACCGGCAGCTGCGCCGGCGGGGCCATGGTGACCGGCCACGCCTACACGACGTCGATGTCCTGCGACGAGCCGCACGACGTCCAGGTGTTCGGCACCACGACTCCGTTGGACACCAACTACAAGGGCGCCTATCCGGGGGACGACGTGCTGGCCCGCAGCGCCGAGGGCTACTGCGCGCTGCTGTTCGAGAGCAACAAGATCGCCCCGAAGGACAAGGACAGCACGCTGCGCTTCCGCGCCCTGGTGCCCGGCGAGCAGGCGTGGGAGCACGTCAAGACCGAGGACGAGCCGGACGGCGGCGCGCGCGACGCCTTCTGCCTGGTGTACTCGGCCAACGGCAGTCAGCTCAAGGACACCGTGCTGGCCAAGACCTCCTGATCAGCAGCGAAGTTCGTCGGCGAGGCGGGTGGCCGCGTCGCCGTGCAGTGCCCGGACCGGCCAGCACGCATCCCAACCGCTGACCACCAACTGGCCAAGGGCGGCAACGGTTCGCCGGTCCCGGCTCGTGCTCGCGAGGTCGAGCAGATCCTGCTCGGCCATCTGCCGCGAAGCATGCGTCCAGGCCTGGCCGACTCGCTCAGGTGTCACCCACGGGCCGACCGCGCCGGCGTCGAAACACCCTTGCCGCACGGAGATCTGGTTTGCCGCCAGGAGCACCGAAGCCTGGTCCACGGTCAGCCGACCAGCCCCGACCCGGTCGAACACCGTGCGCACGAAACCGTCCAGGGTCTGACAACGGTTGTTGTCAAGGCGGAGGCCCAGGGACGCCGCTGCCTGCTGCACGGCGGAAACGTCGGTGCCGCCAGTGGCCGTGGCAAACGCTTTCGTGCCACCGACAACCGGCAGCGTGACGGTGCTGCGGGCCAGATCCACCGACAGTGTGGTGCCCGGCGACGTGCGGATCGTCGCCTCCTGGTCGCTGGCAAGCACCATCAGCCCGAGCCGGTGGCCGGCCACCACGACGGCGTCCTTCGGTTGCAGGTCAAGGCGAAGCCGATAGGACTGGCCGGGTGTGACCGGCTCCGTGGTGGCCGCCGAGGTCCGGTTCTGCGGGTCCAGCCAGCCTCGGGTGAGGATGGTGCCGTTGCCGGTCGGCGGGTAGTCGACCAGCGCCACGGTCAGGTTGGCCCGCGGCGCGGACGACGCCACCCACAGCGAAGCCCATGGCGTGCCGGAGATCCGGACGTTCGTGGCCAGCGCCGGCGTCCGGTAGAGCAGCCGGGTGCCGGACGTGGTGGCATTGGCCGACGTCACCGCCGGCACGGACGCGTCGTCGGTCAGCGTCTCGGTCGCGGCGCTGGCCGGGCGCAGGGTCAGGCCGCCGATGCCCGGCGCACCCGCGGTCAGGTTGGCGGTCACCAGACCCGTTGCCGGATCGGGCCATTCGGCATACGGCGTGGGGTTCGCGCTGCTGCACGGCAACCCGATCACGGCCCCGGCCACGACGTGCTCGCCCGGCTTGGCCGCCACCGCGACGGACAGCGTGATGTGCGTCCGGTCGGGGATCTTGGTGATGACGGCGTTGGTGTTCTTGACCGTGCCGTCGGCGGCGGTGACCGGGATCGCCGGGGTGAAACCGAGGGTCAGTCGACTTGAGTCCGCGACCGCGAGAGTCGTGACGTCGGACTGGTCGCCGACGGACGTCGTCTGCCGGGCCGGGCAGGCGTTGGCCTCCCGCACCACCCACGCCTTCGGTTGCTGCTCAACACCGTTGTGCACGCCGAACAGGTAGCGGGTGAACCACCGGTTGATCAACACGTCCGGCGGCGCGCCGCCGTGGCCGCCCTGGTGGAAGTACAGCATGTGCGGCACGCCCCGCGCCTTGATGGCGTCGTAGAACTGGGCCATGTTCTTGGTCATCACGTTGAAGTCGTTGTCGCCGTGCGCCATCAGCACCGCGGCGTGCACGTTGCGCACGTCCCGCATGGTGTTCCGGTCGTTCCAGAACGCGCTGAAGTCGCCGGTGACCCGGTCCTCGTGCGCCGCCAGCCCGGCGATCACCGGCTGGCACACCTTGCGGTCGGCCCGCGAGTAGACGGCGTCGGCCAGCACGTCCAGGTCCTCGCCCTGGAAGGTGAACGGCGCCCGGACCATGCCGTTGGCCCGGTAGTAGTCGTACCAGTCGGAGATGGCCGAGATCGGCACGATCGCCGCAAGGCCGTCGACGCCGGTGCTGGCCACCGCCTCCGGCAGCGTGCCGTTGTAGGAGGTGCCGATCATCGCCACCTTGCCGGTGGCCCAGTCCGCGTCGACCCGGTCGGTCGAGGTGGCGCTGGTGAAGGCCGGCACGCGGCCGTTCAGCCAGTCGATCACGGCCTTGCCGCCGTTGGTCTCGTTCGGGCCACCCGAGGTCGGGCAGCCGGTCGACAGGCCCGTGCCGGGCGATTCCGCGTGCACCACGGCGAATCCCCGCGGCAGCCACGTCGACTCGTAGCGGCTGCTGACGATCGGGCTCGTGTTCGTCGCCGGCCAGCTCGGCGTGACCGGGCGTGGCGGCGGTTGCACGCCCAGGTCGTGGTCGACCTGCCAGTTCTCCGCCGGGCCGATGCCCGCGTAGTACGGGCTGTCCTCGAACACCACCGGTGCGCGGTAGTGGCAGCTCGGATCAGCGGTCTGGGCCGGGCGCGTGATGTCGACGTGCACCCGGTCCGGCACCCCGTCGTGGTCGCTGTCGTCCGGCGTCTGCACCCACGCCTCGCCGCGCAGCCAGGTCGTCTGGTCCGCCGGGAACACGCTCTGCGCCAGGCCGTCCGCGAACTGCGGGGCCACGCACGTGCTCGCCGCCGGGGCAGCCACCGCCACCTGCGGCACCGCCAGGCCGAGCGTGACCACGGCGACGGCGACCGGCAACAGAAGGCGCATCAGGGCTCCTGATCATCGCAGGGAACCCCGTCGATGCTTCCCGACCGCGACCGGCCCGGACAACCGACGAACGGCG
>DATJJB010000116.1:0-6014 GCA_035492655.1 Kutzneria sp. | reverse complement strand
TGGGAGGACGGGGTCGAGCTGTCCGGCGGGCAGTGGCAGAAGCTGGCGCTGGCCCGGGGGTTGATGCGCACGGATCCGCTGCTGGTCGTCTTCGACGAGCCGACCGCCGCGCTCGACGCCCACACCGAACACGCGCTGTTCGAGCGCTTCGCCGCCGCCGCCCGCACGGCCAAGCAGCGCAGCACCGTCACGCTGTTGGTGTCGCACCGGTTCTCGACCGTCGGCATGGCCGACCTGATCGTCGTGCTCGACCAGGGCCGGGTGCGCGAGGTCGGCAGCCACCAGGACCTGATGGCGCGCGGCGGCATGTACGCCGAGCTCTACGAACTTCAATCCAGAGGGTACCGATGATGCCTGTGCTGGGAATCCGCCGGAACACCTGGGACGCGACGCGGATCGCGGCGCTGCGCGAGGAACGCGGTTGGACGCAGGAGGAGCTGGCCGAGCGTTCCGGACTGAGCGTCCGGACGATCCGGAACCTGGAGCTCGGCTGGGTGCAGTCGCCACGCCGGTCGTCGGTCGACCTGCTGGCCGATGCCCTCGGCATGGAGGACTCGCTCAACGACGTAAGCACGGACAGGATTCGGTGGCGCGGGCCGCAGCCGCCGCCGACGGCGCTGGTCGGTCCGCGCGCGGAGCACGACCGGCTGGCGCAGACGGTGCGGGCCAACCGATTGACCACGTTCATCGGCCCCGGCGGCGTCGGCAAGACCCGCCTCGCGCTGAGCGTCGCCGCCGAGGTCGGCCCGAGTTTCCGCGACGGCGTCGTCGTCGTGGAGCTCGGCGATCTCCCGTCGGAACGACTCGGCGACCAGACCAGCGCGGTCCGGCAGCGCGTGCGACAGCAGCTGGGCTGGGACCGGACCGACGAGCGGGCGGCCGACCTGCTGCTGGTGCTGGACAACGCCGAACACATGCCGGACAGCGTCACCGCCGTCACCAAGGAGCTGCTCGGCCGCTATCCCGGCCTGCACGTGCTGACCACGGCCCGCCGCAAGCTCACGGAGCGCCTCGGCGTCAACTGCGAGATCCGGCCGCTCACGGTGGAAGGCGAAGACCTGATGCTGCGGCACGTAGGCGCCGACGCGTGGTCGGCCGACGAACTCCCGCTGGTGGCCGAGCTGTGCCGGCGGCTCGGCGGCCTGCCACGCTGGCTGGAGTTCGCCGCCGAACGGCTCCGGACGATCCCGGTGACGGCGTTGCTGGCCCACGGCCCGTCGACGCAGATGCTGTGGACGAACGACCACGCCTTGTTGCCGCATCAGCGTTCCCTGGCCGAGAGCCTGCGTTGGGACCTGGACCTGCTGACCGAGGACCACCGGATCATGGTGCAAAGACTGGCCATGCTGCCGACTCCACTGTTCACTGTGGACGAAGTGCTGCCGATGCCGGTGCGGAACCCCTTGATGCTGCTGTCGGAGCTGCTGGAGGCGTCGCTGATCGTCGCCGACGCCACCGACCGCTACCGCTACCGGCTCGCGCCGTATGTGGATGAGGTGGCACTGGATCTCCAGGAGCAGGTCGTCGGTTTCTGACGCAACGGAAACGGGCCGGCGGTCTTCGACCGCCGGCCCGTTTCCGTGCTCAGACCAGTGCCGGCCAGTCGGCCAGGTCGTCGCCGTGCGCGTGGATCAGCGCCAGCGCCGTACGCTCCAGGCCGAACGCCATGCAGGAGCTGTGCGCCGGGCCGCCGTCCACGTGCTCGATGGCGAACCGCTCACCCAGGTGGTCCTTGTGGCAGTTGGCCGAGGCGATGGCCGTGCCCGGATCGTCGTCGTGCAGCGCCACCACGAACTCGAACTTGAGGTTCTGCTCGATCTGGCTGGACTTCATGAACCGGCCGCCCGGCCCGAAGAACGGGTCGCTGGCCGGCGTCACCACCGGCGTCAGCCCGAGCCGGCTGAACAGCGCCTCGCAGCGGGCGATCCAGGCGTCGCGCCACTGCCAGGCCGACGACGCGTCGCCCACGATGATGAACTCCCGCATGCGGAAGGACCGGAACCGGCCCAGTTCGGCGGTCGCCTCGTGGCGATAGCAGTAGCCGGCGGCGTCGAAGTGGAGCGGCCCCTCGACGACGCTGTTGGCCACCTCCGGATAGACGCTGTAGCAGACGGCCGGCGCCAGCACGACGTCGGTCGGCGTGCGGTCGGCGTCCTGGTCCTGCGAGGCCAACGCGTGCACGGAGCCCAGCAGGTGCGGGAACGCCTCCGTGTACTGGGCCCGTTCGATGTTGGCCAGCGGCACCACCGGCGGATGCCAGGTCGGCCCGGCCGATCCGGTCGGGTCGGCCGCGGTCAGCGCCGCCTGCAGGCCGGCCATCACGGTCTCGAACTTCGGCGTGAAGCTGAGCAGTCCGGGCACGCCGGTGGTCCGCAGCCAGTCGCCGTCGGCCAGCCGCTCGATCGGATGTGCCAGGGTGGAAGTCTCGATCATGGTCCCCATCACCACTTCGCCTTGTCGGCGACGAACTCGTACACGGTGCGCAGGTCGGTCATGAGCTGCGGCAGTTCGTCGTTGCTGATGCTGATGCCGAAATCCGTCTCCAGGCGGATGCACAGGTCGACGGCGAGCAGCGAGTTCGTGTCGAGGTCGTCCTCGAACGAGCCCGCCGCCTCGACCGCGGCCGGTTCGGCGGAGAAGACCTCGGCCACCACGTCGCGCACCTGCGCGAGCCGGGCCGGGTCGATTTCCGTGTCCTGTCTCATCTTTCCTCCGCCTCAACCGGGTTTCGGGTGGTGCCGCCGTCGGTGATCTCCCGCAGCCGGGCCGGCAGGCCGCCGGTGGCCGCGGCGTCGAGCAGGTCGACGAAGTCGTCGGCCAGGCTGCGGGCCGTCTGTTCGGTGAACAGCGACGTGTTGTACTTGAGTTCGGCGCGCGCGAGGCCGCCGCTGTGCTGCACCTGGAGCGTCAGGTCGAACTGGCCCTGCTGCTGGGGCAGGTAGTACTCGGACAGCTCGAGCCCGGCGTGCTCGACCAGGGCGCCCGGCGCCAGCGAGGCGGCGAGCGGGTCGGCCGGGTCCTCGGCCGTCAGCACGAACATGACCTCGATCAGGCCGGCCCGGTTCGGCTCGCGCTTGGCGTCGACCAGCCGCGGCATCAGGGCGAACGGGAACTGCCGGTGCATCAGCCCGCGCCACAGCTGGTCGACGGTGTCGCCGAGCAGCGTGTCGAACGAGGCGTCGGGATCGACCTTCGCCCGTAACGGCAAGGTGTTGACGAAATAGCCGATCGACTCGCGGAACCGGCTGCCCGCGCGCATCGTCGCCGGGTAGCCGATGAGCAGGTCGGTCTGTCCACTGTAGACGTGCAGCAGCAGCTGGAACACCGCGAACAGGAACGCGAAGGTCGTGGTGTTCCGGGCCGCCGCCGCCAGCTCGACATCGGCCATCAGCCCGCTCGACAACCCGAACTCGACCGCGGAGCCGGCGAACCGGTAGACCGCGGGCCGCGGCAGGTCGGTGGGCAGGTCGTTGTCCGGCACGTCGGTCAGCAGACCCTGCCAGTACTTCCGCGCCGCGTCCGCTTTCGACGACGCCAGGTACGTCCGCTGCCGATCCACGAATTCGTCGAAGTCCGCGGCGGTCGTGGGCACGGGTTCGGTGCCATCACGCAACGCGGAGTACGTGGACAGGATCTCGCGGAACGTCAGCAGCTGGGACGCCATGTCCATGACGATGTGGTGCGCGGCCAGCAGCAGGATGTCCGGGCCGTTCGCCCGGCGCAGCAAGGCGATGCGGATCGGCCGGTCGCGGGCCAGCCGGAACGGCCGCCGCACCAGACCCAGCGCGAACTCCTCGAGCTTGTCGTCCGTCAACTCCAGCTCGTGCACGTCCAGCTTGAACGGGGTGCGGCTGGGCAGCCGGCGCACCTCGCCGCCGACCGGCCGGAACACGCAGTCCAGCACGCCGTGCGCGGCCACCGTCCGCCGCACCGCCGTCGCCATCAGCTCGACATCGACCTCGAAGTGCAGGTTCACCGCGCCGGACACGTTGTAGGCGCTGCTGTCCGGCGCGAGCTCCTGGAGAAACCACAACGCCTGCTGGGCGAGTGTGAGTTCACGGCCAGTCTTTCGGGTCGCCGGAGGTTGCATGGAGCCAGTAGGGCAGGCCACCGGGACCGGGACCAGGAACGGCGTCCGGCAACTTTGCTGCCCGCTGCTTGCCTGTCGCCGGCCGGCCGGCGCTCCTACGCTGGCGGGACGTTGATCGTCGGCGGCACGGCGAAATTCACTGATCTGAGGCGGGTAGCGGTGATATATGAACACGCCTACGAGATGGTCCCGGACGACGTCTTCCTGCGGTTGCGCGAGCCGGCGGGCGTCGAGGTCTACCTGAAGATGGAGGGCCTGAACCCGGCGGGCTCGATCAAGCTGAAGGTCGCCGTGAGCATGGTCTCCGACGCCGAGCGGCGGGGTGTGCTGCGGCCCGGCGGCAGCCTCATCGAGTCGTCGTCGGGCAGCCTGGGCATCGCGTTGGCGATGGTGTCGGCCAGCAAGGGCTATCACTTCCTGTGCGTCACCGACCCGAACACCTCGCCGCAGAGCGTGGAGGTCATGCGGGCGCTGGGGGCCGAGGTCGTCGAGGTGGACGAGCGCGACGCCAGCGGCGGCTACCTCGGCAGCCGGATCTCCTACATCGAGCGCCGTGTCGCCTCGGACCCGTTGCTGGTGTGGCTCAACCAGTACGTGAACCCGCGCAACTGGATGGCCCACGAGCGGCACACCGCCGCGTCGATCACCGCCGAGCTGCCGCGGGTGGACTACCTGTTCGTCGGCACCGGCACGGCCGGCACGCTGATGGGCTGCGTCCGGCACTTCCGGCGGGTCTCGCCGGCGACCCGGATCATCGCCGTGGACGCCGAGGGCTCGGTCAGTTTCGGCACGCCGGCCGGCCCGCGCTACATCCCCGGTATCGGCGCCAGCCGCCGGCCGGAGCTGTTCCGCCCGGAGTTGGTCGACGAGCTGATCCAGGTGTCCGAAGTGGACACGATCAGGACCTGCCGGTGGCTGGCCCGTGAGCACGGCCTGTTCGCCGGCGGCTCGACCGGCTCGGTGGTGTCGGCGATCCGGCGGCGCGCGCCCGAACTGCCGGCCGGTTCGTGCGTGGTGGGCGTCTCGCCCGACTTCGGCGACCGGTACGCGCGAACGATCTACGACGACGCGTGGGTGGCCGGCCGGTTCGGTCCGGACTGCCTGCGCGACGCCCCCGCCGAGCTGTCGACCGTGAGGAGCTGAGCCGGCCGTGTTCTCGTTCCATGTGCTGGGCGGCAAGGACATCCGCGCCGTCATCGAGAAGTCGCGGCCGGAGCTGTACGCCCGGGTCCGGGACACCTACCTCGCCCACCACCGCGGTGAGACGATCAACCCCCGCAGCTACTTCCTGCGCTTCCCGGAGAAGCCGAACGCGCGGATCATCGCCCTGCCGGCACTGGTGCGCGGCGAACCCGGCGTTGCCGGCATCAAATGGATCGGCAGCTTCCCGGACAACGTCGACCGCAACATCCCGCGCGCCTCGGCTGTGTTGCTGCTCAACGACTTCGAGACCGGCTACCCGTTCGCCTGCCTCGAAGCGGCCCAGATCAGCGCGGCCCGGACGGCGGCCTCGGCCGTGCTCGGGGCGGAGACGCTGCACGGCTCCAGGACGGCTGGGAAGATCGCTGTCGTCGGCGCGGGCGTGATCTCGCGCAATATCCTGGAATTCCTGCGTGCGCTGGACTGGGAGATCGGCGAAGTCGTGATCCACGACGCCGTGGCCGACTACGCCGCCAAGGCCGCCCAGTACGTGGAGTCGTTGGGCTATCGCAGTTCTGTTGTTTCGAGTTTGGCCGATGCCCTTGACGGGGCCGACATCGTGGTGCTCGCGACGACCGCCGGCGAGCCGTACATCCTGGACACCGACACGTTCGCGCCCGGTCAGACGGTGCTCAACGTGTCGCTGCGGGACATCGGCCCGGACATCATCGCCGCCGCCCACAACGTGCTCGACGACGTCGACCACTGCCTGACCGCCAACACG
>DATJJB010000115.1:0-5586 GCA_035492655.1 Kutzneria sp. | reverse complement strand
TCGCAGCCGGCGTCCTCCAGGGCGTGCCAGCAGTGCTCCAGCAGCAGCCGGTGCTGCGGGTCGAGGATCTGTGCCTCTTTCGGCGTGATGCCGAAGAAGCCGGCGTCGAACTCGGCGATGCCGTCGATCACCGCGCCCGCCTTGACGTACGCCGGGTCGGCGATCAGCTCGGCCGGCACGCCGTTGGCCAGCAGCTCCTCGTCGGTGAACCGGCGCAGGCCGGACCGGCCGGCCCGGACGGTCGCCCACAGCTCGTCGACGTCGGCCGCGCCGGGGAAGCGCCCGGCCATGCCGACCAGCGCGATGTCGGTGCTCTGAATCTCGTCGTTCATCGGGTCCGTCCTCACTTCTGCCGGGCGCGACGACGACGTTCGCCACGGGATGCCCCGACCACCGGTTTGGGCTGGTCAGATGCCGTCAGCTCGGTGGCGAAAGCGGCCACCGTCGGGTGCGCGAACAGCACGGCCGGCGCGATCGCCCGGCCGACGACCTTCTCGATCGCCGCCACCATCGCCATGCCGACCAGCGAGGTGCCGCCGAGGTCGAAGAACGGGTCGTGGACGCCGATGCGGTCGATGCCGAGGAACTCGCCCCAGATCTCGGCGACGGTGGTCTCCAGCTCGGTGCGCGGCGGGGCGTAGTCGGTGCGCAGCGGTGGCCGTGGGAACCGGGTCGACTCCGGTGCGGCGGCCGTTTCGACGAGGTCGGCGAGGTTGCTCAGCGCGGACCACTCCCGTTGCGCCGCCGGCAGTTCCTGCCGCATCGCCACTACGGTGCCGTTGGCGCCGCCAACGATCTTGTCGAGCAGGGCCAGTCCGGCGGCGTCGCTGAAGCCGTTGCGGCGGCGGTAGGCGGCGCGGTCGGCGGTGGCTTCGCTGCCGTCCTGCCAGGCGTCGTACTGCCAGTGGCCCCAGATCACCGTGATCACCTGAGTGTCCGAAGTGGACGCCAGTGCGGTGCCGTAGGCGTCGAGCACGGTGTTCGCCGCGCAGTAGTCACCTTCACCGAGGCCGCCGAGCACGGTGGACACCGACGAGTAGAGGATCACCTTGCGCGGCGGCGTTGCCGAGTTGATCAGCTCGTGCAGTGGCTCCAGGGCTCGAACCTTCGCGGCCAGCACGGCATGGGCGTCGTCCAAGGTCTGCCGCTGGGCCAAGCCGCTGCCGGGGACGCCGGCCGCGTGCACGATGCCGTGCACCTGGCCGAACTTCTCCTGCGCCTGCTTGATCGCTGAGCGGAACTGGTCCGGGTCGCCGACATCGGCCTTGATCACCAGCACCTCGGCGCCGTCGATGTCGACCTCGCCGCCACTACGGCTGACCAGCGCCAATCGGCTGACACCCTTGCTGGCCAAGTGCTTGGCCAACCGGAGCCCGAGGCCCTTGGTACCGCCGGTGATCAGGTACGTGCCGGCCCAGCCGGGCTCGCCCGACGGCGTGATCTCGGTGTAGCCCTTGAGCCAACGGCGACCGTTGCGCCAGCCGATGAGCGCCGGCTCCGCCGCCGCGTCCTCGTACGACCACGGCCCGCGCCGCAGCTCCTCGGCCAGGTTCTTGGCCGCCGCCAACGGATCGACATCCGGGGCGAGGTCGATGCCGCGCCAGCTCAGTCCCGGGTACTCGGCCCGGACGCCACGGCCGAGGCCGTGCACGATGGCGCGATACGGGGTGGGAGTATCGCCGCCGACGATCTCCGACGACCCGTCGCTGACCGTCAGCAGCCGGACGCCGTGCTCCTTGGCGGTGCCGGCGAGCGCCTGCACGGCCAGCAGCAGCGTGTCGAAGCCGCTGGTGATCGCGGTGTCGGGGGAGTCGGCGAGCAGGCTCCACAGGTGCACGACCTGCACCGGACCGTCGGCCGCGAGGATTTCCCGGTACAGCTCGGGAACCGTCGGATCGATCACCACGCGCCGGCCGTCCCGGCGACGGCCGGTGCCCGGCGCGACCTCGACGACCCGCATGCCGGCCGCCTCGGCGATGTCCGCCAGCCGACCACCGATGCCGGTGTCGTCGGCGAACACGATCAGCGTGCCGGTGAGCTCGTCCAGCTGCGGACGGGACAGATCGGTGCGCCAGATCGGGCTGTAGAGCAGGCCGTTCGACGGTGTCGCCGACTTCTGCTTGGCCTGCGGCCAGAACCGCGTGCGCTGGAACGGATACGGCGGCAGCTCCGCGAGCCGCCCGCCCCGGTCGAACGCCGTCCAGTCGAGCTCGACGCCGATCTCCCAGAGCCGCCCGCACGTCTCCAGCACGCTGACGTTCTCCTCCGGCCGGTCCACCGCCGGCCACGGGGCCGGCAGCGTGCCGAGGACGGTCGGGCGGGTGGTGATGTTCTGCCGGACGAGGCCGCCGAGGGTCTGGCCGGGGCCGAGCTCCACGTACGCGTCGGCGGCGAAGTTCTGGATGCTCTCGGCGAAGCGGACCGGACGGCACAGGTGGTCGGCCCAGTACTGGGGATCGGTGGCCTGTGCCTCGGTCAGCACGCTGCCGGTGGCGTTCGAGATGATGGTAACGGTTGGGGCGTTACGTTCGACGGTGGCGATCAGCGCCGCCAGCTTGTCCTGCATCGGCTGCAACAACGTGGAGTGGAACGGGTGGGCCGACCGCAACGTCCGGTTGGCGATCCCGTTGGCCTTCAACTGCTGCGAGACCTGCTCGATGTCATGTGGGGATCCGCTGAGGACGGTCATCTGCGGGCCGTTCAGCGCCGCGATGTCCACCGGCAGGTCGCCGAGCTGCTCCGGCCCGGCCGCCGCGGCGAGCATCCGGCCGGCCGGCGCCGACTCGATCAGCCGGGCCCGCTCGGTGACGACCCAGAGGGCGTCGGACAGCGAGAACACGCCGGCGATGCAGGCGGCCACGTACTCGCCCAGGCTGTAGCCGACCAGCAGGTCAGGCTTGATGCCCCGATGCGCCAGGAGCTGGGCCAACGCGTACTCGACGGTGAACAGGAACGGGTGCGCGATCTCCGCGTGGTCCATCACGTCGTCCGAAGGGCCGCCGCCGAACAACGAGGGCACCTGCACCTCGGCCGGCGGCTCGGCGAAGAACAGCTCCCGCAGGTCGACGCCGCACCGGTCGGCGGCGATGTCCAGGCACTCGTCCACGGCCGCCGCGAACTCCGGTTCGTGCTGGTAGAGCGCTCTCCCCAGCCCTCGGTACTGGTCGCCGACACCGGGCAGCAGGAAGGCCACCTTCGGCTTCTCGTGCCCAGCCTTGACAGCCGGCTCGGCGGTGCCGAACCGCGCCTTGGCGTCGGCGGCATCGGTGGCCACGACCGCCCGGCGGTACTCGTGGTGGGTGCGGCCGACCTGGAGCGTGTGGGCCAGGTCCGTGAGCTGGGCATTCGTGCCGCTGAGGGCCTGAAGCCCGTCCCGGAGAGCGTTCTCCGACGCCCCCGACACCGGCAGCAGCGCGAGCCCGTCGGCCTGCGACGGTGCGGGGGCCGGGGCCGCTTCCAGGATGATGTGCGCGTTGGTGCCCGACCAGCCGAACGAGCTGACCCCCGCGATCGCGCCGGCCGGCAGCTCGGTGCTGGTGGTCGCCGGCCGCACGGTGGCGCTGGCCACCACGGCCTCGGCCGGCTCGGACATGTTCAAGTTCGGCGGCACCAGGCCGTTCTCCAGCACCAGGACCGTCTTGATCAGGCCCGCGATGCCGGCGGCGGTGTGCGTGTGGCCGACGTTGGTCTTGACCGCGCCGACGTGCAGTGGGGCGTCACGCCGACCGAAGACGTCGTTCAACGCCCCCAGTTCGATCTCGTCGCCCAGCGCGGTGCCCGAGCCGTGGGCCTCGACGAACGCGATGTCCTCCGGCTTCACCTGCGCCGCCGCGTGGGCCCGGCGGATCACATCGACCTGGGCGGCGCGGTTCGGCGCGGTGAGGCCGTTGCTGCGGCCGTCCTGGTTCACGGCGGTGCCGCGGATGACCGCCCGCACGCGGTGCCCGTTGCGCTCGGCGTCGGACAACCGGGTCAGCAGCACCATACCGCCGCCCTCGCCCATCATGTAGCCGTTCGCGCCGGCGTCGAAGGTGTTGCAGCGGTCCGCGAGCAGGGCGTTGGAGCAGCTGTAGATGTACAGGAACTCGTGCAGCGCCAGGTATCCGCCGCCGACCAGCACGTAGTCGCACTCGTTGTTGCGCAGCGCCTGCACGGCCAGGTGCACGGCGACCAGCGAGGACGAGCAGGCGGTGTCGAGGGAGAACGTGGGCCCGTGCAGGTCGAAGTGGTAGGCGATCCGGCCGGCGACGACGCTGCCGAGGCTGCCCTGGCCCATGTACGGGTCGGTGTAGACGTCGATGCCCTCGCGGTCGTGCTCCAACTGGCCGTACTGGAACGCGTCGGAGAATCCCAGCAGCACGCCGGTTCGGCTGCCGGCCAGCGTCTTCGGCGGCGTGCCGGCGTCCTCCATGGCCTCCCAGGCCAGCTCCATGAGCAGCCGCTGCTGGGGGTCCATGCGCAGCGCCTCACGCGGCGGGAAGCCGAAGAACTCCGCGTCCCAGCCGGCGACGTCGGGCAGGAAGGCCCCGGTCTTCGGCTGGTACAAGGTGTTGTCCTCGGCCGACGGGTCGTGGTCGAACCGCCCGCGCGGGAAGTCGGTGATCTCCGCCGCCCGGCCCGCACGCAGCAGCTCCCAGTACGAAGGGACATCCGGCGCGTCCGGGAAGCGGCAGGACATGCCGATCACGGCCACCGGCTCGTGCGCCCGGGCGTCGGCGTCCGCCAGCCGGCGGCGCGCGTTCGCCAGGTCGACCGTCACCCGCTTGAGATACTCGCGGAGCTTGTCCTCGCCGGCCATGGTTTTCCCTTTCACAGCTGGTTGTCGATGAAGGCGAAGATCTCCTCGTCGGAGGAGAGATCAAGGCCGGGAGCGTCGGGGACGAGGGTGCGCAGCGTCTGCTGGAGCACGGCGGCCAGCCGGTCGCGGTGCTCGTCGTCCAGAGTGGACGGATCGATCCGGTCCAGCGCCTCGCGCAGCAGGTCCTCCGGCGACGGCTCGGCCGGCACGAGCTCACCGGCCAGGTAGCCGGCCAGCTTGGTCACAGTCGGGTGGTTGAACACCAGCGACGCCGGCAGCCGCAGACCCGTTGCCGCGCCGAGCTGGTTGCGCAGCTCGACCGAGGTCAGCGAGTCAAGGCCCTGCTCTCGCAACGGCTTGTCCGGGTCGACCGTGGCGGCGGACCGGTGCCCCAGTGCCACCGCGACCTTGTCGCGGACCAGGCGGAAGATCGAGTCGGCGTCGAACCGTTGCGTCGACGCGGCTTCGACCGTCACGACCCGGCGCGGCTTGAACAGGCTGCGCAGTACGGGCGGCACGTCGTTGCCGTCCCGGCGCCACCGCGCCGCGACGAGTTGGGCATTCGGCTCACGCAGCGCTGCGTCGAACATGGCCAGGCCCTGCTCCACGCTCAGCGGCGCCACCCACGCGACCTTGGTGACGTGCGCGGTCATAGCCGTCGGCAGCGACCACAGGCCCCAGGCGATCGACGTTGCCGGCAGGCCGAGGCTCTGGCGATGCGTGGCCAGTGCGTCGAGAGAGCTGTTGGCGGCCGCGTAGTTGCCCTGCCCGGGGTTGCCGAGCACGCC
>DATJJB010000114.1:0-2860 GCA_035492655.1 Kutzneria sp. | reverse complement strand
GCTCTCGGCCGTTGCCCGTCGCCGTACGACGACGATCACGGCCAGCGCGCTCAGCAGCGAGGCGACGATGTCCGTCAGGGGTGCGCTGAAGAAGTTGGCCGTGGCGTACTGCGCGACGGCGAACACCACGCCGCAGGCCAGAGTGGCCGGCAAGGTCTCCCGCACGCCGCGCCAGCCGTCGATGATGCCGACCAACACCATCGGCACGAACAGCGCCAGCACCGGCGTCTGCCGCCCGACCATCGACGCCAGGTCGTGCAGCGGCAGCCCGGTCACCGTGGCCAGGGTGGTGATCGGCACCGCCAGTGCGCCGAACGCCACCGGCGCGGTGTTGGCCACCAGAGCGACGGTGGCGGCCTTGAGCGGTTGGAAACCCAGCGCTATGAGCATCACGCTGGTGATCGCGACCGGCGTGCCGAAGCCGGCCAGCGCCTCCAGTAGCGCGCCGAAGCTGAACGCCACGATCACGCCCTGGATCCGCTGGTCGTCGCTGACCCGCTCGAACGACCGTCGCAGCACGTCGAAGTGTCCGGTGTGGACGGTCATGTTGTAGATCCAGATCGCGTTGACCACGATCCACAGGATCGGGAAGAAGCCGAACGCCGCGCCTTCGGCCGCGGCCAGCAGCGCACCGCCGATCGGCATCGGATAGCCGAGCACCGCGACCAGCACGCTGACCAGCAGGGAGATCGCCGCCGCCAGCCAGGCCCGCATCCGGAACACGCCCAGCAGCACGAACAGCACCAGCAGGGGCAGGGCCGCGAGCAGGGCGGACAGGGTCAGTGAGCCGGCGATCGGGGCAAGGACCGGGGTGTACATACGTCACCACCTCGCCGTTGAGGGTGCGGTAGACGCTAGTTCACGGTTGCCTTGGTAGGCCAGGGATCCACAGTTGACGGAGGGAGATGCGGTGTCGGCGAACGTGACGGTGCACAGCCTCGGCAGCCACGCGGAGGTGGTGCTCGGTTCCGGCGGCAGCGGCAATGCCCTCGGGCATGACGACTGGCGTGCCCTGGAGCTGGCCTTTCGAAACCTGTCGGAGGACATCCGGGTGGTGGTCGTGCGGGGCAGCGGCAGCACCTTCAGCGCCGGCTCCGACCTGCGTGAGTGGGTGCATGCCGCGCCGCACGACGTGGATCGGGCGTTCGCCGCGATGGAGGCCGCCTGCACCGCGATCGAGGAGTGCCCGACGCCGGTGATCGCCCAGGTCAACGGCGTCGCCGCCGGCGCCGGCTGTCAACTGGCCCTGGCCTGCGACCTGCGGGTGTTCGCCGACGACGCCCGGATCGGCATGCCCATCGCCCGGCTGGGCATCCTGGTCAGCCCCGCCTTCGCCGCCCGCCTGGCGCTGCTGGCCGGGCACGGCCTGGCCCGCGAGCTCCTGTACACCGGGCGGCTGCTGTCCGCCGCCGAAGCCGTCGCTTCCGGCCTGGCCAACCGACGCGTGCCGGCGGTTGAGCTGTCCACCGCGACCGCGGAGCTGGCCGCCGCCGTGGCCGCCCAGCCCCGCGCCGCGTTGGTCGCCGCGAAACAGGCCGTCAGCGTCGGGCTGTCCCCGACCCGCGCCGCCGCCGACAGCTTCGCCAGCGGACCCGCAGTCTCCTATGAGGACTTCCAACGCGGTGTGACGGCCTTCCTGTCCCGCAGCCGGGGACACTGACCCCGTGATGCAGGGAAGGACGCCTTACCTGCGTTCAATGCAGGTAAGGCGTCCTTCCCTGCACTCATTTGGACCAGAACGTGATGTTCTTGAAGTGCGCCTCGGACTTGGCTGACTTCGTGTTGTAGACGCCGTTCTTGAAGTACCAGACCTTGCTGGCCGGGGCGTCGTAGTGGTCGGAGAGCACCTGCTTGCCGTCCACCCACACCCGGAGATTGCCGTTGGCCGGGTTGAAGTCGGCGTTGAGGTGGAACCACTTGCCCCACAGGCCGGTGGCGATCGGCTTGTCGACCACGCTGTTGTACAGGTTGCCGTTGCTGTGCACGTTGAGGTAGATCGCCTCCCCGCCGGTGGAGCCCTTGACCTGCATGATGCAGGCGCCGTCGGTGCCCGAGTCGACCAGCACGTCGGCCGAGAACTGGTGCTCGGTCTGCGACCAGGTCTTGTGCCAGCGCATCTCCGTCCGCGGGCCGGTGGGGGAGCCCTCCTTGAAGGGCTTGTCGCCCTTCTGGATCCAGGCGTTGTACACCGGCCCGGCCGAGGTGGAGAAGCGGTCCGACTGCGCCAGGTCGTACGGCTTCTGCACGCTGAAGTCGTCGCTGTACTGCTTGAGCCCGGCGGTCGGGTCGGCCTGCGGCGCCGCGAGCGCCGCAGGCCCTCCCGCCAGCGTCGCGCCGGCGATCGCCAGCGCGGCAAGGAACTTCTTCATCGCCTCACTCCACTGAAACGTCGTTGCAAACGTTTACTCGGCGGCGGGAGGCGACTGTAGCAACGGTCACATCAGTAGCGGTAGTGCTCCGGCTTGTACGGGCCGGCCACGTCCACGCCGATGTACTCGGCCTGGCCCTTGGACAGCTCGGTCAGCCGCACGCCCAGCGCGTCCAGGTGCAGCCGCGCCACCTTCTCGTCAAGGTGCTTGGGCAGCCGGTAGACCTGGCGCTCGTAGTCGCCGGGCTTGGTGAACAGCTCGATCTGGGCGATCACCTGGTTGGAGAACGAGTTCGACATGACGAAGCTGGGGTGGCCGGTGGCGTTGCCCAGGTTCATCAGCCGGCCCTCGGACAGCACGATGACCGCGTGCCCGTCCGGGAACACCCACTCGTGCACCTGCGGCTTGATCTCGACCTTGCGGATGCCCGGCACCTTGGCCAGCCCGGCCATGTCGATCTCGTTGTCGAAGTGCCCGACGTTGCCGACGAT
>DATJJB010000113.1:0-2343 GCA_035492655.1 Kutzneria sp. | reverse complement strand
AGCTGTCCGGCGTGCTGCCCGAGTACCTCATCGTGGTGGTCGGCCTGTCGCTGCTGATCATGATCGTGGTGTTCCGGTCGCTGCTGGTGCCGCTGATCGCGACCGCCGGCTACGTGCTGTCGCTGTTCGCCGCGTTCGGCGTGGTCGTCGCGGTCTACCAGTGGGGCTGGCTGTCGACGGTGTTCGGCGTGCACGATCCGGGGCCGGTGCTGGACTTCGCCCCGATCATCCTGATGGGCGTGTTGTTCGGCCTGGCCATGGACTACCAGCTGTTCCTCGTCTCCGGCATGCGTGAGGCGTTCGTCCACGGCGTGCCCGCCCGCGCCGCCGTCACCGCCGGCCTGCGCAACGGCCGGGCCGTCGTCACCGCCGCCGCGATCATCATGGTGGCCGTCTTCGGCGGCTTCGTCTTCTCCGAGCTCACCATGGTCCGCCCGCTCGGCCTCGGCCTCGCCGTCGGCGTCCTGTTCGACGCCTTCGTGGTCCGGATGCTGTTGGTGCCGGCCCTGATGCACCTGTTCGGCAAGTCGGTCTGGTGGCTGCCCCGATGGCTCGACCGCATCCTGCCCAACGTCGACGTCGAGGGCGCCGCCCTGGAGCGCAGCCACCCGCTGCCCGGCACCGCCCCGGTCGTCGAACGCGAGCGGGAGACCGTCGCCAGCTGATCCGCTGTTCCGACGCCGAGCCCTGCCCGCCTTCCTGGCGAGCAGGGCTCGGTTTTTTGGGGCCCACAGGCCCGGGCTTGGCTAGTTCGTTCACTGAACCATGCCGTGCTACGGTTGGTTCAGTGAACGAACTGGGTGGCCGGTGGGTCGCCCGCCTGTCGAGAGGATCGTCATGGACGAGCGGCTGTTCCTGATCACGGCGGCGACCGGCCGGACCGGCGGTGGCACGGCCAAGGTGCTGCTGGACGGCGGCCATCGGGTGCGGGTGCTGGCCCACCGCTCGGACGAGCGGTCCCGTGCCTTGGCTGATGCCGGGGCCGAGGTCGTTTTCGGCGACCTGCACAACCTGGACGACATGACCGCGGCCGTCCAGGGCGTCAGCGGCGCGTACTTCTGCCACCCGATCCTGCCGGGCCTGGTCGAGGCGACCGTCATCTTCGCGCAGGCGGCGACCGAGGCCGGCGTCCGGTCGGTGGTCAACATGTCGCAGATCTCGGCTCGTCGCGAGGCGACGAGCAACGCCGCCCGGCAGCATTGGCTGTGCGAGCGGTTGCTCGACCGGACCGACCTGCTCACGGCGCACATCCGTCCGACCTTCTTCGCCGAGTGGCTGACGTTGTGGTGGCAGAAGCGGGACGGCGAGGGCTACCTGCGGCTGCCGTTCGGCGACGGCCGGCACGCACCGATCGCCGCCGCGGACCAGTCGCGGGTGATCGCCGCGCTGCTGCTGGATCCCTTGCCGCACAACCGTGCCGCCTACTCGTTGCACGGGCCGGTCGAGCTCGACCACCACGAGATCGCCGCCGAAATGGCTGCGGCGCTGGGCTTTCCCGTGCACTACGAGCCGATCAGCGTGGACGAGTTCGCCTCCGCCATGGCCGACCGGTCGATGCCGGCGCATCGCATCCAGCACCTCAGCAACGTCGCCGTCGACTACCAGCACGGCATTTTCGCCGGCACCAACGACATCGTCGAGAAGCTCACCGGCCGTGCCCCGCTGTCGGTCGGGCAGTTCGCCGCCTCGGCCGACTTCGAATCCAGCGGTCCGCTCTTCGTTCCCTGACAGTCGTGCTCCATGTGGCGGGGGCCGGTTACTCTGTTCGGGCTTCACTCGTCACGAGGGAACGGATGCCGGCATGGGATGGCTCGACGCTCTGGGGTGGGTCGGCTCCGCGCTGCTCGTCTGGTCGCTGCTGCAGTCCCGGCAGCTTCGGCTCCGGGCCCTCAACCTCGTCGCCTGCCTGGTGCTCATCGCCTTCAACGCCGCTTTGGGCGTGTGGCCCCAGGCCGCCATGAACGTCGTGCTGGCCGCCATCAACCTCTACTTCTTGTACCGGCTCGTCACCACCCGGCACGATCAGCGCACCTACCAGGTCGTCCAGGTCCGCACCGACGACGACTTCTTGGCCCACCTGCTCCGCGTCCACGCCGACGACATCGCCCGCTTCAACCCCGGCTTCCACTGGTCGGGCGGCCCTTCGCGGTCCGCTTTCGTCGTCCTGTCCGGCGACAGCCTCGTCGGCGTCGTGCTCGTCCGCGCTGTCGATGCCACCACCGCCCAGGTCGAGCTCGATTACGTCACCAAGCCCTACCGCGACTTCACCCCTGGCGAGTTCGTCTACCGCTCCAGCCACCTGTTCACCTCCCGGGGATTCCGCCGGGTGCTCACCCCGCCCGG
>DATJJB010000112.1:0-3337 GCA_035492655.1 Kutzneria sp. | reverse complement strand
CGAGCTCGTGCGAGACGGCGGCCTGGCGGCGGAACTGGTGCTGCAAGCCGAGCATGCCCAGCACCCGGTGTGGGAGGAAGGGCCGTGGCACCTGCTGCCGGCCGGGCCCGGCCGGGGCAGTGGCGAAGCGGCAGCCGAAGTCCACGTGGAGACGAGCCCGCTGGGCGAACGGATCGTCAGCCGTACGACGCTCGGTGGGCTGCGGATCACCCAGCACACCGTGCTCTGGCGCGGACTGTCCAGAGTGGACGTTCGATGGCTCGTGGACGGTTCCATCGGGCAGGACCACCTGCTGCGGGCCAGATTCGCCTTCGATCTTCCTGGCACTCTGCCCGTTGCGGAGGTCGGGTTCGCCGCGGTGGGACGGTCCTTCGGCTTTCCGGACGTGGATGCCGCCGAGCATCTGTGGACGCTGGACAGCCCCGCGCACACCTGGGCCGGGCTGTCGAGTCCGGTTCGGCTGCGGCTACGGCATGAGGACGGCGGCGTCCAGGACCATTGCCTCGGCGTGGCCGAGGTGGTGGCCGCCGAGGACGAGCGGCTGGTGCGCGAGCTGCTCGTGGCGTTGGTGGCAAAGGGAGTCACCGCGACCCGCTCGCTGCCGGCGGGACCGCGGTACGGCGCGCTGGACGTCGACTCGAACCTGCCCGACGTGCGGATCGTGGTGGGCGGCACCGTGTTCGCGGACGAGGTCCTGGACAGCGCCGGCGACCCGTACCGGCAGGCGTTGCACCGGCACGGCCGGGTTTTCGTGCCGCCCCTGCGATCCCGGCGCGAGGTCTGGACGCCCGACGCGGATCTCCGCGGCCCCCGGGACCTGCCGGTGTTGATCGTCGCCGACCTGGAGGCGCTGATCACCGACCTCGCCGACGCGTCTGTGGAGGTGCCGGGCGGGCTCGCGGGAACGCCCGATCCGGCGGTGAACCATTCGGTCGCGGTGGTGAACCGTGGCACGCCAGGCTTTGTCGTCGCGCCCGACGGCACACTGCATGTCTCGCTGATGCGGTCGTGCAGCGGCTGGCCGTGCGGGGTGTGGATCGACGGCGAACGCCGTACCGCGCCGGACGGCTCCAGTTTCGCCTGGCAGCACTGGTCGCACACCTTCGACCTGAGCCTGGTGTCCGGGGCAGGTGACTGGCGAGAGGCCGGCTTCACGCACGCCGGCCAGGACGTCAACCACCCCGTGCATGCCCGCCAGGTGCCGAGTGCGCCTGGCGACCTGCCGGCGGAGCTCAGTCTCATCACGGTGTCCCCGCCCGAGGTGCTGCTCACCGCGGCCAAGCCGGCCGGCAACCCGCTCGCCTCGCGGGTCACGGCCGACGGCGTCACGGTGCGGATCTACGAGGCCAGTGGCACGCCGGTGACCGCCACCGTCGGTCTGCACGGCGGCGTATCGGCGGCTTGTCGCACAGACGTTCTGGAGGAGCGGAGCAGCGGGCCACTCGCCGTCCGCAAAGGCGCGGCCGAGGTCGAGCTGACGGCGGCCGATGTCGCGACCCTGCGGCTGACGCCGTCCGATCGAACCGACTCGGAAGTGCTGCTGGCCCGCGTTCAGGAGCCGGTGCAGCCGGTGTTCACCCGCTACTGGCGGCACAACGCGGGACCGGCGCCGCTCGGCAATCTTCCGACCAGCGTGCACATCAACCCGCCTCGGCTGCACCTGGCCCCAGGCGATACCGCCGAGGTCCGGGTCACGGTCAGCTGTAGCGGGCAGCCGGCGGCCGGTGTCGTCGAACTGTCGATACCGAGCGGCCTCGCCGCTGAACTGCCGGCCCGGCTGAACTACGACCTCGCGCCCGATGGCTTCGCCGAATTCGTGCTGACGGTGCGTGGCATGGAGCCGGGTCGGTGGCTGCTCGCCGCCCGTATCCGGGACGACCTGGGGCAGGTGCTCGAAGACACCAGCGAGATCGTCGTCGGCGCCCCTCCGATCGACGACCTCGTGACGGTGCGACTGGACACGGAGGCGTTAGCGCTAACAGTCGGACAGAGCGTTGAACTGCCGGTGCTGGTGCGCAACAACGCCCAGAGCGAGATCCGGGGCGAGGCCACGCTGATCAGCCCGCACGGCACCTGGTCCGACGACGTGCGGTTCGGTCCACGGACCCAGCCGTTCACGATCGCCGCCGGTGGCACCGCGTCGATCTCCTTCACCGCGCACGCGGCAAGCACGGCCCGAGTCGGATCGCACTGGTGGGCTTTGGTGAGGGTGGTCGGCCACGGCCGGGTCTGGTACACACCGGCCGTGGCCGTGCACGTGGTGGAGGCCTCAGTGCGGTAGGCCCCACAGCTGTCCGGCGGCGCGCTGGCAGTCGTCGATCTCCAGTCGGGTCCTGGCGGAGGTGCTGTCGGCCGGGTCGGTGAGGCAGCGGCCCGATTGCGGGTTGACCAGCTGTCCGTCCGGTGTGGACTGCCACTGCTGCGATGCCGTGCCGTTGCAGACATAGAGCTGCACCTGGGTGCCGTTGGCGGTGCCGCCCTGGGTGACGTCGAGGCACTTGGTGAGCGCCTGCAAGGTGCCGTCCGGCACCACGGTCCAACTCTGGGCGTTGCTGCCGTTGCACGGATAGAGCTGGACAGCGGTTCCGTTGTTGTTGCTGGCATTCGCGACGTCGATGCAGTTGCCGGCCAGCGACGACGTGACGGGACCGGTGGGCTGGACCACCCCCGCCGTCGCGGTGCCGTCGTACGAAGGCGGCGCGGCCGACGGTGCCGACGCCCATGAGGTGTTGGCCGAGGTGCCCAGCGTGTAGTCGAGCGTGCCGCCGGCGGAGATCACCGACGCCGGCAGGTACGCGTTGTTCCAGGCGGAGCCGTTCAGCGCCAGGGATTGCACGTACGGCGCGTTGTCGGCGGCCTGCGGGGCGTTGATCGTCAACGTGTGGCCGCCGGGCAGCGAGATCGCGGCCGTGGTGAACAGCGGGCTGCCCAGCGCCAGGTCGGCGGTGCCGGGCGTCTCGGGGTACATGCCCAGCGCCGACCAGACGTACCAGGCGCTCATCGCGCCGAGGTCGTCGTTGCCGGCAAGGCCGCCGGGGGTGTCGGACCAGATCTGGTCCTGGATCTGCCGGACGACCTGCTGGGTGCGGTACGGGCGGCCGATGTAGTCGTACTCCCACGGCAGTTCGAAGCTGGGCTCGTTGCCCATGTTGGACTGCAGGCCGGCCAGGCTGAGCAGACCGGTGTAGCCGCTGAACACGCCGTCCAGGTACTTGGCCATGGCGGCGTTCCCGCCCTTGGCGGCGGTGAGGCCGGCGATGTTGAACGGCACCATGCCGGTGTAGATCAGCGAGTCGCCTTCGGCGAAGTCGTTGGTGTTGGTGCCGCCGCTGATCGG
>DATJJB010000111.1:0-9795 GCA_035492655.1 Kutzneria sp. | reverse complement strand
GTCGAGAGTGTGGGCTGGATCGGTCGGCTGGGCGGGAACCGAGGCCGGAGCTGGGCTTGGCGGAGGTCGGTCAGGTTAGGGCTTGGCCGGTCGCCGCGCCTGGCGGGTCCAGAGCCGAGTCGCCGCGACCGATGCGCCTGGGCGTGTGGGGCAAGGCAGCGAGTCAGCGGCCAGGGAGACACGACCGGCACGACCGAGCGACCCGCAGTGCGGACCGACCGACTGGGCGGGGCCGACGGGCGGGCGACCGACAGCCCGAAGCGAGCGGCAACGCGGGCGGGTGAGCGACAGCCCGAAGCGAGCGCCAACGCGGGCGGGTGAGCGTGTGGCTGGGGACAGGGCGACCAGCAGAGTGGGCCGACCGCGCAGTACGACACCACCGGCAGCGCGACACGACTTGCAGAGCGGCCAACAGCAGGACAGCCCGGACCGACTGGCAGCGGGGCCGACCGCGTGCGGCCGTCGCGGGGCGAGCGGCAGCGCGGGCGGCCGTTGCGGGCCACTGGTGGCGCGGCCGACCAATGGCGCGGGGCGGGCGAGTGTTTCGGGCGGTGGGGCATGAGCGGTCAGGCGTGGAGTTGGGCGAAGAACTGCCTGATGTCGCTGATCCACAGGTCGGGGGCCTGCTGGGAGGCGTAGTGGCCGCCGCGGTCGTAGGCGTGCCAAGAGACGATGTTGGCGTGGTCGCGGTGGGCGTAGGTGGGGATGGCCTGGGCGTCGTAAGGGAACTGGGCCAGGCCTAGCGGCACGGTGGTGGGGGCGGTGGGCACGGGGTGGCGGTGGTCCTCGAGGTAGATCCGAGGAGCGGTGCCGGCGGTGTGGGTGAGCCAGTGGATGGCGACGTGGGTGAGCAGGGCATCTGGGTCGAGACCGCCCATGACCTGGCTGTTCCAGGCGAGGAGGCCGACGGGGGAATCGGTGAGGGCGTAGGCGAGGGTCTGGGGCTGCTCGGCGTGCACATGGTGGTACGAGGCCATGGTGCGCTGGAAGTGGCGAAGACCGGCGACGAGGGCCTGCTCCTCGGGAGGCAACAGGGCGACGCTGGCGGGCTCGACGGTGGGCGGGTAGAAGGGCACATTGCCCTCAGGACCGGAAAAGATCTGGGTGACGTGCACGCCGACGACGGAGTCGGGGGCGGAGCGGCCGACCTCGGGTGAGATGACGGAGCCCCAGTCATTGCCGGCGGCGCCGTAGCGGTGGTAGCCGAGACGAGCCATGAGCACGGCCCAGGCGGCGGCGATGCGGCGAGGACCCCAACCGGCCTCGGGGGCGGGAGTGGACCAGCCGAAGCCGGGCAGTGAGGGAATCACTAGGTGGAAGGCGATGGCGGGGTCGAGGCCATGGGCCCGGGGATCGGCGAGAGGGCCGATGACGTCGAGATACTCGGCGACGGAGCCGGGCCAGCCGTGGGTGAGGATCAGCGGCAGCGCGTCGGGTTCGGGCGAGCGGACGTGCAGGAAATGCACGGTGGCGCCGTCGATGACGGTGGTGAACTGCGGATGGGCGTTGAGCCGCGCCTCGACGTGCC
The DNA here is from genome assembly GCA_035492655.1 of Kutzneria sp. GTDB lineage: Bacteria > Actinomycetota > Actinomycetes > Mycobacteriales > Pseudonocardiaceae > Kutzneria. The sequence continues at coordinate 8,267 of DATJJB010000111.1, read as the reverse complement.
GCCAGGAGAAGCCGTCACGCCAGTGCTCGACGAGCTTGCGGATGTCGGCGCCGGACACGCCGTAGTCGTCACCGGGGGGCTCGGGGGCCCACCGGACCCGGGCCAGCCGATCACGCAGGTCGGCCAGCTCGGCGTCGGGGACCTCGATGCGAAACGTCTCCATGGTCGGCTCCTCGGCGTCGGGCGCTCTCACACCCCACAGTCGGAGCCGACCGCGGCTTCTCTACATCAGTACTCGTACGGATCGCTGGGAGTGCCGATCTTCTTGACGCTGGTGGTGTCGAACACCGGCACGTAGTTGTCGGCCTGCACGGCGGAGTCGGGGCGCACCTGGCCGGTGACGGTGATCCACTGGTCGTCGGCCAGGCCCTCGGCGCCGACCAGACGGGCCTTGACCGGCATGGCGTCGGCGGCGCAGCAGGTGATCACCAGCCGGGCCACGTAGACGCCGGCGGCGTCGTGGACGACGAAGCCGGTCAGCTCCAGCGTGCGGCCGTTGAGCGAGTTGGTGGCGTCCCATGCGGCGCGGGTCGCGACGTCGGCCATCCGCATCGGCACCACGGATCCGGCCGGCAGCGGCGGGAACTTGGTCTTGATCACCTGGTCCTGCCGCTGCTCGCTGGCCACGGTCCGACCGCCGGCCCGGTTGACCGAGTCGGCGCCGAGCGCGGGCGGGGCGATCAGGAAGATCGCCAGCACCGGCATGAGCAGCATCCACGCGCTGCGGGCGGCCCCGTGCGAGTGGCCATGGCCATCGTCGTGGGGATGGTCGTGCTCGGCGACGGCCACCCCGGCGGTAACCGCTGGGGCGGAGGCGGTTTCCGAGGCGTGGGCGGCGCGGCGGGCGTTGAGGATGTCGGTGGCGATGGCGACGCCGGCCAGCAGGACCATGACGGCGCCGGAGACGATCAGCCAGGGCTGGAGGCCGGGCTTGACGTAGTTCAGGTACGTGCCGTTGAGGGCGATCTTGAGCAGGGCGCCGCCGAGCAGCACGAGCAGGATGTTCTGGGTCTCGCGCCTCATGCGGCGCCTCCGAGCAGGACGAGGCCGGCGAGGGTGCCGCACACCACCGCGACGGCGAAGACGAGAGGGGCGAAGCGCAGCGCGAAGGCCTTGCCGAAGGTGCCGGCCTGCAGGGCGATGAGCTTGACGTCGACGGCGGGGCCGACGACGAGAAACACCAAGCGGGGCAACAGGGGCAGGGCGGACAGCGAGGCGGCGACGAAGGCGTCGGCCTCGCTGCAGATGGCCAGCACGACGGCGAGCAGGGCCATTACGAGAATGCCGAGAACCCATTGCCCGGAAAGGGATTCCAGCAGGGTGGACGGCACCAGCACGTTCAGCGCGGCGGCGGTGAGGCCGCCGATGACGAGGAAGCCGCCGGCCTCGACGAGGTCGTGCCGGGCGGTCTCGGCGAAGACGGCCCACCGGGAGCCGCCGCCGGCGGGAAGGCGTTCCAGGGCCCGGGCAGCGATCCACGAGGCCTTGCCGAAGCGGGCCCACAGCCAGCCGGTGACCACGGCCGTCAGCAGGGACCCGCCGAACCGGGCCAGGACCATCTCCGGTCGGCCGGGGAAGGCGACGGCAGTGGCGACCAGCACGACCGGGTTGACGGCCGGCGCGGCCAACAGGAACGCCAGGGCCACGGACGGCGCGACGCCCTGCTGCATGAGCCGCCGGGCGACCGGCACCGAGGCGCACTCGCAGCCAGGCAGGGCGACGCCGGCCAGACCCGCGACGGGCACGGCGAAAGCGGACCGCCGCGGCAGCACCCGGCGCAGGGCCTCGGCCGGCAGGAAGGCGGCGATGGCCCCGCTGATCAGGGTGCCGAGCACGAGGAACGGCATCGCCTGCACGCACACCGCGACGAAAACGGTCGCGCCGGTCCGCAGCGCGGGAATGTCGAAGGCGTCGACCAGCTGGCCCTGGAGCACCAGGGCCAGCACGAGCACGACGCACAACACCTCGAGCGAGGTGATCCGCCGTCGCGGCGGCCGGACGGCGAGCCGCTCCTCGGTGGCGGTCATCCTTCGACGCTGGCCAGGAGGTCGGCCCGCAGCTGCGAGGCAGTGGACACGACCAGCATGAGGATGGTCGACAGCGGCGAGGGCTCGAGGTTGTCGGCGGGGAAGGCGTACCGGAGGGTGACGTCCATGCCCCGCTCGGTGTGCACCACGCCGAGGGTGCCGAACAGACCCTGACCGGCGCGTTCGGCGGCGGAGACGGCCAGGGCGGGCTCGTCGGGCAGGTCCCAGGCGACGACGCAGGTGAGGCTGAGCATGGTCAGCCCCTCGGCGAACTGCATGGCCTGCACGGCGCAGGGGACGTCGCCGTGGCGGAAGCTCAACGCCCCGTCGTCGTCGACGTGGACCTCGTGGAACAGCTCGAGCGCCTCACGGGCGGAGGTGAGCAGGCGGGCGGTGGTCTGCGCCTCGTCGTCGGTCATCGGCCGGCCTCCTGAAGGTCCTCGGTGGGAGCGTCCTCGGCGCCGCCGAAACGACGGTCCCGTCGGGCATACGCCTCGCAGGCGGCCCAGAGGTCACGCCGGTCGAAGTCGGGCCACAGGATGTCCTGGAACACGAGCTCGGCATAGGCGGACTGCCACAGCATGAAGTTGGAGATGCGCTGCTCGCCGGAGGGCCGGATGAACAGGTCAACATCGGGCATGTCGGCGTGGTAGAGGTGCTTGGCCAGGGTGCGCTCGTCGACCTTGTCGGGGTTGAGCTTGCCGGCCGCGACCAGCCGGGCGACCTCGCGGGCGGCGTCGCCGATCTCGGCCCGGCCGCCGTAGTTGACGCACATGGTCAGGTTGAGCACGTCGTTGTTGCGCGTGCGCTCCTCGGCCTTCTGCAGCTCGTTGACCACACTGGGCCACAGCTTGGGCCGCCGCCCGGCCCACCGGATCCGCACGCCCATCTCGTCGAGCTCGTCGGTGCGCCGGTGGATGACGTCCCGGTTGAAGTTCATCAGGAACTTCACCTCGTCGGGGCTGCGCTTCCAGTTCTCGGTGGAGAAGGCGTACAGCGAGATCCACTTCACGCCGAGCTCGATCGCGCCCTTGGCCACGTCGAGCACCACGGCCTCGCCGCGCTTGTGCCCCTCGACCCGGGACAGTCCGCGCATGTTGGCCCACCGCCCGTTGCCGTCCATCACCAGCGCCACGTGCTTGGGCACGAACTCCAGCGGGATCTGCGGCGGGCGGGCGCCGCTCTCATGCGGGTCGGGCGGCCTCACGGTGGGGTCGTTGCGTCCGCGCAGCTGCCTACGCAGCATCAGGCCTGCTCCTCACGATCGGGACGGGGATGCCTCCATCCTGCCCGAACCGTCGAAGCGAAGTCCCATCACGGTGCCCTCGCCGGGCTGCTCCAGGACCTCGAAGCCCAAAGTGTGGTAGAAGGCGATGGCCCGGGTGTTGCTCTGTGACGTGGTCAGATGCACGCCGGGCGACCCGGCGGCCCGCTGCACGTCGAACAGCGCGGCCAGCAGTTTCGTGCCCCAGCCCTGCCGCCGGGCGCGGGCGTCGAGGTTGATGTGCAGGTGCGACGGATAGTCGGCGGCGGCCGCCGGCAGGAAGCGTTCCGGGTTGTGCAGCGACAGCACGAGGGATTCGTACCGGCTGGTCTCCTGTGCCGGCTTCGGGTACTGCGAAGCGAACAGGGGCGTGTACTCGGCCCGCCACCGCCGGTAGAAGTCCACTGTGTCCACCGCGCCGACGGTGAAGCCGGCGACGCCGTCGGCGTCCTCGATGACGAAGCACAGCTCGGGCGCCAACACGAAGTACGGGTCGGCGAAGATGTAGCCGATCAGGTCCACGTCGTCGAGGTCACGCTGGGTGGCCGTCTGCACGCAGATGTCGTGCACGGCCTTGCGGTCGCCGGGTTCAGCCTGCCGCAGGATCAAAGTTGTTCTCCCCCATCGGTTGACGGCCAACTTCCTGTCGGTCCGCCACCACCATCTTGATCTGGGCGGCCAGCCGGTCGATGGCGGTGGCCGAGACCCGGCGCTCGACCAGCGGCAGCGAGTGCAGCTGCCGTTCCAGGTGCCATTGCAGCAGGGCGGCCACCAGGCCGCTGGCCTCGCGCTTGCTGGACGGCGGCGTGCGGTCCACCAGCGCCCAGTCACCGTGGGTGAGGGCGTCGAGCAGGCTGAGGGTCTCCCCGGCCGGGCTGGCCGAGCCGGGCGGGCGGCAGGTGCCGCACACGGAGCCGCCGGCGGAGACGTTGAAGGCGGCGTGCGGGCCGGGCGTGCCGCAGCGGGCGCATTCGGTGACGGCCGGCGCCCAGCCGGCGAAACCCATGGCGCGCAACAGGAAGGCGTCCAACACCAGGCCGGCGTCGCGCTGTCGGTCGGCCAGCGCCCGCAGCGCGCCGACGACGAGCATGTACAGCCGCAGCACCGGCTCGCCCTCCTCGGCGGTGAGCCGGTCGGCGGTCTCCAGGACCGCGCAGGCCGCCGTGTACCGGGCGTAGTCGTCGACCAGGCCGACGCCGAAGGCGTCGACGGTCTCCACCTGGGTGATCACGTCCAGCGTGCGCCCGGTGTAGAACTGCACGTCGACGTGCCCGAACGGCTCCAGCCGGGCGCCGAAGCGGGAGGACGTGCGGCGCACGCCCTTGGCCACGGCGCGGATCTTGCCGTGCCGCTGGGACAGCAGGGTGATGATCCGGTCGGCCTCGCCGAGCTTCTGCACCCGCAGCACGACGCAGGTGTCTCGGTACAGGCTCACCCGACGATTATCTCAGACCTGGAGCCCGGGGAACGCGACGTCGCGGACCAGCCACCAGGCCACGGCGGCGATGGCCAGCGCGACCAGAGCCCCCCGGCGCACCGGCCAGGAGGGGATGCGCAGGCCGAGCTCGATACGGCCGATCAACACCAGGCCGACCAGCGCGGCCGGCAGCAGCACGAGCACGGCGAAGGCGTTGAAGCGCAGCGCGCCGAGCACGTCGCCGTGCAGCAGCGCGCCCAGCGCCCGGCTGCCACCGCAGAACGGGCAGTCGAAGCCGGTCATGGCGTGGAACCAGCACGGGATGCTGACGATCCCGGTGCCGAGCAGGGCCCCGGCCGCCGCCGTCGCGGCGACGACAGCCGGGGTGACCCGCAGTCGAACGAGAGCCGTCACTTGGTGGCGGTCACGATCGTCTTGGCCGCCTTGTCGTGCCAACCCTGGCGGCGGCCCTGGTTGTCGAAGAACGGCGACAGCTCGCACAGCAGCACCCACAGGCCGCCGAGGCACGGCACGATGACCGGCGCGACCATCACGGCCCAGCGGGTGAACGCGCCGCCCCAGCCGGGCAGCTGGCCGTCGAGCTCACGGATGACCTTGACGCCGGCGACCTGCTTGCCCAGGGTCGCGCCGCGGGTGGCGATCATCGAGACCTCGTACAGGATCTGCAGCACGAGGAAGATCAACGGGGCGATCAGGAAGATGATGAAGCCGCCGCCGAGGAAGGCCCCGCCGCTGACGACCTGGCCGGTCTCCGGGTCGACCTGGATCGAGCTGGCCGCCGAGGAGGCGAAGGCCGCGCCGAGCACGAAGTACAGGATGAAGAACGGGATGCCGACGATGATCGCGTCGACCACGCGGGCCAGGAAGCGCTGGCCCATCGAGGCGAGCCGGACGGCGCCGACGCCGGGCAGCTGGATGTAGTCCAGCCCGCCGCCGGCGCCCATCGGCTGACCGCCGTAGGGCTGGCCGTACTGCTGCTGGCCGCCGTAGGGCTGCTGGGCCCCGTAGGGCTGCTGCTGCGGCGTGCCGTAGGGCGGCGAGGCCTGGCCGTACTGCTGCTGGTTCGGGTCGTACGGCTGCTGCGGCTGAGCCCCGTATCCCGGCTGGTTGAAACCAGGCGGCGGAGTCTGCGGCTGCTGCCCGTAGGGCTGCTGTCCGTACTGCGGCTGCTGGCCCTGGTTCGGGTCGAAGCCGGGGGGCGGTGTGGTCACTGCGTACTCCTGGACTGGGGTTTACCTGCCAAAGCGCGTGAACTATAGGGCGCGTTACGGGTGGACCCCGGGCATTTCACGCAACTCGCGACCAGTTCTTTACCGAGCTGCGTCGATCCGCCCCTTGGGGCAGCCTAGAAGCCCAGACGGCGGAGCTGTTTGGGGTCCCGTTGCCAGTCCTTGGCGATCTTCACGTGCAGGTCGAGGTAGATCCGCGAGCCGAGCAGCCGCTCGATCTGCCGGCGGGCCGTGGTGCCGACCTGCTTGAGGCGCTCCCCCTTGTGGCCGAGGATGATCGCCTTCTGGCTGGTCCGCTCCACGAACAGGTTGGCGTGCACGTCGATCAGGTCGTCGCGGCCCTCGCGCGGGCGCATCTCCTCGACCACCACGGCGATGGAGTGCGGCAGCTCGTCGCGCACGCCCTCCAGCGCGGCCTCCCGGATCAGCTCGGCCACCAGGGTGGCCTCCGGCTCGTCGGTCAGCTCGCCGTCCGGGTACAGCCGAGGACCCTCGGGCAGCCGGGCGACCAGCAGGTCGGCCAGCGTGTCGGTCTGGAAGCCGTCCTGCGCGGAGACCGGCACGATGTCGGCGAACTCCATCACCTTCTCCAGCGCCAGCAGCTGCTCCATCACCTGCTGCGGGGACACCAGGTCGGTCTTGGTGACGATGCCGATCACCGGCGTGCGCTTGGCGATCTTGGCCAGCTCCGAGGCGATGAACTTGTCGCCAGGGCCGACCTTCTGGTCGGCCGGCACGCACAGGCCGACCACGTCCACCTCCGACCAGGTCTCCATGACCAGGTCGTTGAGCCGCTGCCCGAGCAGCGTGCGCGGGCGGTGCAGGCCGGGCGTGTCCACGATGATCAGCTGTGCGTCCGGCCGGTGCACCACGCCGCGGATGGTGTGCCGCGTGGTCTGGGGCTTGCTGGACGTGATGGCCACCTTGGCGCCGACCAGCGCGTTGGTCAGCGTCGACTTGCCGGCGTTGGGCCGGCCGACGAAGCAGGCGAACCCGGAGCGGTGCCCGGCGGGGATGCTGTCGCTGGTCATCGTCACATTCTCGCTGGTTGCCCCGGACGCGCTCAGCCGGGGCGCTAGTGTCGGCCCGTGCTCGATGTGCTGTGGCTGGGACTGGTGCTGGGCACGGGGGCCGCGCTGTCGGTCGGGCCGATCTTCGTCACGATCCTGCACGAGTCGGCCACCCGGGGCTTCACCGCCGGGATGCGGGTGATCCTGGGCTCCGCGACGGCCGACCTGGTGCTGTTGCTGCCCGCGCTGCTGCTGTCCCAGGTGATCGCCGCCGTTGCCGGCGCGGCGCTGTGGGTGGCGGTGGCCGGGGCGGTGTTCATGACCGGCCTGGCCGCGTTCGCGCTCAGGGACGCGATCAAGCTCTGGCGTGGGCACGTGCCCGAGATGGCCGGCGGCTGGGCGTTCTGGAAGGGCCTGCTCTCGAACCTGCTGAACCCGCTGAGCTGGACGTTCTGGCTGGCCACCGGCACGCCGACGATGCTGGCGGCACAGCACTCCGGCGGCTGGCCGGGGCTGCTGCTGTTCACCGTGGTCTGGTTCGTGACGGCATCGGGCCTGGAAGGCGTGCTGGCCTTCGTGGTGTCGCGCTCGGGCCGGCGCATCGGACACCGCGGCCAGGCCGGCTTGTCCGCCGCGTCGGCGGCCCTCTTCCTCGGCCTGGCCGGCTTCCTGCTGGTGCGGATCTGACCGGCGTGAAAGCTCAATTCCTCACGTTGAACGTCAGGAATGGTCCCTTCCTAACGTCAAGGCTGGATGTCGAGGATGGTGCCGGTGGGGTCGGCGACCAGCACGTGGGCCGACTCGGTGAGGTCGCGGACGGCTGCCCTGGACTCGTCGTCGACCTTGCCGGCCTCCGTGACCACGGCGGCGGCCTCCAGGCCGGGCGCGCCGCTGGCCACGGCCGCGGCGACGGCGGCCTGGAGCGCGGTCAGACGAAGCGACGGCAGCGACACCGTGCACGCGGCGTAGGTGCGGCCGTCGGTGTCACGGACCGCGGCGCCCTCGGCGGCGCCGGTGCGGGCCCGGGCCGACCGGGCCAGGGTCACGATCTTGGCGTCCTCGGGGTCCAGTTCAGGCACGCTCGCCGTTCCTCTCACGTTCGCCGCGCCGCACCACCACGGTCGTGATGCGCACCCGGCCCCTGTTGTCCTTGCCGCCCTCGGCCCGCAGCCGCAGGCCCTCGATCTCGGCCTCGGCGCCGGGCAGCGGCACCCGGCCCAGCCGCTGGGCCAGCAGCCCGCCGACGGTCTCCACCTCGGAGTCGTCCAGCTCCACGTCGAACAGCTCGGCCAGGTCCTC
>DATJJB010000110.1:0-8287 GCA_035492655.1 Kutzneria sp. | reverse complement strand
AACAAGACCGGCACGCTGGTGACCGGGTCGATGGAGGACCTTCCCGTGGAGCAGGCGATCATCACCGGCGTCGCGCACGACCGGTCGGAGGCCAAGGTCACCGTGACGGCGGTGCCGGACCACCCGGGCATCGCGGCCCGCATCTTCCGCGTGGTCGCCGACGCCGAGGTCGACATCGACATGGTCGTGCAGAACGTCTCCCAGGTCGCCACCGGTCGCACCGACATCACCTTCACGCTGCCCAAGTCCGACGGCCCGCGGGCGGTGGCCGCGCTGGAGAAGGCCAAGCCGGAGATCGGCCACAGCGGCGTGCTCTACGACGACCACGTGGGCAAGGTGTCGCTGATCGGCGCGGGCATGCGCTCGCACCCCGGTGTCACGGCGACCTTCTGCGAGGCGCTGTCCACGGCCGGCGTCAACATCGAGATCATCTCCACCTCGGAGATCCGGATCTCGGTCATCTGCCGGGATACTCAGTTGGATGACGCGGTCCGTGCCCTGCACGATGCGTTCGAACTCGGCGGCGACGAAGAGGCCGTCGTCTACGCGGGGAGCGGTCGATGAGTAACGGACCTGTACTCGCGCTGGTCGGAGCGACCGGCGCCGTGGGCAGCGTGATGATCGAGATCATCAACGCCCGGGAGACGGTGCCGTGGGGCGAGATCCGGCTCATCGCGTCGGCCCGCTCGGCCGGTCGCAAGCTGACCGTGCGCGGCGAGGAGATCACCGTCCAGGCGCTCGCGCCCGAGGTGTTCGACGGCGTGGACATCGCGATGTTCGACGTGCCGGACGAGATCTCGGCCGAGTGGGCCCCGATCGCCGCCGAGCGCGGCGCGATCGCGGTGGACAACTCCGGCGCGTTCCGGATGGACGACGAGGTGCCGCTGGTGGTGCCGGAGGTCAACGCGCACAAGGCGACCGAGCGTCCGCGCGGCATCATCGCCAACCCCAACTGCACGACGCTGTCCATGATGGCCGCCTTGGGCGCACTGCACCGCGAGTTCGGCCTCAAGGAGCTCGTGGTCGCCTCCTACCAGGCGGTTTCCGGCGCCGGCGCGCCCGGTATCGACCGCCTGTACGAGGAGCTGTCGGTCGTCGCCGGCAAGCAGCTCGGCGTCAAGGCGGGCGACGTCCGCGAGGCGCTGCTGGCCGCCGGACTGGACTTCGAGAGCTCGCCGTTCCCGGCCCCGCTGGCGCTGAACGTGGTGCCGTGGGCCGGTTCCTACAAGGGCGACGGCTGGACCTCGGAGGAGCTCAAGGTCCGCAACGAGTCCCGCAAGATCCTCGGCATCCCCGACCTCAAGGTCTCCGCGACCTGCGTGCGGGTCCCGGTCATCACCACGCACTCGCTCGCCGTGCACGCGACGTTCGAGCGCGAGGTGACGGTGGAGCAGGCGCACAAGGTGTTCGCCGCGCAGCCGACGATCGTGCTGGTGGACGAGCCGGAGCAGAAGAAGTTCCCGACGCCGGCGGACGTGGTCGGCGAGGACCCGACCTACGTCGGCCGGGTGCGCCAGGCGCTGGACTTCCCGAACACGCTGGACTTCTTCGTGTGCGGCGACAACCTGCGCAAGGGCGCCGCGCTCAACACCTACGAGATCGCCGAGACACTCGCGCCCGAGTTCAGCTGAGGCGGACATGACCGGGGTCGTGTTGGGTGTCGACCTCGGCACCACGGCGACGAAGGTGGTCGCCACCCGGCTGGACGGCCGGGTGGTGGCCACCGCCGAGCAGGGCTACCCGCTGGAGCTGGGCGAGCACGGCGAGGCCGTGCAGGATCCGCAGGTCGTGCTGGCGGCGGCCACGCACGCGCTGGCCGACTGTGTCCACCGGGTCGACGGCGAGATCAAGGCCCTGTCGTTCAGCTCGGCCATGCACACGCTGCTGGCCCTCGACGGCAGTGGCGAGCCGCTGACGCCGGCCCTGAGCTGGGCCGATCATCGAGCCGCCGACATCGCCAAACGTTTGCGAGTCGATCAACAACTGGCCCTCGACCTGCACGCGGCGACCGGCGCCCCGGTGCATCCGTCGTTCCCGCTGACCAAGCTGGCCTGGTTCGCCGAGCACGAGCCGGAGCTGTGCCAGCGGGCGGTCAAGTGGGCCGGCCTCAAGGACTACGTGCTGGCCAAGTTCACCGGCCGGCTGGTCACCGAGCACTCCAACGCGTCCGGCACCGGCATGCTCGACATGTACCGGCTGGCCTGGCACGAGCCGGCGCTGGCCATTGCCGGCGTGCACCCGGACCAGCTGCCGCACCTGGTCGAGCCGACCAAGGCGCTGGCCCTGGCCAACGGCATCGCCGGCCTGCCGAGCGGCTTGCCGGTGATCGCCGGTGGCGGCGACGGTCCGCTGGCCAACCTGGGCGTCGGCGCGGTGCGGCCGGGCATGGCGGCGCTGTCGCTCGGCACCAGTGGTGCGCTCAGGGTCGTCCGCGATCGGCCCGGCGTCGACGAGCGCGGTCGCGTCTTCTGCTACGCCCTGGCCGACGGCCTCTGGGTGCTCGGCGGCTCGGTGAGCAACGGCGGCGTGGTGGCGCAGTGGGCGTCCGAGGTGTTCGGCGTGCCGGTGCCGGAGTTGTTGGCGGAAGCCGAATCGGAGCCGCCAGGTGCCGCCGGGCTGTTGGCGTTGCCGTACCTGCTGGGTGAGCGGGCCCCATGGTGGGATCCGGATCCGCGGGCGGTGCTGGTCGGCCTGCGGCGGGAGCACGGCCGGGCCGTGATCACACGGGCCATGATCGAAGGCGTCGGACAGCAGCTGGCCCTGGTGCTTGACGCCGTAAGGGATGCCGGCGCAACCGTGCACGAGATCCGGGCCACCGGCGGCGCCTTCCGGGGTCCACTGTGGAGCTCGGTGGTCGCGGCGGCCTTCGGCCAGGAGCTGTCCTTTGTGGACGGCAACGAGGGATCCGGTGTGGGCGCGGCACTTCTGGGCTGGCGGGCGCTCGGCGAGCTGCCGTCCCTCGACGCGGCCGCGGACCTGGTGACGCCGGTCGGCACGGTCGCGCCCGAGGAGATCGACAGTCGTCGGATGGCCCGCAACCGCCCCGCGCTGGAACGGATCTACGAAGCGCTCAGGGAACTCGACAGCTGAGGCCGGCCGAGCTTGTGCCCGCCAAGGGCGACCGCCGTCGCCACGCCCAGCAGCCCCACCCCGCCGGCCGCGACGAAACCCCACAGTGGCATGGAGTTGTCCATCACGAAGCCGATCAGTGGCGCGCCGATGGCCGCTCCGACGGTGAACGCCGAGCTGTAGACGCCCATCACCGTGCCGCGCACCGACTCCGGCGCCAACCGCGTCACGGCGTCCGAGGTGGAGGAGAACGTGGGCGCGCACAGCAAGCCGTTGGGCACCAAGGCCAGCGCGAGCAGCCACCACTGGCCGGCCAGCAAGCCGACCGGCACCATCGTCACCCCGACCAGCGCCATCAGCACCACCAGCGGCAGCGGCCGCCGCATCGCGCCGTGCACGATGCCGCCGACCACCGAGGCCAGGCACCACATCGCGATCACCAGCCCGGACCAGCCCACCTGCCCGGAGGCCCGCAGCGCGGCGACGATCGCCACCTCGGCGCCGGCCATGATCAGCACCATCGCGCCGGCCAGCACCAGCACCGCGATCATCGGCCCGCGCAGCCAGGTCAGCAGCGGCACGTGATCGTGGTGCTCGGCCTCCTCGGATTTCACCGGCGGATCCAGCAGGTACAGCCACACGCCGGACAGCACGGTGGCCGTACCGACGCACAACATCGCCGTGGTCGAGGAGAAGGCCGTGGTCAGGAACACGCCGGCGGAGGGGCCGACCATGTACGAGATCTCGGTCAGCACCGAGTCCAGCGAGAACGCCGGCCGGCGGTAACTGTCGTCCGCCGGCAGTAGCGCGACCATCGCCTGCCGGCCGATGGACATCACCGGTAGGGCCAGCAGGCCGCCGGCGAAGGACAACACGATCAAGGCCCAGTACGGCAGCCAGGGCGCGGCGGCCCAGAACACGCCGGCGGCGATCGTGGTGAGCAGCAGCACCCGGCGCAATCCGCGCCGGTCCAGCAGCCGGCCCATCAGCGGGCCGCCCACCGCCATGCCGATCGTGCTGGCGGCGGCCACCGCGCCGGCCTCGCCGTAACCCATGCCCAGGCCGAGCACGACGTGCAGGGTGATGGTCACGCCCGCGGCCGCCACCGGGATGCGGGCCAGCCCGGTGACCACGAACACCATGCGCACACCGGGGAGGGCCGTCACCCGGCCGTAGGACGTCAGGACCACCCACCGATGTCACTAGGTACCCGGCGGTCAGCGCAACCGATTTCTTGTCCGACTCAAGAAAACGTGCTGAGCTGGGCTGGACATGGGTACCGACCAAGCGATCGTGGAGACCCTGCGGCGCCAACTGCGCACCGCCGGGCTGCGGGTGACCGCGCCGCGGCTTGCCGTCCTGGAGTGGCTTTCCGGTCACCCCCACACCACCGCTGACCAGGTCGCAGGCGGAGTTCGTGACCAGATCGGGTCGGTGTCCACGCAGGCCGTGTACGACGTGCTCAACGCCTGCGTGCGGGCCGACCTGGTCCGCCGGATCGAGCCCGCCGGCTCACCGGCCCGGTTCGAGACGCGCACCGGTGACAACCATCACCACCTGGTCTGCCGTGGCTGCGGCCGGACCGAGGACGTGGACTGCGTGGTCGGGCCGGCGCCCTGCCTGGAGCCGTCCGACTCGATGGGCTTCGACGTGGTCGAGGCCGAGGTCGTGTTCTGGGGCTACTGCCCGGAGTGCCAGGCCGCTCAGGCCAGCCAGCTGCCGACCGGGTAGCCGTTCAGCTCGTCGGCGTTGACCGCCTTGCGCCGCGGCCGGCCGTTGCGGCCGATCGCCAGGCCCGTGCGCAGCGCGCTGGCCGCTTCCAGGGTGGCTTCCTTGAACGAGCGCCCGATGCCGGTCATGCTCGCGAAGCCGTGGAACAAGCCCTCGTGCCGGCGCAGCACGACCGGCACACCGGCCTCGGCGACCCGTCGGGCGAACAGCTCGCCCTCGTCACGCAGCGGGTCGAAGCCGGCCGTCGCGATGTACGTCGGCGGCAGCGCGCTGAGGTCCTCGGCCAGCAGCGGCGACACCCGAGGGTCGGTGCGGGTCGCCGGATCCGGGACGTAGCGCTCCATGAACCAGTCCATGCCGGTGTCGGTCAGGAAGTAGCCGTTGCCGAAGAGCTCCCGCGACCGCCGCCGGACCGTCGCGTCCACGGTCGGGTAGAGCAGCAGCAGGAACACCGGGCGCGGGTTGCCCGAGCCGGCCTGCAGCGCCGTGACGACGGCGAGGTTGCCGCCCGCGCTGTCGCCGCCGATGGCGATGAGCTTCGGGTCCGCGCCCAGCGACGTCGCCTCGGCCGCGGCCCACTTGAACGCCGCCAGGCAGTCGTCGACCGCGGCCGGGAACGGGTCCTCCGGGGCGAGCCGGTAGCCGACGGACAGCACCCGGACGCCGGCGTTGCGGGCGAGGAACCGGCACAGGTGGTCGTGGCTGTCGATGTCGCCGATGGCAAAACCGCCGCCGTGGAAGAAAAGCAGCAGCGGCGAGCCCTCCGGCAGGTCGCCCGGCCGGTAGAGGCGGGCCGGAATGTCGCCCGGCAGCTGGAGATCCTTGGTCGTGACGGGTTCGATCGCCTCGCCGCCGACCAGTTCGCGGCCGGCGCGAATCGACGCGCGCGCCTGGCGCACGTCCGCGCCGTGCAGCTCGGTGCCGGACAGCTGCTGCATCTTCAGCAGCAGCTGCGCGTCCAGGTCGAGGGTCTGGCCGTCGAGGCGGATCGGCTTGCCGGCCAGCAGCCGTCGCACCGGCGTGGGCAGCGCGAACAGCGCTCGCAGGGCCCTGGCCTGCCACCTGAGCGGAACGGACTGCGCGAGGCTCGCCATGGGCAGGACACTACCGGTCGGTAGGTACCCAGGCGAGGGATCTTGACCTCGAGCCCGCTGTAACTCGTACGGTGAACGTATGACGGTGACGGTGGTGGGGATCGGCGGCTCGTTGCGGGCCGACTCGCAGTCCGAGCGGGCGCTGCACGTGGCGTTGTCGGGTGCGGAAGAGGCGGGCGCGAAGACGATCGCCGTCACCGGCACGGACCTGGTGCTGCCGTTCTACGACCCCGCCGTGCCCGAGCGCCCCGAGTCGGCGCGGCGGCTGATCGAGCTGCTGCGCGAGGCCGACGGCGTGGTCCTCGTCTCGCCCGGCTACCACGGCTCGCTGTCCGGGCTGGTCAAGAACGCCCTCGACTACATCCAGGATCTCAGCGGCGACCCGCACCCGTTCCTGGACGGACGCGCGGTCGGCTGCGTGACCAGCGCGATGGGCTGGCAGGCGGCCGTCAGCACGCTGACCGCGCTGCGCTCCATCGTGCACGCCCTGCGCGGCTGGCCAACGCCGCTGGGCGTGCCGCTGAACACCGCCGAGGTCCGCTTCGAGGCCGACGGCACGTGTTCCGATCAGCGCGCCTACGACTCGCTACGACTGGTGGGACGCCAGGTCGCCGAGTTCGCCCTCGGTGAGGTCGGTCACCACCGGCTACATTGAGCCGGGTCGATGCGTTGTACCCGTCAGTAACTTCGTAGGCGAGGAGAAGACGATGGCAGCGCTGTACACCGCCGAGGCGATCGCGATCGGTGAGGGCCGCAACGGAGAGGTCCGTTCCTCGGACGGCGTGATCGACGAGATCCTGGCTGTGCCGAAGGAGATGGGCGGCCCCGGCGGGGACAAGACCAACCCCGAGCAGCTGTTCGCGGCCGGCTACGCGGCCTGCTTCCACAGCGCCATGCAGGCGGTCGCCCGCCGGCAGAAGATCAAGCTGCCGGAGACCTCCGTCACCGCCCAGGTGAGTGTGTTCTCCCTGGACAACGGCGGCTTCAACCTCGGTGTCCAGCTCGCCGCGCACGTGCCCGGCTTCGAGCAGGGCGCGGCCGACCAGCTGGTCGCCGCCGCGCACCAGGTGTGCCCGTACTCCAACGCCACCCGCGGCAACATCGAGGTGACGGTCACCGCGACCGTCTGACTTTTAGCCGCTGTCTCCTCGGGTACTCGACTCGTACGCGAGTCCCGAGGAGGCAGATATGGGCAAGGCCCCGATCACCGGTCCGCTCGACCAGAAGTCGCGGGACGAGACCGGTCGGGTGCTCCAGGAGGCGCTGGTCGACCTGATCGACCTGTCGCTGGTGGCCAAGCAGGCCCACTGGAACGTGGTCGGCCGCAACTTCCGCAGCGTGCACCTGCAGCTCGACGAGCTGGTCGCCGCCGCCCGTGAGTACACCGACCAGGTCGCCGAGCGTGCCTCGGCGATCGGCGTTTCGCCGGACGGCCGGGCCGCGACCGTGGCCAAGGACTCCGGCGTGCCGGATTTCGAGGTCGGCTGGCGGGACGACGAGGCCGTGGCGAAGGCCATCACGATCACGCTGGGCGAGGTCGTGCAGCGGATGCGAGCCCGGATCAAGACGACCGACGACACCGACCTGGTCACCCAGGACCTGATCATCGAGCTCACCGCCAAGCTGGAGGAAGCGCACTGGATGTGGCAGGCCCAGCTGGCGTAGAAGCATTGCGGGGTGGGGCCTTCCGGCCCCACCCCGCGGTTTCAGAGCCCCAGCGCCCGACGGGTGAAGTCCACCTCGATGGCCGTCTGCTTGATCGTCTCGGCCACCACCAGCGAGCCGTGGCCGGCCTCGTACCGGTACACCTCGTACGGCGCGTTCCGCTCGGCCAGCCGGTCCAGGTAGTTGTCGATCTGCCGGATCGGGCAGCGCGGGTCGTTCTCGCCGGCCAGCACGATCACCGGGGCCGTGACGTCGTCCACGTAGGTCAGCGGCGAGCACTCCCGGTACAGGTCGGGCAGCTCCTCCGGCGAGCCGCCGAACAGCGCCCGGTCGAACGCCCGCAGCGGCTCCATCTCGTCTTCATACGCCGCGACGTAATCCGCCACCGGCACCCCGGCAACGCCGGCCGCCCACCGCTTCGGCTGCACGCCCAGCGCCAGCAGCGTCAGATACCCGCCCCAGGACGCCCCGTTGATCACGCACTTCGACGGATCAGCCAGCCCCGACTCGACCGCCCAGTCGTGCACCGCCGCGATGTCTTCCAGCTCCGTCAGCCCCGGCCGCCCCTCAATGGCATCCCGCCAGGCTGAGCCGTAGCCCGTCGACCCGCGGTAGTTCACCTGCACCACCACGAAACCGGCGTCCAGCCACACCGCCCGATAGGCCGAGAACCGGTCCTCGTCATTGGCGTGCGGCCCACCGTGAATGGCGAAAACCGTTGGCAGCGG
>DATJJB010000109.1:0-5686 GCA_035492655.1 Kutzneria sp. | reverse complement strand
CTGTCCGGCGCCGGCCGCAGCACCGCCGCGAAGTGCCTCGAGGACCTGGGCTGGTTCGTCGTGGACAACCTGCCGCCGGAGCTGATCGCCACCATGGTCGAGCTGGGCGCGCAGGCCCGCGGCGCGATCACCCGGGTCGCCGTCGTGATGGACGTGCGCAGCCGCGCCTTCACCGACGACCTGGCCGCCATCATCAAGGACCTCGACGCCCGCGGCTACAAGCCCCGCGTGCTGTTCCTGGAGGCCACCGACGACGTGCTGGTGCGTCGCTTCGAGTCCGTGCGGCGCGGCCACCCCATGCAGGCCGACGGCCGGCTGGCCGACGGCATCGCCGCCGAGCGCCTGCTGCTGACCCCGCTGCGCGAGGCGGCCGACCTGGTGCTGGACACCAGCTCGCTGTCGGTGCACCAGCTGCGGGCCAAGATCGAGGACACCTTCGGCTCCGAGGCCAGCGCCCGCACCCGGGTCACCGTGCTCTCCTTCGGCTACAAGTACGGCCTGCCGATGGACGCCGACCTGGTGATGGACGTGCGCTTCCTGCCCAACCCGTTCTGGATCCCCGAGCTGCGCGAGCAGACCGGCCTTGACGCCGACGTGCGCAACTACGTGCTGAGCCAGGAGGGCGCGGAGGAGTTCCTGGACCGCTACCACGAGCTGCTCAAGCTGATCGGCGCCGGCTACCGGCGTGAAGGCAAGCGCTACTTGACCTTGGCTGTGGGCTGCACCGGTGGTAAGCACCGAAGTGTGGCCATTTCCGAAGAACTTTCAGGACTGCTGTCGACGGAGGACGGGATGACCGTGAAGGTCGTGCACCGGGACCTGGGTCGCGAGTGATCCCCGTGCAGCCCTCCGGCGCGCATGACAAGCCCCTGCGGGCCGTCGCCCTCGGCGGCGGCCACGGCCTCCAGGCGACCCTGCGCGCCCTGCGCCTGCTCACGCCGGACGTCACCGCCGTCGTCACGGTGGCCGACGACGGCGGCTCCTCCGGCCGCCTGCGCCGTGAGCTCGGCCTGCTGCCGCCCGGCGACCTGCGCAAAGCGCTGGCCGCGCTGGCCGCCGAGGACGACGCCGGGCGGATGTGGGCGGAGGTGTTCCAGCACCGCTTCGGCGGCAACGGGGCGCTGGCCGGCCACGCCGTCGGCAACCTGCTGATCGCCGGCCTGCTGGAGACCCTCGGCGATCCCGTCGCCGTGCTGGACGAGGTGGCGCGGCTGATGGGCCTGCGCGGCCGGGTGTTACCGATGTGCAATGTTCCGCTGGACATCGAGGCGGACGTCACCGGGCTGGACGAGGACGTCACCGCGGTTCGCCGGATCAGGGGACAGGTGGCGGTCGCCACCACACCCGGTCAGGTGCAGCGGATCCGGCTGCGGGCCGACCGCAACGGGCCGCCGACCGCCTGCCCGCAGGCCGTCCAGGCGGTGCTCGACGCGGACGTCGTGCTGCTCGGACCTGGATCTTGGTTCACCAGCGTGCTGCCGCACCTGCTCGTGCCGGAGCTGCACGAGGCACTGGTGGAGACCGCCGCGTGCAAGGTCGTCGTGCTCAACCTGGTCCCCCAACCAGGTGAGACCGCCGGTTTCTCCCCCGAACGGCACTTGGACGTACTCTGCCAACACGCACCGAGACTGCGGGTCGACGCCGTTGTCGCCGACGTGGACTCGGTGCCGACCCCGGAGCGGCTGCGCACTGCCGCGGCCTCCCTGGGGGCGACGGCGCACCTGTCCACCGTGACGGCCGGGGGCGCCGCCGACCGGCATGATCCGGCGGCGCTGGCGCTGTCCCTGCGGGACGCCCTGCAGCTGCACGGGCTGCACGACCGAGTGTGAAGTAGAGGCGGAGGAGACCACCAGTGGCGATGACCGGCGCGGTCAAGGACGAGCTGAGCCGGCTGGCCGTGGCCAAGACCTGTTGCCGCCGGGCCGAGGTCTCCTCCCTGCTGCGGTTCGCCGGTGGGCTGCACATCGTCGCCGGCCGGGTGGTCGTCGAGGCCGAGCTGGACACCGGCGCGGCCGCGCGGCGGCTGCGCAAGGAGATCCACGACCTGTTCGGGCACCACTCCGACGTGCACGTGCTGACCTCCGGCGGGCTGCGCAAGGGGACCCGCTGGGTGGTGCGCGTCGTCAAGGACGGCGAGGGGCTGGCCCGGCAGACCGGCCTGCTGGACCCGCGCGGCCGTCCGGTGCGGGGCCTGCCCGCGCCGGTCGTGTCCGGCGGCACCTGCGACTCCGAGGCGGCCTGGCGCGGGGCTTTCCTCGCGCACGGCTCGTTGACCGAGCCCGGTCGTTCCAGCGCCTTGGAGGTCACCTGTCCGGGGCCGGAGGCCGCGCTGGCTCTGGTCGGCGCTGCCCGGCGGATGGGCATCCAGGCCAAGTCCCGTGAGGTGCGCGGGGCCGACCGCGTCGTGGTCCGCGACGGCGACGCCATCGGCGCGCTGCTGACCCGTCTCGGCGCGCACGATTCCGTGATGGCGTGGGAAGAGCGGCGGATGCGCCGCGAGGTCCGCGCCACCGCCAACCGCCTGGCCAACTTCGACGACGCCAACCTGCGCCGCTCCGCCCGGGCCGCCGTCGCCGCCGCCGCGCGGGTCGAGCGGGCGCTGGACATCCTCGGGCCGTCCGCGCCGACCCATCTCGTCACCGCCGGGCGGCTGCGTCTGAGCAATCGTCAGGCGTCGCTGGAGGAGCTCGGTCAGCTGTCCGAGCCGCCGATGACCAAGGACGCGGTCGCCGGCCGGATCCGCCGCCTGTTGGCCATGGCGGACAAGCGCGCGCACGAGCTCGGTCTGCCCGACACCGAGTCCGCGGTGACTCCCGAGATGTTGGAGGTCGAGGAGGCCGACGTCTGATATGCCTTGACCGGTGCTCACCGTGATCTGCGGACACTCCGCCACCGGCAAGACCACGATCTCCTCGGCGCTGGCCCGGGCCGCCTGCGCCTCGGACCTGCGGGTCGACACCATCGTGCGTAGCTCCCCGTTGTCCTGTCCACTCCGTCCCGTCGGCTACGCCGTGGCGCAATCCCTTGTCTTGGAACAACTTCGCCTCGGTCCGCACGTGGTCGTCGAATGCGTGAACCCGGTGAAAGCTTCACGGGACGGCTGGCTCTCCGTCGCCTCCGAGGCCGGCGTCGACGAGGCCGTGACGACCGTCCAGCATGCGCAAACCGCGCAATCCCGGCGCTGAGCGAGTGCCACCCGATCCAGACCTTGCTGCCCGGGCGGCGCTGCCGCGACCATGGCTGCGCTCGTCGCTGAGGGGAACGTGACATGACCGAGGACCGGTTAGCCGATCAGGTCCGCACCCTGCTGCGAAACTCCGGCCGCGCCAGATCGTTCCGGCGGGGCGAGGCGCTGATCGTGGAGGGCGCGCGCAGCGACGAGGTGCTGCTGATCGAGACCGGCAAGGTCAAGGTGGTGCTGCACGGGCCCAACGGCGCGGATTCCATTCTCGGGTTCTACGGCGCCGGCGAGCTGATGGGCGAGATGGGCGTGATGGGGGACCGGCCGCGCAGTGCCGACGTCATCGCCCGCACGCCCGGCATCGCCCTGCACGTCGACGCGCACACCTTCCGCACCCTGCTGCGCGACCACCCGACGCTGGCCGCCTACGTCACCGATGTGTTGAGCAAGCGGCTGTTCCAGGCCGATCAGCGGCAGCGGCTGCACGCCTCGTTCGAGGTGTCGGTGCGGGTGGCCAAGCAGCTGCTGAGCTGGGCTCAGTCCTCCGGCGAGGCCGTCGCCGGCGGCGGGCTGCGGGTGAAGGGCCTGACCCAGCTGGAGATCGCGCAGTTCGTCACCGCCTCGGCCAAGACCGTCGACCACGTGCTCACGCAGCTGCGCTCGGACAAGCTGCTGGAGACCGGCCGCCGCAGCTACCTGCTGCCCGATCCAGCGCTGCTGGAACGCTGCCTGGCCGACCCCGAATGGCGGCCCGGTCGCGGCGATGTCTCCCGCTTTTCCGGGAGACCGGACACCTTCGCCCAACCAGACTCCACTCGTGCCTGCTGAGCAGCTGCCGACTGGAGGAACCGTGAAGTCGATCGTGCCCGAAATCCGGACCCTGCTCGGGGTCGACGTGATCGACTCGGCCCGGACCGCGCCCCACCTGCGGCCGCAGGTGCCGGCGGTGCTGGAGACGCTGCTGTCGGCGGGCATGGACGCGGTCGGGATCTCCCGGGACGACGCGGTGGACGCGCAGTACACCGGCGACGGCTGGCTGTACGCCTTCCCGATCGGCCTGCTGGGCCGGGTGGTGGACCTGGGGCAGGCGCTGGACGGCATCGTCGCCGAGCACAACAAGTGGAACAAGCTGGAGCTGCGGCTGCGGCTGGCGGTCGACGCCGGGCCGCTGCCGGACACGCAGGGCTTCCACGCGGCGAACATCTCCCGCGCCCGGCTGCTGGAGGCGCCGGCGTTCAAGCTGCTGGCCCGGGAGTGCATGGCCGCCCGGCCGGACGGCTCGATGAGCACCGCGATGATCATGTCCGACATCGCCTACCGGACGACCTTCGACGGGGCCTACGCCAAGGTCGCGCGGGCCGCCGACTTCGCGTCGCTGGCCGTGACCAACAAGGAGTTCACCGCCCGCGCCTGGGTCGCGGTGCCCGGCTTCGACGCCAGGACCCTCGCCGAGATGGCCGAGGAGGACGGCACGGCGGCGTCTGCACCGGTCGAGGAGAGCGAGCCCACACGCGGCAACCGTGTGAAGAACACCATCGAAAAAGTCTCCGGCCACGCCGTGCAGGCCGACTCCATCACCGGCGGCATCATCTTCGGCCGCGGTCCGCGCTGACCCCCCTTTTTTTGTCACATGCGGTCCGGATGTGGCGCTGGGGCGCAAGTATGACGCTCATGTGACAGTCGGGACGCGGCTTGGTCTGGACCAATTCAACGGCGTTTCTAGGCCGAACGGCGCAGTGTCGGCTGGCTCGATCAAGAAAGCTGCCATACCACTGTGACCAGCGCTACTTCGTAACGCTAGTGTTGCCGGCAGGCAGCGTCGCCGCATCTACTGGGCTCCGGCATTCGACCGGTTCGAGTTTCGAGGAGACACACCGTGACGGTTCGCGTAGGTGTCAACGGCTTCGGCCGCATCGGCCGCAACTTCTTCAGGGCGGTCAAGGCCAGCGGGCACGACATCGAGATCGTGGCCTTCAACGACCTGGGTGACGTCGCGACCATGGCGCACCTGCTGAAGTACGACACCATCCTGGGCCGCTTCCCCGGCGAGGTGGCGCTGCACGACGAGGGCATCGAGGTCGACGGCAAGGTCGTCAAGGCGCTGGCCGAGCGCGACCCGGGCAAGCTGCCCTGGAAGGACCTCGGCGTGGACGTCGTGGTCGAGTCGACCGGCTTCTTCACCGACGCCGCGGCGGCCCGCAAGCACGTCGACGAGGGCGGCGCCAAGAAGGTCATCATCTCCGCGCCGGCCAAGGGCGAGGACCTGACCGTGGTGCTCGGCGCCAACGACGACCAGTACGACGGCTCGCAGACCGTCATCTCCAACGCCTCCTGCACCACCAACTGCCTGGCCCCGCTGGCCAAGGTGCTGCACGACGCGTTCACCATCGAGCGTGGCCTGATGACCACCATCCACGCCTACACGCAGGACCAGAACCTGCAGGACGCGCCGCACAAGGACCTGCGCCGCGCCCGCGCCGCCGCGCTGAACATCGTGCCCACCTC
>DATJJB010000108.1:0-9676 GCA_035492655.1 Kutzneria sp. | reverse complement strand
CACCGAACCACACACGTTAGGGTCTGCGCACACTCCCGAAGACCCGCGCGCAGGGTCGAGGACTGACAGCGGACTGAATCGAGTAGGAAGGGTCCGACGGATGGGCACAACCCGCGGGTTCGGGATCGACATCGGTGGATCCGGCATCAAGGGCGGACTTGTCGACCTGGAGACCGGCGAACTGGACGGCGAGCGCCTGCGCATCGTGACGCCGCAGCCGTCCACCCCGGACGCGGTGGCCGAGGTGGTCGCCGAGATCGTGGAGAAGTTCGGGTGGACCGGCCCCGTCGGGGTCACCCTGCCCTGTGTGGTCAAGCGCGGCGTCGCGCTGACCGCCGCGAACGTGGACAAGGGCTGGGTGGACACCGACGCGGCGAGTCTGTTCGCCCGCCGGCTCGGTCGCGAGCCGGGCGGGGTCGTCGTGCTCAACGACGCCGACGCCGCCGGGCTGGCCGAGGTCCGCTACGGGGCCGGCAAGGGCCAGGACGGCGTGGTGGTGCTGCTGACCTTCGGCACCGGCATCGGCAGCGCCGTGTTCCTGGACGGCAAGCTGCTGCCCAACACCGAGTTCGGCCACCTCGAGGTGGACGGGCACGACGCGGAGAAGCGGGCCGCGGCGTCGGTGAAGGAGGAGAAGGACCTGTCCTGGGAGGAGTGGACCCACCGGGTCAGCAAGTACCTCCGCACCCTGGAGGACCTGATCTGGCCGGACCTGGTGATCGCCGGCGGCGGCGTCAGCAAGAAGGCCGACAAGTGGCTGCCGCTGCTCCAGGTGCGCACCAAGGTGGTCGCCGCCGCGCTGAAGAACGAGGCCGGCATCGTCGGCGCGGCCGCCGCGGCCGCCCACGGAATCGGCCACTAGAGGTACCCCGAAAAAACTGACCGAATCGTGTTCCGGCGATCTACCTGCGGGAACACGACGAAAGGGCCCGACGGCGGCCGTGTGGCGGCAACGCGGCACGGCCGCCGTCGTTACAATGGAACAGCGCCCACGGTCAGCGACCGCCGGGCGATCCCCCGAAACCCCCTGGCGGCCGAGGTTCGCGCCCTTCGGTCTGCCGTGAAGGACCGTCGCGAAAGGGCGTACGTGGCAGCCGCAGAAACCGCAACCCGACGCTCCGCCACCCCCGCGAGCGCCGCCGCGAAGGCACAGCAGCCGGGCGATGCCGAGGAGGCCGTGAAGGCCACCCCGGCGCGTGGCGCGGCCAAGACGGGCGCCGCCAAGCCAGCGGCCAAGAAGCCGGCCGGCCCCCGTGCCGCCGCCGCCAAGAAGGCCCCGGCCGGTGGCAAGGCCGCGCCGGCCAAGGCCAAGAAGGACGGCGACGAGCCCGAGGACCTCGACGGTGACGTCGAGATCGACGCCGCCGAGCTCGAGGACGTCGTGGTCGAGGACGTAACCGTCGAGGAGCCCGACGAGGAGGAGAGCAAGAACAGCTCCGACTTCGTCTGGGACGAGGAGGAGTCCGAGGCGCTGCGGCAGGCCCGCAAGGACGCCGAGCTCACCGCGTCGGCCGACTCCGTCCGGGCCTACCTCAAGCAGATCGGCAAGGTCGCCCTGCTCAACGCCGAGGAGGAGGTGGAGCTGGCCAAGCGGATCGAGGCCGGGCTCTACGCCGCCGAGCGGGTGCGCAAGGCCGAGGACGAGACCGAGAAGCTGCCGCCGCAGATGCGGCGGGACCTGCGCTGGATCGTGCGTGACGGCGAGCGGGCCAAGAACCACCTGCTGGAGGCCAACCTCCGCCTGGTGGTGTCGCTGGCCAAGCGCTACACCGGCCGCGGCATGGCGTTCCTGGACCTGATCCAGGAGGGCAACCTGGGTCTGATCCGCGCGGTCGAGAAGTTCGACTACACCAAGGGCTACAAGTTCTCCACGTACGCCACCTGGTGGATCCGGCAGGCGATCACCCGCGCGATGGCCGACCAGGCCCGCACCATCCGTATCCCGGTGCACATGGTCGAGGTCATCAACAAGCTCGGTCGCATCCAGCGCGAGCTGCTCCAGGACCTCGGCCGCGAGCCGACGCCGGAGGAGCTGGCCAAGGAGATGGACATCACCCCGGAGAAGGTGCTGGAGATCCAGCAGTACGCCCGGGAGCCCATCTCGCTGGACCAGACCATCGGCGACGAGGGCGACAGCCAGCTCGGCGACTTCATCGAGGACTCCGAGGCCGTCGTCGCGGTCGACGCGGTGTCGTTCACGTTGCTGCAGGACCAGCTCCAGTCGGTGCTGGCCACGCTGTCCGAGCGGGAGGCGGGCGTGGTGCGGCTGCGCTTCGGCCTCACCGACGGCCAGCCGCGGACCCTGGACGAGATCGGCCAGGTCTACGGCGTGACCCGCGAGCGGATCCGCCAGATCGAGTCGAAGACGATGTCCAAGCTGCGTCACCCGTCCCGGTCCCAGGTCCTGCGCGACTACCTGGACTGAGCGCCGGTTTCTCCCGAACGCCCCGTTCGACCGTTTCGGTCGGGCGGGGCGTTCGGCGTCTCAGCGACTGAGAGATCGACTAGGGGTGGGGTGTTCACCCCGCCGACGGTCGTTGGTGGCCCCCAGTTGGCCCGTGGGACGCCCGTGACCCGGTCGCCGGGATGTCCACCGCCGCGAGCCGTCGGCACGCTCATGACGGCCGAAACCGAGCCCCGAACGACTGTTCGCCAGAAGCGAATATCACGCTCTGTAGTGTGACTCATCCCACAACAGGGGTGGTGATACGAACCCGGTCGTGGTTCGCTGACGTAGCTTGAGTCACTGAGTTCGTTGCGCTGAGTCAGTTCGGACCCGATCCGACGACAAAATGTAACCGACTCGGCACCTGTGGGTGGCCCCGGCAACGGACCATCGACAGGAGTGGGATGTCACGGAGTGTGGCTTGCTACATCCGGGTACATCTCACGTGACGGGCGTCGCCACTACGGTGGGGAACACCGACGAGGCGCCGAACGTCTGCAATGGTGATGGCAGCGAACACCGCGCGACTGGTCCGACTCCCTCCTGGGGCGGCGACCCGGAAGCGTTGTGGTCGCAGCTGTGAAGTAGGCACCGGAGCACCGGTGCCGGGACGGAGGGAGAATTTCCATGACGACCTTGCTCACCCGCCCCGAGCTGACCGCTGTCGACCGCTGCGACCGGTGCGGCGCGGCCGCTCAGGTACGCGCCGTTCTCCCGTCCGGAGGCGAGCTCCTCTTCTGCGGACACCACGCCCGCGAGCACAGCGCCAAGCTGCGTGAGCTCTCGGCCGAGATCCAGCAGGGCTGAGCCCGGAGGGTTCGGGACCGGACAAGTCCACCACTTTCATAGCGACAAGAGGCGCGGGCCAGGTGTGGGCCCGCGCCTCTTCGCTACCCGAGAACCTGGTCAGCCGGCCAGGGCCTGCTGGAAGGCCAGCTCGGCGGCACCGATGATCTTGGCTTCCTTGCCCAGCGGGGAGGCCACGATGCGGATACCGCCGACGGCCCGGCTGACCAGGCTGCGTTCCCGCACGGTCGCGGCGGCCTCGTCGACGACCGCGTCCGGCAGGGCGGCCAGCAGGTCGCCCAGCACCACCAGCTGCGGCCCGAGCAGGTTGACCACGTTGATCAACCCCAGCCCGAGCCAGTCGGTGAACTCCCGCAGCCGGTTCAGCGCGACCTGCGGCGGCTCGCCGGCCAGTGACCGGAGCTCGCCGACCACGGCCTCGCGCGGCGAGCCCTCGGGCAGGCCGAGGGCCCGGCACAGGGCATCCTCGCCGATCTCGGTCTCCCAGCAGCCCTGACAGCCGCAGTAGCAGGGCCGGCCGCCGGGCCGGACCACCATGTGCCCCAGCTCGCCGACGTAGCCCCCGCTGCCCCGCAGCGCGGCCCGCTCGGAGATGACCCCGCCGCCGACGCCCACGTCGACCGAGACGAACACCATGTCGGCGGCCTCGGTGGCGACGCCGCGGGTGTGCTCGGCCAGCGCGCCGAGTTCGGCGTCGTTGCCGACCAGCACCGGCCGGTGCAGGGCGGCGGACAGCCGCTCCCCCACCGGCACGCCGGCCCAGTGCAGGTTGGGCGCCTCGTGCACGTAGCCGTCACGACGGACGACACCCGGCACCGACACCCCGATGCCGACCGGCTCGGAGCCGATCCGCTCGGCCAGTCGCCGCCCGGCGGTGCCGACCTTGGCCAGCAGGTCGTCCGGCGACCCGGAGCCGCGTGGCAGCGTCCAGCCGCGGGTGCCGAGCACCTCGCCGCCGAAGCCGACGGCCGCCACCGTGGTCTGCTCGACGCCGACGTCGACGGCGAGCACCCACAGCGACCGCGGCTGCGGCAGCACCAGCAGGGACGGCCGGCCGGCGCCGGTACGTTTGACCGAGACCTGCTCGACCACCACACCGGCATCGGCCAGCCCGTCCACCAGCGCCTTGATCGTGCTGCGGTTCAGCCCCAGCTCGGCGGCCAGCTCCGCCCTGGTGCACGGGCCGCCGACGTGCAGCCGGCGCAGCAGGGCGGCCCGGTTGTGCCTGCGGACCTCGTCGGGACGGGTGCCCGCGGTTGGCGGACCGCTCACCGCACACCCCCTCGTGTCCCTTCGGGACTGCTAGTGACCGGTCGCCTTGGCCCGTCGACGGGACAGCGCGTCGACGCTGGCGGCCAGCAGCAGGACCGCACCGGTGACGATGCTGACCACGGCCGCGGGCGCGCCGATCAGGCCGAGGCCGTTGCTGACGATCTGGATCACGAAGCCACCGATGATGGCGTTGGACAGCCGGCCCTTGCCGCCGAACAGCGAGGTGCCACCGATGACCGCGGCGCCGACCGCGAACAGCAGCACGTTGCCGCCACCGGCGTTCGGGTCGACCGAGCCGACCTTGGACGAGTAGACGATGGCGCCGATCGCCGAGACGGTGGAGGCGATCACGAACACGCTCATCCGGATCTTGGGCACGTTGATGCCGGCGCGGCGGGCCGCCTCGGCGCTGCCGCCGACCGCGTAGATGTGCCGGCCGTACTTGGTGCGGTCCAGCACGAACGTGCCGACCACCAGCAGCACCAGCACGATCGGCACCACGTAGGGCACGCCGGAGATGTCGATGCGGTCCGGGTTGGGCGAGCGGTTGATCGTGAGCAGGTAGGTGGCCACCGCGCCGAGCACGACCACCGCGCCGACCTTGATCATGATCAGCGCGGTCGGCTGGGCCACCAGGCCGCGGCGGACCCGGCCGGCGTGCCGGAACAGCACCACGGCCGCGTAGCCGCCGGCGAAGATCAGGAACAGGATCCAGCTGCCCACGGTGCTCAGGTTGTTGTTGGCCACGCCGAACAGCACCGGGTCCTGGCTGATGGACAGCGTGCCGCCGTCACCGATCAGCTTCAGGATCACGCCGCCCCAGGCCAGGAACAGGGCCAGGGTCACGACGAAGGACGGGATGCCGATCTTGGAGATCATCACGCCGGTGAGGCAGCCGATGACCGAGCCGACGCAGACCGCCAGCAGCATCTCGACCCACGGGTTGGCCGGCACTCCGAGCAGCAGGATCAGCACCGCGACCGCGGACAGCGCCGCGCCGAGCCAGATCCGCTGCCAGGCGGCGACGCCGATGGCCAGCACGCCGCCGATGATGAAGGCGTAGAAGACGGTGTTGCCCATGCCGGACTGGAGGTTGCCGCCCTTGACGTAGTGCAGCGCCATCACGGCGGCGGCGACACCGGAGCCGGTGCCGGCGGACAGGTCGATCTCGCCGAGCAGCAGCACGAACACCAGGCCCATCGCGATGATGGTGATGCCGGCGGCCTGGGCGAGCAGGTTGGCGATGTTGTTGAGGCCGAGGAAGGTGCTCGACGACAGGCCGAACATGATCACCAGCACGATCAGGCCGGCCAGCGCCGGCAGCGAGCCGAGCTCGCCGCCGCGGACGCGGTCCACGTAGTCGCGCACGGCCTGGCCGGTGGAGCGCCGGGTGGTGTCGATGCCGAAGTCGGCGACGGCCCGCTCCTGCGTGGTCGGCTGGTCCTTCTGGTCCGACGGCGGGGCGGCGGCGGGGGTGTCAGTCATTGGAGGAGATCCCTTGCGATTCAGACCGTGGCGACTTCGGGCTTGGCCAGGCCGAGGTCACCCGACCGGCCGGCGGTGATCAGCTCGACGACCTGCGTGTTGGTCAGGCTCTTGGCCGGCAGCTGCGCGACCATGCGACCGAGGTAGAGCGTGGCGATGTTGTCCGCGACCTCGAACACGTCGTTCATGTTGTGGCTGATGAGCACCACGCCGAGGCCCTGGTCGGCCAGCCGGCGCACCAGGTCGAGGACCTGGCGGGTCTGGGCCACGCCCAGCGCGGCGGTCGGCTCGTCCAGCAGGACAACCTTGCTGTCCCACAGCACGGCCTTGGCGATGGCCACGGTCTGCCGCTGGCCGCCGGACAGCGACGCCACCAGCGTGCGCACCGACTTGACCGTGCGGACCGACAGCGAGGCCAGCGTCTCGCGGGCCGCCTGCTCCATGTCGGACTCGTCGAGCAGGCCGTACTGGCCGCGCTCGCGCCCGAGGAACATGTTCTGGACGATGTCGAGGTTGTCGCACAGCGCGAGGTCCTGGTACACGACCTCGATGCCGTAGGCCGCGGCTTCACGGGGGCCGGCGATGTGCACCGGCTCGCCGTTGAACAGCACCTCGCCGGAGTCGATGCCGTGGATGCCGGCGATGCACTTGACCACCGTCGACTTGCCGGCGCCGTTGTCGCCGACGAGCGCGGTGACCTCGCCCGGCCGGATCGTCAGGTCCACGTCGTGCAGCACGTGGACGGGCCCGAAGCTCTTGTTGATCCCGCGCAGTTCGAGGATCGGCTGCTCGGTCATGGGGGTGTTCTCCAGACTGTCACTGCCCGCCCCGGTGGCGGCGGGGTGGTGGGCATGGGAAGCCGCCGCGGCCGGCCCGGGTCGGGGGTCCGGGTCGGTCGCGGCGGCGGCCATCACACAAGGCCGTCAGCTACTAGCTGATGCCGTTCTGGGTGCAGAGCGCGGCGATGTCGCCGGTGCAGACGTCGGACTTCGGCACGGCGCCGGCCGAGATGACGTCCTTGACCTTGTCCTTGGTGATCGCCTGCGGGTCGAGCAGCAGGGACGGGACCTCACGCTTGGTCTTGGGGTCCGTGGTCTTCTGGGTGGCGATCTTGTCGGCGTCGGCCTTGCTGTTCTTCAGCAGGGCGGTGGCCAGCTTGGCGGCCGCCTCGGCCTCCAGCTTGATCGGCTTGAAGACGGTCATGTACTGGTCGCCACGCAGGATGGCCTTGAGGCCGTCGGCGGTGGCGTCCTGACCGGTCACCGGGACCTTGCCGTTGAGGCCGTTCTTCTGCAGCACGGCGATGACCGCGCCGGCCAGGCCGTCGTTGGCCGCGAGCACGCCGTCGACCTTGCCGCTGTTGGAGGTCAGGAACTGCTCGAACGTGGTGCCACCGGTCTGGTTGTCCCACTTGTCGATGAACTGGCTCTTGACCAGCTTCAGCGTGTTGTTGTCGTACAGCGGCTTCAGCACCGACTGCTGGCCCTGGTAGAAGAGCGTCGCGTTGTTGTCGGTCGGCGCACCCTCGATCTCGATGACCTGAGCGCCCGGCTTGTCCTTCAGGGCGGTCGCGAGAGCCTGGCCCTGGAGCTTGCCGACGCCCGGGTTGTCGAACGAGACGTAGTAGTCGGCGCTGCCGCCGGCGTTGAGGCGGTCGTAGTCGATGACCGGCACGCCCTGCGCGGCCGCCTTCTTCTCGACCGCGGCGCCGACGTCACCGGTGGTGGAGGCCAGGATCAGCACCTTGACGCCCTGGCTGAGCATCTGGTCGGCCAGGGACGAGATCTTCTGGTCGTCGCCCTGCGCGTTCTGGATGATCGGGTCGAAGCCCTCGGCCTTGAGCGCCGCTTCCAGCAGCGGGTGGTCGAAACCCTCCCACCGGGCGGACGACGCGGTCTCGGGCAGGATCACGCCGACCTTCGCGCCGTTGCTGGCACCGTTGCTACCCGACGTCGGGCTGCTGCCATTGCTGCTGTTGGCGCCACACCCGGTGACCGCCAGCGCGAGCCCGGTGCTCACGGCGAGCACGGCGAGAGTTCTGCTCCGCATCCGGCTGTTCCCTTCATCGTGGCGCGGGTCACTGGAGGAGCCCGCGAAAATGTTGTGGCGCAGAACATATGCCCCCGGAGCCCGCTCCGAAAGGCAGCTGAAGCGGTTAAGTTCGGTTCTGGCGACACGACTCGGCAACGACCCGGTAACCGGAAGGCCGCCGCTACACCGAAAGGCCGTCTGTCAACTACGCGTTGTGACTAAAACGGAGTGAACTGCCCCACGCGCGCTGCACTGTTGGCCGCTGACGCTGCGGCGAAAGGTTCATGGGTCTGATCACGGACAGGCATGAGAGCGCTACCAAGCGCCCTACATCCATTCGGTCGTGCGGTCTGGACCACTCGCCCGGGTGACACCGGAATGCGAGGCACGATCACAGTCGAGGGTAGCGACCGGCCTGTGCGGCTCGACGGCAGGGTCGAGCGGTTGTCCACAGCCCCCGAGTTGTCCACAGGCAGCCCGCAACCAAGATCAACTCGGCCTGAGGCGCGATACGATGGCTCCGGGGTCGTCCCCCTGGGAGCGGTGGGGGATGTTGTTTTCGCGGCGGGGCGCGATGCGGTGTGCCGGCTACCAGGAGCGCAGGGTGGCGATGCGCTCTTCCAGCTGCTCGACCGAGGCCATCGCCGTGGGCGGGCCGCCGCAGTACGCCCGGAGCTCGCTGTGGATCTTGCCGTGGGGCTTCTTGGTGCGGTGGTGGTGCATGGAGACCAGGGTGTTGAGCTCACGGCGGAGCTCGGCCAGGCGCTCCTGGGTGGTGCGGGCGCGGACGGGCTGGGGGGCCGCGACGGGCTCGGTGGCCTTGCGGGCGGACACGTCGGCGAGCTGCTTGGCCTGGCGCTGCCGGAGGAGGTCGCGGACCTGGTCGGGGGCGAGCAGGCCGGGCAGACCGAGGTAGTCCTGTTCCTCCTCGGTGCCGACCATGGCGGCGGTGCCGAAGGAGGAGCCGTCGAAGATGAGCTGGTCGAGCTCGGCGGACGCGCCGAGGGAGGTGTAGCCCTTCTCCTCCTCGCCCTCGTCCTTGGTGCGGTTGGCGTCCTTGAGCAGCTCGTCGTCCCAGCCGTCGGACTCGCGGTGCGGCTTGCCGAGGACGTGGTCGCGCTCGGCCTCGAGCTCGGACGCGAGCTGGAGGAGCACCGGCACGCTGGGCAGGAAGACGCTGGCGGTCTCGCCGGGCCGCCGGGACCGCACGAAGCGGCCGATGGCCTGGGCGAAGAAGAGCGGGGTCGACGAGCTGGTGGCGTAGACGCCGACGGCCAGCCGGGGCACGTCGACGCCCTCGCTGACCATGCGGACGGCGACGAGCCAGCGCGCCTGCCCGGCGGAGAACTCGGCGATGCGGCCGGTGGCCTTGGGGTCGTCGGAGAGCACGACGGTCGGCTCGACGCCGGTGAGCTGGGTGATGATCGTGGCGTACGCCTTGGCCGACTCCTGGTCCGAGGCCAACACCATGGCGCCGGCGTCGGGAATCGACTGGCGCACCTGGTTGAGCCGCTGGTCGGCGGCGCTGATCACGGCCGGCATCCACTCGCCGGTCGGGTCCAGCGCGGTCCGCCAGGCCCGGGCGGTCTGCTCCTGGGTCAGCGGTTCACCCAGTCGGGCGGTGAATTCCTCGCC
>DATJJB010000107.1:0-62058 GCA_035492655.1 Kutzneria sp. | reverse complement strand
TGTCGTGCGGGAGATGGGGGTGGAAGTAGTGGGTCGGGCGGTCGCCGACGTAGAGGTTGGCGATCGTCGGTTCGGCCAGCAGGTCGGCGATGAGTGCTTCGTCGCGGGTCATGGCCGTGAGGACGAGGGTGTCGCGCAGGGACTGTATGCCGTCGGAACGGGACCAGGGGGCGACCCAGGCGCAGGGGAAGGGCAGTTCGGCGCCGAGCTGCGGGGCGTTGGCCGACGGCAGCAGGTGCAGGGCAGGGCGAAGGATGGCGGAGCCGTCGCCGAGGTCGGTGACGAGTTGGTCGGCACCGAGCAGGGGGTGGGTGCCGGCGGCGCGGTGGGCGAGGTGGTCGCGCAGGGCCAGAGCGGCGGCGAGGGGATAGCGCGGGAGCACGGCGTCCGGGAGAGCGGCCAGCTTGGCCGCCAGGGCGGTGGCAAGGGGAGCGGGATCGCCCTCGACGAGGATGCCGGTCGCGTTGATGCAGCCGACGCCGCCGTGATGGGCGATGGAGGACACGATGGTGTCGAGATCGCCGATCTGGTCGGCGGCGACGAGGATCTTGCTGCGGCCGGGGCCTTGGGGAAGGACGCGGGGATTGCTGGCGTACTTGGCGATGACGTCGTCACCGCCGTAGACCAGGCCGAGATCGGCACAGCGGAGGAGCTCGTCGGCGACGTCGTGCTCGCACGGGAGCAGAGCGACGTGGTCGGGTGGGAAGCCGGCGGCGCGGAGGGCGGAGACGAGCCGGTGCGGGGTGAAAGGCTCTCGCCGAGAGGGCCGCACGGCGACGTGGTAGCCGAGGGCAAGTGCCTGCAGCCACAGGGAATGGACAGCGGGATGGTTGCCGGCGGCCAGGACCGCGAAGACGTTGCCGCGGCGGATCCAGACACCGCCCTCGTCCACAAGGGACTCCGAAGCCCCGACGGGCCGGCCCTGCTGAGCCGATGTGTAGGCGGAGCAGCACGCCTCGGCCAAGGTGTGGACGGCGGAGCGGATGTCGGCCTGGGGCAGACCGGAAACGCTCGTCACCAGGTCCACATAGGACTCGGAGTCCTTGGCGAACAGGGAACCGGCGAGCGTCAGGGCCTTGAGGCGGTCAGCCAACGGCAAGGGGGCCGCCTGGTGCAGGGCGGCCATGGTGCGGGTGACGAAAAGACGCGGCACCAGGCTGACCGAGGCCACGGGGGAGCCGGTGACGTCGGTGAGCGCCAACTGCTTCCGTGTGCGGTAAGGGCCGGCGGGACCGAGGGCGTCGACGGCCAGCACGGCTAGTACACGCCCTCGATGACCGGCTTGGCCCCGAAGAGCTGCACGGGCGCGAGATCGGCAAGGGAATCGCCGGGCTGGCCGGGCAGTGCCGGCACGCGGATGGCGGTGTCGCGTTCAAGGTTGTTGGGCAGCAACATGGATCGGCTGACGTGGTTGGTGACGACCTGGCCCCGTCGGCCGTAGGGCACGGGCTCCAGGGTCGCGGGATCGACGACCTGGAAGGTGATGTGCGGCCCGAAGCCGTCGAAGATGGGGAACTCGGTGTCGCCGAGCCGCTGGTTGGCGCCGCCCATGATCATGGTGCTGCCGTAGACGCCGTGCAGGGCGATGCCGGGGAAGACCTCGGTGCGGAACAGGTCGTGGGTGTCGGCGTCCAGGTGCGCGCCGGCCCACAGGATCAGCCGCACGTCGCGGTTGATGACGTCCAGCAGATCCTGCCGGCGGGCCAGCCGCTCCAGGATCGGCGGCGTGGTCACGATGACGCCGATCTCCTGGCTGAGCAGGATATGTGAGGACTGCTCGATCAGATGGTCGACGTAGGCGTCGGCCTGTGCGGTCTGGCCGGACGCGATGAGCTTGCGGACCCAGCGCGGGTCCAGGTCCACTGTGTACATGAAGCCGCGGCGGGCCCGCGCCACCAGGCCGATGAAGTGCCCGACGGCGTGCGGCCCGGTCGGCAGGATGCCCAGCCAGTTCAGGCCGAGCGGAATGCCCAGCCGGTCCAGCGGCTCCAGCAGGTGCGTGATCATC
The DNA here is from genome assembly GCA_035492655.1 of Kutzneria sp. Taxonomy (GTDB): domain Bacteria; phylum Actinomycetota; class Actinomycetes; order Mycobacteriales; family Pseudonocardiaceae; genus Kutzneria. The sequence goes on along the minus strand of DATJJB010000107.1, from coordinate 60,050 downwards.
CGCTGCAACCAGTCGTTGAGGAACACCACCCGCTTGGGCGCGCCGGTGGTGCCGCCGCTGTCGTACACGCCGACGATCTCGGCGGAATCGCCGTAGCCACGCGGGATCAGCTGCTCGGGGCGCACGTCCCGGAGTTGGTCGACCACGTTGGGGAACAGCCGCAGGTCGGCGACGGACCGGACCCGCTCGCGTGGGTCGAAGCCGAGCGAGTCGGCCTGTGCGAGCCAGAACGGTGATCCCGTCGCGGGATCGAAGTGCCACCGCATGGCTTCGCGGATGTACTCGTCGGCGTCGTTGCCGGCCTCGCTGCTGTCCCACACGTGGTCGAACATAACCCGGCGCTCACCGCCGCGGAGTACATCTTCCGGGTGTACCCGGGCCAGGGTGGTGGCTGGCCACCACCCTGGCCCCACCAGGTGTTACGACACCGTGACGAAGACATCCGTTCGGTTGTCGGGCTGGCCGCTGTTGGTCTTGGCGAACACCGAGACGAAACACCCGCCGGCGGCGGCCATTCCGTGGTAGTCGCCGACGTAGTACGAGCCGTCGGTCACCACCGGGGCCGACGTGATGTCGAACGGCCCGGCCAACTTGCTGGCCTGCCACGAGGTTCCGGTGGCCGAGGTGGCCTGCCAGTACGTCGTGCCGGTGCTGTCGAGCTGGTAGTAGGTCACGCCGACGACGCCGTCCGAGTTGACCGCGACGGCCGGCATGAACTGCTTGGCCGGCGACGATCCCACCGGCACCGGCGCGGACCAGGTGGCCCCGGCGTCGGTGGAGGTGGCCAGCACGATGCCGTCGTGGTCGCCGGTGAACTGGGAACCCTGCCACACGGCGCGCAACTCGCCGTTGGGGCCGGCCGCGAGCTGACCGAACACGGTGTGCCCGTCGCGGACGTTCTTGCCGCCCGGCTCCAAGGTGCCGACGGCCGCGTCCGGCGCGATCACCGTCGGGGCCGACCAGGTCTCGCCGCGGTCGGCCGAGGTGACCGACCGCCAGGACATCGCGTAGTCCTGCGTGCCGGGAATCGGCTCGTAGTAGGCGAAGAAGGCGACCAGCTTGCCCTGCACCGCGGCCAGCCGGATGCCGGAAACGCCCTTGGTGAGGTCGAAGCCGACGACCTTGCGGGGCTCGCCCCAGGTCGTGCCGCCGTCACTGCTGTGGGCCAGGTAGATCGGCGCGGTGCCGTCGTTCAGGTCGATCCGGTCCCACGCCACGTACACGTCCTTGCCGTTGGCGTAGACCGTCGGCAGGTCGTTCCAGATGTTGTCGGTGGCGCCCGTGCCCTCACGGATGATCGTGGTCGGCGTGCCCCAGCTGCGGCCGCCGTCGCCCGACCTGACCACCAGGATCGCGTGGTCGCCGTGCGGCGTTGTGGTGTTCATGCTGAGCGACACCAGGAACACCTGGCCGTTGTTGCCGATGCTGACCTGGGTGTCGGTGGCACGGTCGTAGCCGCCGCCGGCGCACGTCGACACCGCGGGCGGCGTGGCGTACGTCCAGGTGCGGCCGCCGTCGAAGGTCGCCGCGGTGATCAGGCCGTGGCCGCCGACCCCGGACCAGCGGTCGGTCTGGAAGGCGCTGACCATGTGCGCCGGGTTGTGCGGGTCGACCGCGATGTCCGGCTGCACCTCGGCGTTCGGGTAGTTGGTGCCGACCGGGTCCTTGTGGTCGCAGCCGGCCGGGAAGGGGCTGGGCTGCGAGATCTTCGTGACCGACGCCGTGGCGTCGGCGTATGCCGTAGGCGCCAGCAGCAGTATGCCGGCGATGGCCGTGACCAGGTACTTTTTCATGTAGTTCCCCCCTGCTCGGTGGCGGGGGGACCCTAACCCGGCGTCCGCTCGTCGAGGAAGAAAAGCGCCAATCCGGTCACGATCAACAAATTCGCACCCCAGGCAGCCATGTTCCCGACGCGCTCCGTGACCAGTGCGCCGACCGCCGCGCCGACCAGGAAGCACAGCACCACCAGGCCGAACGTCCGGGCCTGGCCGGCCGCGTCCTGGTCCCGTCGGAACACCGCCCGGTACGTCGCCCTGGCCGCGGTGCGGAGGTTGCCGGTGGTCATCGTGGTGTTCACCGACCACTCCCGCACCGTGCCGAACGTGGCGTTCTGCAACGCCGCCACGAACGCCACCGCCAGCACCACCGCGCTGCTGGCGAACCAGGTCGGGATCGCCCCCACGACCAGCAGGACGGCGATCTCGATCACCAGCGCCACCCGGACCGGCCGCCGCACCACCGGCGCGACGCGGGGATGGGTCAGCGTCTCCGCCGCCGCCACGCCCAGCACGAAGGCGATCAGCGGCGGCACGTGGGCCAGCGCCCCGGCCACGTCGCCCCGCGCCGCGTCCACGCCCAGCAGCACCACGTTGCCCGTCTGCGCGTTGGCGAACACACCGCCGTGCGCCACGAACGTGAACGCGTCCAGGTAGCCGCCGGCGATGCCCAGCAGCACGATCAAGCGGAGCGTCTTGGCGGTGATGACCTCCATGGGCGCAGAGTCTGCCCCACCCTTCAGCCACCCGCCCTCCTTGATCAACGCGCAATTCCTCTCGTCAGACGCGAGGAATGCCCCTTTCCGAACATCAGGGGCTTGACGGGGGTGGGGGTTGGGAGTAGTGGCGGAGAGCGCTTGCTCGGCCGCAGAAGTGCAGGTACGGGGAGCCGTCGGCCAGTGAATAGAAGCTCACCGGGAGCCAGTGGTCGCTGCCCGTGAGAGGCACCAGGTACACGTCCGGCTCCAAGGCCACCATGGGGAGTTCCTCGACGGGATCGGCGACGTACTCGGCGAGCTTGCCCAAGGTGGTCACGCGCAGCACGGGCTGGCCGTCCGAGATCAGCACCTCGATCCGCTGCCCGGCCCGCTCGTACGTGCCGAGGTAGTCGACGGGCAGCAGCCCCAGCGGCGTGGCGGGCGGCACGGGCTGGTGGGCCATCTCGATGCCGGCCAGCTCCTGGAACACCTCGCGGAACAGGTCCTCGTACAAGTGAGGGGTACGCCGGTTGGTCAGCAGCGCCACGGCCAATCCCTGCGAGGGCAGCAGCACGAGGTGGGACTGCTGCCCGATGGTCGAACCGTCGTGTCCGATGAGCGGCTGACCGTCCCACACGAAACGCTGCCAGCCCAGGCCCCAGGTCTCGGCCAGCGAGTACTTGGCGTCCACCCGAACCTGCTCGGCCTGCATCTGCGCCAGCGAGGAGGCGGTGAGCAACGGGCCGCCGTCGAGGTGGAGGCGAGCGAACGTCAGCAGGTCGGACATGGTCGACGCGATGGTGCCGGCGGGGCCGATGGCGCGGGGAAGTTGCCACTGCCGCACGGGAATCGTCCGGTCATCCGCAACCGTGTGGCCGACCGCGGCCGAACGCAGCAGCGCCTCCTCCGGAAGGGTGATGGTGTCGGCCAGGCCCAGCGGGTCGAACACCAGCTCCCGCATGGCGTCGTCCCACACCTGCCCGGTGACCTGCTCGACGACCCGGCCGGCCAGGCTGAAACCCGAGTTGCAGTACGACCAGGTGGCGCCGAGCGGCGAGTTCTGGGCGACGTCGGCCAACTGGGCGACATAGCGGGCCAGGCAGTCGTCGCCGCGGCCGGTGTCGACGATGACATCGCCGTCGATACCACTCGTGTGGGTGAGCAGATGACGAAGGCTCACCCGATCGGTTATGTCGCCGAGGTCGAGTTCGGGCAGCACGGCCGAGACCGGCTTGTCGAGGTCCAGCCGGCCGTCCTGGACCAGCCGCATGACCGCCGTCGTGACCAGGACCTTGGTGATGGATCCCAGGTGGAACACCGAATCCGGCCGAACCGGCGCCTCCGTTCGCACGTTCAGCACCCCGGTCGGGGCGACTCCCGTCCACTCGGGGGTGGAGATCCCCAGTACGGCGCCCGGCACACCGTGCCGCCGGGCCAGTTCGTCGAGCCTGCTCTGCCAGTGCTCCATACGCTGCACCGCACGGAGCATACGGACGGCGCGGGTCGCCCCGCGCCGTCCTGTCAGGTCACTTCAAGGGTCGTTAGCCCTTGTATTGCGCGAACGTTCGGGTGAAGTCCCAGGCGTTCTGGGCGACACCCGAGCAGGTGTCGTCGTTCGGGTAGGCACCGGGGCACGGGCGGTCCCGGTTGGCCGACCAGAAGGTGAACCGGCCGAGGTGGTGCTGGTTGGCGTAACCCAGCATGGTCTGGGCGTTGGCCACCGTCACCCGCTCGTTGTTGTCGGTGATGCCGTTCATCGACGACAGGCCGCTGTGCCGGTAGGCCACGTCGTCGGTGTAGTGGTACGCGTCGCGGACCGCCCGCTCCAGGCCGTCGGTGGCCTGCGCGGTCAACCTGGCCATGTCCTGGCCGGCGCCGCCGAAGTCGAACGGCATGATCGTCCAGACGTCCACGGTCAGCCCGGAGTTGGCCGCCCGCGTGATCAGGTCGTTGCCCGGGCCGTTCTGCCCGCTGCCGATCGTGACGTAGATGCTGAGGCCGGCGTTGGTGGCCCGGATGATCTTCAGCGCGTCCACCAGCCGCTGCTGGATGGTGCCGTTGCCGTAGATGTCGCCCTCGAAGTCGAGGTCGATCGCCTTCAGCCCGTAGGTGTTGATCACCTTCTGGTAGGCCCCGGCCAGCTCGCCGGCGCTGGCGCAGGAGGCCTCCAGCTTGTTGCCGTTGGCCCCGCCGAACGACGGCACCACGTCACCGCCGGCCGACCGGATGGTGTTGATGGTGTTCTGGTCCACGCCGCCGGTCAGCGGCCGGCCGCCGTCCCACATCGGGGTGCAGTACCCGTTGTTGAGCACGAACGCCATGGTGAACCACTTGACACCGGTGGCGCTCATGATGGTGCGCGGGTCCGGCGGGTTGCCCCAGCCGTTGTAGTAGTACGGCGCGACCGCCATCGCCCCGTTCGGCGGCGGGGGCGGCGGCGGGGGAGTGGTGCCGCCGCCGGGCGCCGTCCAGGTCTGGTTGGCCGAGCCGGCGCAGTCCCAGATCTGTAGCAGGGTTCCGTTGGCCGAGCTGTTGTTGGTGGCGTCGAGGCACTTGCCCAGGGCCTGGAGCGAGCCGTTGGAGCCGATGGTCCATTGCTGCGCGGCGGTGCCGTTGCAGTCCCATATCTGCACCTTGGTGCCATTGGCGCTGTTGGCCCCGGCCACGTCGAGGCACTTGCCCAGCGCCTGGAGGCTGCCGTCGGAGCCGGTGGTCCACTGCTGGGCCCCGGTGCCGTTGCAGTCGTAGAGCTGGACCGCGGTGCCGTTGGCGCTGTTGGCTCCGGCGACGTCCACGCACTTGCCGCCGATGCCGGTGATCGTGCCGGTCGCCGCGGACGCGGTGCCGGGCAGCAGCACGGTCGCCAGCGCGGCCACCCCGGCCAGCAGGGTGACGGACTTCCTGATCATGCGACCGTCCACTTCTGGTTGGTGGAGCCGGCACAGTCCCAGATCTGCAACCGGGTTCCGTTGGCGGAGCTGTTGTTCGAGGCGTCAAGGCACTTGCCCAGCGCCCGGATCGTGCCGTCGCCCGGACGGGACCAGTTCTGCGCGGCGCTGCCGTTGCAGTCCCACAGCTGGACCACGGTGCCGTTGGCCGAGTTGGCGCCGGAGACGTCCAGGCACTTGCCCAGCGCCATGATCTGGCCATTGCTCACGGACCACTGCTGTGCGGTGGTGCCGTTGCAGTCGTAGAGCTGCACGCCGGTGCCGTTGGCGGAGTTGGCCCCGGCCACGTCGACGCACTTGCCGCCGATGCCGGTGATCGTGCCGCCGGTCGGCGGCGGGTTGCCGCCACCACCGACGAAGGTGGTGGCCAGCTGCTGGCCCAGCGAGACGGCGCTGCTGTGGCTCTCGATCGGGTTCACCTTGGAGTGCGGGAACACGATGTAGGTGACGCCGCTGTCGGTGCCGCCGTTGCGCGGGTCGGGGTTGATGCCGAGCGACTGCGCGGTGGCGTAAGAGGACTCGCCGATGATGCCGGTGGGACCGGTGTCGCCGACGACCGCGTAGGTCACCTGGTTGTTGTAGATCACCGCCACCACCGCGCCGCCGTCGATGCCGGCCGTGCGGTAGTCCCAGATACCCGACGGGCTCGGCAGCACGATGTACGGCAGCTGCGCGGCGTTCAACGGCTGGTCGTTGGACGTGTGGAACGCGGTGTCCGGGTAGAAGCAGCAGTCGGTCTGCTCGTTGCACTGCGTGGTGCGCTGGCCGTCGCAGTCGACGTCCATGTCGCCCTTGAAGAACACGGCGCCACTGGCCTGGCAGACCGGGACCGTGCCGGGCTGGCCCTCGTCGGTGGCGTACGTGCCGTGCGAGATCTGCTGGCAGTTGGTCACCTTGGCCAGCAGCTGGCTGGCCGACGGGCCGCCGGGGTCGGACGCCATGGCTGGTGCCGAGCTGAGGCCGAACAGGGGCAGTGCCAACAGCAATCCGGCAAGGAGGGTGAGAATTCGGCTGCGCATCAGCTGTTCACCGTCCACTTCTGGTTGGCGTTGCCGGAGCAGTCCCAGATCTGCAGCCGGGTTCCGTTGGCGGAGCTGTTGTTCGAGGCGTCAAGGCACTTGTTGGCCTGGACGTTGACGATGTCGTTGGCCCCGCTGACGGTCCAGTTCTGCGCGCCGGATCCGTTGCAGTCCCACAACTGGACCACGGTGCCGTTCGCGGTACCGCCGCCGGAGACGTCGAGGCACTTGCCCAGCGCCTTGATCTGGCCGTTGCCGACGGACCACTGCTGCGCGGCGGTGCCGTTGCAGTCGTAGAGCTGGACCGCGGTGCCGTTGGCGGAGTTGGCCCCGGCCACGTCGACGCACTTGCCGCCGAGCCCGGTGATCGTGCCGCCGCTGCCCGGCGGGGGACCGCTGTCGCCGGTGGTCACGTGCACGTAGTCCACCACCAGCTTGCCCGGGAACGGCGTGCTGCCATCGGGATTGCCCGGCCAGTAGCCGCCGACGGCCAGGTTCATGATGATGAAGAACGGGTGGTCGAACACCCACCGGTTGCCGCCTATATCGGCGGGAGTCCTTGTCTCGTAGGCGTTTCCGTCCACGGACCAGGTGATCCGGTTGGGCGACCAGTCGATCGCGAAGGTGTGGAAGCCGTCGGCGAAGGCCTGTCCGCCGGGCAGCGAGTAGCCGGCGCCGACGCCGCCGGAGCCGGAGTAGCCGGGGCCGTGGATGGTGCCGTGCACCGTGCCGGGCTCGTTGCCGACGTTCTCCATCACGTCGATCTCGCCGCTGGCCGGCCAGCCCACGTTCGGGTCGCCGATGTTGTCGCCCAGCATCCAGAACGCCGGCCACATGCCCTGGCCGCGCGGGATCTGCATGCGGGTCTCGAAGTGGCCGTAGGCCTGGGTGAAGCGCTGCGCGGTGTTGAGCCGGGCCGAGGTGTACTGGCAGTAGCCGTACCAGCAGTTGTTGTTGCCGGGGTTCTCGCGCTTGGCGGTGATCACCAGGTGGCCCTGGCCGTCCAGCGCGGCGTTGTTCGACCCGGCCGTGTACCACTCGAGTTCGTGGTTGTTGACGTTGTCGCCGGTCTCGTAGGACCATTTGCCGCCGTCGGCCGGACTGCCGGCCGGGCCGTCGAAGTCGTCGCTGAAGGTGGTGGTGGCCGCGGGCGCGGCGGGGGCCGCCGACGCGGTCAGTCCCAACGGGACGACCGTGGTCGCCGCGAGCACCGCGGCCAGCAGGAGATGTCTGTGTCTGCGCATGAGGTCTCGCCTCTCGGGGAACGTCAGTTCGCACCGCAGGAGGCACCGGCCGAGGGCGGATCTCGGCTGTGTGCGGCGGTTTTCCTTGCAGGGTCGCGAAATCGGTCTACGGCAGGGGTGGAAAGCCAACGGGCGCAGGGGGTTGACCCGTCGGTGCGACGAGTATCCGAGGGGTGGACCACATTTGGCAATGCCTGCGCGGAGACTTTATGCAGGACTAGGAACAAGTCTCGCCACGTCAAGATCAACTAGTGCGCGCGGCAGTTCCCGCCCGGCGCGTGGCGCTCCGGGCGGGAACCGGGAAACGCTTACATGTCAGGCGGTCGTGACGTGCACGTAGTCGACGACGAGCTTGGCCGGGAACGGCGTGCCGCTGTTCGGGTCGCCCGGCCAGTAGCCGCCGACGGCCAGGTTGAGAATGATGAAGAAGCCGTGGTTGAACGCCCAGCTCTTGCCGCCGAGATCGGCCGGCGTGCGGGTCTGGTAGGCGTGGCCGTCCACCGACCACACGATCTTGTTGGGCGACCAGTCCACCGCGTAGGTGTGGAAGCCGTCGGCGAAGACCGGGCCGTTGTAGGCCGCGCCGATGCCGCCGGAGCCGGAGTAGCCGGGGCCGTGGATGGTGCCGTGCACGGTGTTCGGCTCGAACCCGACGTTCTCCATCACGTCGATCTCGCCGCACTTGGGCCAGCCCACGTTCGGATCGCCGATGTTGGTGCCCAGCAGCCAGAACGCCGGCCACATGCCCTGGCCGCGCGGGATCTGCATGCGGGCCTCGACGTGCCCGTACTGGGCGGTGAACTTGCCGGAGGTGTTCAGGCGGGCCGAGGTGTACTGGCACGGGCCGTACCAGCAGGTGTGGCCGCCCTGCTTCTTGGCCGTGATCACCAGGTGGCCGTTGCCGTCCAGCGCCGCGTTGGCCGCGCCCGAGGTGTACCACTGGCGTTCGTGGTTGTTGACGTTGTCGCCGGTCTCGTAGTTCCACCGGCTGCTGTTCGCGGCGCTGCCGGCGGCCCCGTTGAAGTCCTCGGTGAACGCCGCGGTCAGCTGCGGCTGCGCGCCGGCGGTCGCCGGGGTGACGCAGGCCAGCACCGCCGCGGCGGCGGCCGCCACGGCGACCGCGGCCCGACGGGATCGGGCAAGTGACGTCATTGTCGCCTCCAGGTCGAACCAACGACGCGTCGCGGGAGGCGGCGGCGCTCACGTCAGGTGAGCGCCCACGACGAGCCGTGCAGGGGGCTCCACGGTAGCAACGGACATACTTCACGGCTAGATGTAAGGCGCGACAAATGCCCTATGCGCGGTTCAGGATGATGTCCCGGCTGAAGTAGTCGAAGCCGACGCCGTAGTACAGACCGCGGGCCTTGGGATGGTCGGCCGCGCCAAGGCAGGCCACCGTCATCTGCGTGGCCCCGGCGTCGCGGGCCACGTGCATGCCGTGCAGAAGGAGCGCTCGGCCCAGGCCCTGCCGCCGGTAGTCGGGATGCGTCCCGACCGGCTCGAACTCCGCGGTCCTGTTGACCTCGTCCAGCCACATCACCGCCGACGCGGCCATGGTCCCGTCCGGCGCTTCGACCAGCACGTGCAGATCGCCGCGATACGGCTCGGTCGCGCGCACGCCTTCGTAGGCATCGAGGTTGTACGGCGACGACGGCCAAGCGTCCACATGGGCCTGAACAACCGCCGCCGGGCTCACTTCGTCGGCGTTGCGGAAGCGGAATCCCTTTGGCAGCAAGGGTTTCTCGATGTCATGCAGGTCTCGCACGTTGAGCTGGGTCCACCCGCCGGAGTCCGGCTCGCGTTCGTAGCCTCGGGCGTTCCACCGCGCCAGGCCGAACTTGTCGGCCCCCTGCACGATCAGCGAGCGACGCATGCCGGCCGCCACCTCGTCGTACCAGTCGATCACCTCGTCGACCAGCGGGGCATGATCGGGATCGACCTGGAGCGCAAGATAGGCGGAAGTGAGGTGCCGGTGCGGCAGCTGGGCCCAGCCCCATGCCACCAGGTCGTCGCCGGCGAACCACAGCCGGCGGCTCCAGGTCGCGCCGAACGCCGCGTGCCCCTTGCCCCAGTTCCAGGCCAGCTCGCCGACCGACGCGTCACTGTTCACCAGGTCGAGGCGGGTGGCCACGATCCGCTGGGCCAGGCCCTGCATGAGCCGGACGTCCGCGGCGGTGAGGAGGTCCATGGCCGGCCACTGTGCCAGAGCCGTTCGGCGCTGGCGACCTGTTTGTGGCTAGGCGACACTGCGCGGGTTCTCACGGGGATCGCCGCCGGCGTCGAGCAGCGCGGCCACCGGCAGGGTGGCGGCGCCGACGGCCACGGCGTCCGGGCCGAGCCGGCACAGCTCGATCGAGGTCTGCTCATACGGGTGCCGCAGCGCGTGCTCGGCGGTGGCCTTCTTCACGCCCTCCAACCACTGGTCGCCCATGGCCAGCCCGGCCCAGCCGCCGATCACGATGCGCTCCGGGTTGAACAGGTTGACCAGGTTGGCGATGCCGGCGCCGACGTAGCCCGCGGTGTCGTCCAGCACCTTGGCCGCGATCTTGGAGCTGTCGGCCGCGGCGACCAGCGCGGCCAGCGCCGCCTGCTCGTCGGTGTCGACCGTGCCGCGACCGCCGCGCGCCTTGCGGTACCGGTCGAGGATGCCCTCCGCGCCGACGTACGCCTCCAGGCAGCCGCGCGCGCCGCAGCGGCACTGCCGGCCGCCGTAGACGATGGTGGTGTGCCCCCATTCGCCGGCGCTGCTGCTGTAGCCGGCGTAGGTCTGGCCGTCGGTGATCACCGCCGCGCCCACCCCGGAGCCGACGAGCACGATCACCGCGTGCCGCGCGCCCCGGCCGGCGCCGAACCACATCTCGGCCTGGCCCTGCGTCTTGGCCCCGTTGTCCAGGAACAGCGGCAGCCGGATGCCCTGGTCGCGCAGCATGGACGGCAGCGGCACCGCGTCCCAGCCGATGGTCTGCGCGTGCACCAGGGTCCTGGTGCCCTTCTCCACCGTGCCGGGCACGCCGATGCCCACGCCCAGCACGCTGCTCTCGGTCACGTCGGCCGCCTCGATCACCTGGCGCAGACCCTCGGCGGTGCGGGCGACGACCTCGGCCGGATCGGGCTCGATCGAGGTCAGCGGCAGGTCGGCCGCGGCCAGCCGGGTCATCGCCAGGTCGAACAGCTCCACCTTGACGCCGGTCTCGCCGACGTCGATGCCGACCACGTTGGCGTACTTCGGGTCGACGCGCAGCAACACCCGGGGCCGTCCGCCGTCGGACTCCACCAGGCCCGCCTCCACGATCAGCCGATCCTCGACCAGCTCGGCGGTCACGTTGCTGACGGTGGCCGCGGACAGACCGGTGAGCTGGCTCAGCTCGTGCCGGCTCAGCGGCCCGTCGAAGAACAGCTTCGACAGCAGCGTTGACCTGTTGTGGCGGCGAAGATCGCGAACCGTGGTGCGCTTTGGTTCCATGGGGTGCCCATCGACGGTGGGAACGTCTGCGTGACAGGATGCCGGACCGACTAAGTTAGCGCCATAATTTAACACCGTAAGAAACCCTGGCGGCCCAACCTGCCGACGCGGATCACTCGCAAGTGTCCCGGCGTCCAGAGGTTAGCCGACGTTCATAACCGTGGACGTTTGAATCCGGCCGGTCCAGCCGTTCGGCCGGTTCGCGGGCGTGGGCCCATCGGTTCAGGTGACCGAACGGACCGGAAAGTCAGCACTCTGTGTGCTTACCCCATCGCGGTGGGTGTGACTAGGCTGCTCGGTGTGCGTCTGACGGCCCTGGGTGGCGGCCGCCCCTGCCTGCCGTTTTGTTCAAGGCTTAAATTTAGGGTTAATTTTGTGACCGCTCCGTTATTGACGTGAGCTGTGACACGCAGGTTGACTCTGCCGCAACACGCGCCGCGCGGGCGGCGCACACGGTCCCACCCTCCTCGCAGACGACAAGGAGGACCCATGCGCGTCAGTCGCAGAGTGGTCTTCGCCGTAGCCGGCAGTCTCATGGCGGCCACCGCCCTCACCGCGTGCGGTGGCGGCGGTTCGACCGCGAAGGGCAACGCGGACGGCGTGCTGAACGTCGGCATGCCCAACGGCCCCCAGACGGACAACAACAACCCGTACCTGTCCTCGTCCGCGGCCAGCTCGCTCGGCTACCGGTTCGTGATCTTCGAGCCGTTGGCGATGATCAACCGGGTCAAGCCGACCGATCCGGCCCAGCCGTGGCTGGCCACCAAGTTCGACTGGTCGAACAACTATCAGACGCTGACCATGACGGTGCGCGACAACGTCAAGTGGTCCGACGGCCAAGCGTTCACCGCCGACGACGTCAAGTACACGTTCGACCTGCTCAAGGCCACCCCCGGGCTGAACCACAACGCGATCCCGTTCGGTGACACCACGGTGTCGGGCAACCAGGTGACCGCGACGTTCACCAGCCCGCAGTTCGTGAACGAGTACAAGATCCTCACCGACACGCCGATCGTGCCCAAGCACCAGTGGTCGACGTTCAAGGACCCGGCCACCGACCCGGTCAAGGACCCGGTCGGCACCGGCCCGTACAAGCTGAAGACCTTCACGCCGCAGACCGTCACCCTCGACGTGCGCGACGACTACTGGCAGGACAAGGGCCAGGTGAAGGAGCTGCGCTACACCTCGTACACCGACAACAACGCGCAGGCCACCGCGCTGGCCACCGGCGCGTGCGAGTGGGCCTTCGCCTACATCCCGAACGCCAAGCAGGTGTTCGTGGCCAAGGACCCGGCGCACTACCAGCTGTACTTCCCGGCCGACATGGGGCTGCACGGCCTGTGGTTCAACACCCAGAAGGCGCCGTTCAACGACCCGGCGCTGCGCCAGGCGATCAACATGGTGATCAACCGCCAGGACATCTTCAACCAGGGCGAGTCCGGCTACTTCTACCCGGCGGTCACCAACATCACCGGCATCCCGACCCCGGCCGGCGAGTCGTTCATCGCGCCGGAGTACAAGGGCAAGGACGTCAAGGTCGACGTCGACGGGGCCAAGCAGAAGCTGACCCAGGCCGGCTACTCCTATGACGGCACCACGCTCAAGGACAAGACCGGCGCGCCGGTCAAGATGACCCTGAGCGACCCGTCCGGCTGGTCCGACTACCAGACCGACCTGGAGATCATCAAGGACAACGTGGCCAAGATCGGCATCACCGCCACGGTCGACAAGGCCAACCAGGACGCCTGGACCAAGGACGTCGACACCGGCAACTTCGACGCCGTGATGCACTGGACCGACGGCGGCGCGACCCCGTACCAGCTGTACAAGTCCATCATGGATGGCGACCTGTACAAGCCGACCGGCACCCCTGGCGTCAACGGCAACTACGGCCGCTTCCAGAACGCCGACGCCACGGCCGCGCTCAAGGCCTACGCGGCTGCCGCCGACGACGCCGGCCGCACCGCCGCGCTCAACACGCTCCAGAAGATCTTCGTCGACAACATGCCGATCATCGCGACGTCCGCGGCCAACCTCGGCGGCGAGTTCAGTTCCAAGAACTGGACGGGCTGGCCGACCACGGACAACCAGTACGCCGCCGGGCAGCCGACCCAGCCGACGGCTCTTCCCCTCATCCTGAAGTTGAGGCCGGCAGCCTGACATGACTGACAAGACCGGCGAGGTCGTCCTGGAAGTAGACGGTCTCAGCAAGCACTTCCCGGTTCGCCGCAAGGGCCGGGAGCTACTGACCCGCAAGGCACGCAGTGTGCACGCGGTCGACGACGTCAGCTTCACGCTGCGCCGCGGCCACGTGACGGCGATGGTGGGCGAGTCCGGTTCGGGCAAGTCCACCGTGGCCAGGCTGCTGGCCCAGCTGCACCACCCCACCTCGGGCGAGATCCGCTTGCACGGCAAGCGGGTCGACGTCAGGGGCGGGCGCCGGTTCCGGGCCTACGTCCGGCAGGTGCAGATGATCTTCCAGGACCCCTTCGGCTCCTTGAACCCCGTGCACACGGTGCGCTACCACCTGACCAGGTCGCTGCGCATCCACGGCAACACAGGCGGGAATCTCGAGGAGGCGCTGCGTGAGCTGCTGACCCGGGTGCAGCTCACGCCGCCGGAGCGCTACATCGACAAGTTCCCGCACGAGCTGTCCGGCGGGCAGCGCCAGCGCGTGGCCATCGCCCGCGCGCTCGGCGCCGACCCGGAGGCGCTGCTGGCCGACGAGCCGGTGTCCATGTTGGACGTCTCCATCCGGCTCGGCGTGCTCAACCTGTTGCGGGACCTCAAGGAGCGCCTCAACCTGGCGATCCTGTACATCACGCACGACATCGCGTCGGCCCGCTACTTCGCCGACGACACGGTGGTCATGTACGCGGGCCGGATGGTGGAGGGTGGCGACAGCGAGACCGTCACCCAGAAGCCGGCCCACCCGTACACCCAGCTGCTGATCGACTCCGCTCCCGACCCCGATCGGCCCCCGAGGGCCGACGAGGTCGGGGGCGAGCCGCCCAGCCTGATCCGGCCGCCGCAGGGCTGCCGGTTCAACCCGCGCTGCCCGCATGTGATGGCGCGGTGCAAGACCGAACTGCCGCCCCGGCTGGAGATCGGCGACGAGCCCGGCCACTGGGCCGCCTGCTGGCTCTACGCCGAGGACGTCGAGAAGCCGACGGCCGTGGGCAGTGCGGAGGTCGCCGGATGAGCTATCTCCTGCGGCGCATCGCGTTCTACCTCCTCACGGCGTGGGCCGCGATCACCATCAACTTCTTCGTGCCGCGGCTGATCCCCGGCGACCCGGTGCAGGCGTTGATCTCCAAGCAGCGCGGCCAGCTCAACGCCGACGCCATCCACTCCCTGTACGTCCTGTTCGGACTGGACAAGCAGGATCCGTTGTGGCACCAGTACGTGGAGTACCTCGGCCAGCTGCTGCGCGGCGACCTCGGCCTGTCGTTCACCTTCTTCCCGTCGCCGGTGTCCGAGGTGATCAGCACCAGCCTGCCGTGGACGCTGGCCCTGGTCGGCGTGACCACGGTGTGCAGCTTCCTGATCGGCACCGGCCTCGGCGTGCTGGCCGGCTGGCGCCGGGGCAGCTGGGTCGACCTGGTGCTGCCGGTGACGACCTTCATCTCCTCGGTGCCGTACTTCTGGTTCGGCCTGATCATGATCGAGCTGCTGGCCGGCCCGAGCAGCTTCTTCCCGTCCTCCGGCGGCTACGACCCCGGTGTGGTTCCCGGCTGGGACATCGACTTCATCGGCAGCGCCGTCCAGCACAGCCTGCTGCCGGCGCTGACCATCCTCATCTCCTCGATGAGCGGCTGGATCCTGAGCATGCGCAACATGATGGTGACGGTGTCCTCCGAGGACTACATCACCGTCGCGCACGCCAAGGGACTCACTGATCGTCGAGTGATGCTCGGTTACGCCGCACGCAACGCGCTGCTGCCCAACGTGTCCGGCTTCGCGCTGTCGCTCGGCCTGATCGTCGGCGGCACGCTGCTGGTGGAGATCGTGTTCTCCTACCCGGGCGTGGGCTTCCAGCTGTTCCAGGCGGTCGGGGCCAAGGACTACCCGCTGATGCAGGGCATCTTCCTGATCATCACGCTGTCCGTGCTGGCCGCCAACTTCATCGCCGACCTGGCCTACCTGGTGCTCGACCCGCGTACCCGTAAGGAGGGCTGAGCCGTGGCCATCTCCACCGTCGACCTGCAGGCCGCCGCCGGCGAGGCCGCGCCGACACCACAGCCGGCCAAACGGCAGAAGTTCCGCTTCATCGCCAACACCAAGACCCTGATCGGCCTGATCATCCTCGGCTTCTACGTGCTGCTGGCGATCTTCGGCCCGATGCTGGCGCCGTACGACCCGGACGCCCGCGGCGACGTGCTGCTGTCGCCGCCGACCGGCGCGCACTGGTTCGGCACCACCCACCTCGGCCAGGACATCTTCAGCCAGGTGCTGTCCGGCGCCCGTGGCGTGGTCTACGTCGGCCTGCTGGCCGGCCTGGTGGCGACCGCGCTGGCCGTGATCATCGGCGTCAGCTCGGGCTACCTGGCCAACGCCGGCGGCGAGGCGCTGTCCGCGCTGTCCAACGTGTTCCTGGTGATCCCGGCGCTGCCGCTGATCATCATCGTCGCCTCCATCCTGCCCTCGGTCAGCAACACGATCATCGGCCTGGTGATCGGCCTGACCTCGTGGGCCTGGGGCGCCCGGGTGCTGCGCGCGCAGACGTTGTCCCTGCGCGGCCGGGACTACGTGGACGCGGCCCGGGCCACCGGCGAGTCCACCTGGCGGATCATCTTCTTCGAGCTGCTGCCCAACCTGACCGCGGTGATCGCCTCCGGCTTCGTCGGGACGGTGATCTTCGCGGTGCTCTCGGAGATCACGCTGGCCTTCATCGGCGTCTCCGACCCGACCGACTGGAACTGGGGCACCATCCTGTTCTGGGCCCAGAGCGAGCAGGCGCTGGCCCAGGGCGCGTGGTGGTGGTTCGTGCCGGCCGGCCTGGCCATCGCGGTGCTGGGCACGGCGCTGTCCCTGATCAACTTCGGCATCGACGAGATCGTCAACCCCCGGCTGCGCAACGCGGGCCGGATCAAGGGCAAGTCGGTGCGCATGCGGATCGGCTTCACGCCGGTGCTGGGCAAGGAGAATCAGTAATGGCCGAGCCGCTCATCGAGATCAAGAACCTCAACGTCGACTACGGTCTCGGCGACGAGGCGGTGCACGCGGTCAGCGACGTCACCCTGACCCTGAACCGCGGCGAGGTGCTCGGCCTGGCCGGCGAGAGCGGCAGCGGCAAGTCCACGTTGGCCTACGGCATGACCCGGCTGCTGCCGCCGCCGGGTGTCGTCGCCGGCGGCGAGGTGATCTACCACGACCCCGAGCGCGGCCCGTACGACGTGCTGTCGCTGACCAACAGCGAGCTGCGCGAGTTCCGCTGGGCCGAGACGTCGATCGTGTTCCAGGGCGCGATGAACTCGCTCAACCCGGTGCACCGGGTCGGCAGCCAGCTCACCGACGTGATCAGGGCGCACGATCCCCGCAGCAGCAAGCAGTCCCGGCTGGCCCGGGCCCGCGAGCTGCTCACCCTGGTCGGCATCCCGTCCGACCGGCTGGACAGCTACCCGCACCAGCTCTCCGGCGGCATGCGGCAGCGCGTGATGATCGGCATGGCGCTGGCGCTCGAGCCCAAGGTCGTCATCATGGACGAGCCGACCACCGCGCTGGACGTGGTGATGCAGCGGCAGATCCTGGGCGAGCTGGTGCAGCTGCGGGAGCGGCTGGGCTTCTCGGTGCTGTTCATCACCCACGACCTGTCGCTGCTGGTGGAGTTCTCCGACCGGATCGCCATCATGTACGGCGGCCGGATCGTGGAACAGGCGCCGGCCAAGGAGATCTACACCGACTCGTACCACCCCTACAGTGCCGGACTGCTCGGCTCCTTCCCCGCGCTGCGCGGGCCCAAGCGGGAGCTGACGGGCATTCCGGGGTCGCCGCCGGACCTGCGGGCGATGCCGACCGGGTGCGCTTTCCACCCGCGGTGCCCGAAATCCTTCGAGCCGTGCGCCACGGACCTTCCGGTGCTCGGCCCGCCCGACGTGACCGGCGGCTCGGACAGAGAGGTGGCCTGCTGGCTGCACCCCGTCCGTTGACCCGCGTACCGACACTGGAGGAGAACACGATGGAAACCACCGCCGCCGCGGTCGAGGCCGACCTCATCGCCAGCCTGCCGGCCGACTTCCGTTGGGGCGTGGCCACTTCCGCGTACCAGATCGAGGGGGCCGTCGACGAGGACGGCCGCACACCGTCCATCTGGGACACCTACTGCCGGGTGCCGGGCATGGTGCACAACGGTGAGAACGGCGACGTGGCCTGCGACCACTACCACCGGATGCCCGAGGACGTCGCGCTGATCAAGGAACTCGGCGTGGACACCTACCGGTTCTCCGTGGCGTGGCCCCGGGTTCAGCCGCGTGGCGCCGGGCCGGTCAACGAGAAGGGGCTGGCCTTCTACGACCGGCTCGTCGACGAGCTGCTCGGCCAGGGCATCGACCCGTGGGTGACGCTGTACCACTGGGACCTGCCGCAGGAGCTGGAGGACGCCGGCGGCTGGCCGGTGCGCGACACCGCCTACCGGTTCGCCGACTACGCGATGATGGTGTTCGACAAGCTCCAGGACCGGGTGCGGATCTGGACCACGTTGAACGAGCCGTGGTGCACCGCCATGCTCGGCTACTCCGAGGGCCGGCAGGCGCCGGGCCGGC
Organism: Kutzneria sp.; assembly: GCA_035492655.1. Classification (GTDB taxonomy): domain Bacteria; phylum Actinomycetota; class Actinomycetes; order Mycobacteriales; family Pseudonocardiaceae; genus Kutzneria. The sequence goes on along the minus strand of DATJJB010000107.1, from coordinate 42,142 downwards.
AGGAGTTCCCGGCCGCCATCGCCGCCGTGCACCACCTGCTGCTCGGGCACGGCCTTGCCACGCAACGGATGCGCGAGGCGGCGTCGTCGCCCAAGGAGCTCGGCATCACGCTGAACATGGGGTCGTCCTACCCGGCGACCGACAGCGCCGCCGACCGTGAGGCCGCTCGCCGGGCCGACGGCCTCGGCGCGCGGATCTACCTCGACCCGCTGCGCTACGGCCGCTACCCCAAGGACGTCGTCGCCGACCTGGTGCAGCGCGGCGTCGAGATTCCCGTGCGGGACGGGGATCTGGAGATCATCTCGGCCCCGATCGACGTGCTCGGCGTGAACTACTACTCCAGCCACCGGTATTCCGGGGTCGACGAGAACGGCGAGTCCCGCGACGCCGACGGCGTGCCGGTGACCCGGGCCGTGATGAGCGGGCTGCCGGTCACCGACATGGGCTGGGAGATCGTGCCGTCCGGCTTCACCGACCTGTTGGTGCGCCTCGGCCGTGAGTACCCGGGGCTGCCGATGGTGATCACCGAGAACGGCGCGGCCTACGCCGACCAGCCCGACGCCGGCGACTACGTGCAGGACGACGACCGCGTCGCCTACTTCCAGTCGCACATCGGCGCCGTCGCCGCGGCCCGCCAGGCCGGCGCTGACGTGCGGGGCTACTTCGCCTGGTCGCTGATGGACAACTTCGAGTGGTCCTACGGCTACGCCAAGCGTTTCGGCATCGTCCGGGTCGACTACGAGACCCAGCAGCGGACCCTCAAGGCCAGCGCCCTGTGGTACCGCGACACCATTCGCAGTGTCCGCGGTGACTGATCTCTGGCTGCGCGGCGGCGCGTGGCCAGTGGGCCGGGTGCGGTGGTGGCGGCCGCCGCACCCGGATCATCCCCGTCGCCGGATCAGTTGAACTCCCTTGCGCAGCAAGGGAAGCAGCAGCCAGCACAGGGCCGCCCAGTTCGTCACGAAGGCCACCGGGATCGACAGCGCGAACATCACCACCACCGCGGTCATGAACTCGGTGCCGTTCTCGAGCACCTCGGTCGGCGTGTTCGGCTTCAGCAGCGTGTGCCGGCGCAGGTCGGACAGGGCCAGCACCAGGAACAGGCCGGCCAGCGCCTGGTCAACGGCGTACACCGTGAACTGCACCTGGAACGCGTCGGTGTCGCTGGTCAGCAGCTTGGTGGTGAACGGCATCAGCACGATCATCAGCAGCCACAGCAGGTTCCAGCGGATCAGCCGCCCGTCCAGGCCGGCGGCGTACCGGAACAACCGCTGGTGGATCAGCCAGTGCATGGCCACCGCGGCGAAGCTGATCAGGAACGCCACGTACTCGGTCGCGTGCTCGCCGAGGAACGCCAGCAGACCGGCGTTGCCGTGCACGCCCGCGCCCGGCGTCGGCAACTCCAGGGCCAGCAGCGTGATGGCGATGGCGATCACCGCATCCGAGAAGTAGATCAACCGTTCCGGGCCGGCGGCCTCGGCCGGCGCCGGCAGGCGGGCGGCGGTCTCGGACATCGAGGGTTTCCTTTCGCGTTGACAGTCCAGGATTGGACGGTCCGAAGATAGACAGTCTGGCGGTGACCGTCAAGGCATGGACGGTCGTCCCGGTAGCTCGATCGGGTGATGGGGAGGGGCCGGTCGGCGGCCGGGCCTGGTTCACTTTCGGCATGACCTGGGGAACCCTTGCCGCCGCGGCGGTGCTCACGGCCGGCTTCCTGGCGCCGGCTGATGCCCAACACGCGGATGATCTGCCGGCGCCGGTGTGGATGTGCCACGACACGTGCGGGCCGACGCAGGCTACGTACCCGGTGAGCCACGACCAAGTACCCCTCGACACCACGGACGTCACCGGGGGACCGGGCAGCACGGCATCGCCCCGGGTCGACTGCTTCTACGTGTATCCGACGGTGGACAACCTGCCCAACGTGGTGCCGGTGCCGCTGGACGAGGAGTACGCGCAGTCGATCGCGCAGATGGGCATGTTCGGGTCGAGGTGTCGGATGTTCGCGCCGACGTATCGGCAGAAGACCCTGCCGGAGCTGGCGCTGGCGATGATCACGAAGATCCCGCCGGACTACTCGGTCGGCATCGGCGACGTGGAGCAGGCGTTCCAGAGCTACTGGGACCACGACAACACCGACCCGGCGACCGGCAAGCGGCGCGGCGTGGTGCTGCTGGGCCATTCCCAGGGCGCGGCGGTGCTGGAGGCGCTGCTCCAGCACAAGTTCGACAACAACTCGGAGATGCGGAAGCACCTTGTCTCGGCAGTGTTGCTGGGCGGCCGCGTCGTGGTCCCGACCGGCCAGCCGGACGGTGGCGGCACCGACCCCAAGGCCACCTTCCAGCACATCCCGGCCTGCGCGACGGCCACCCAGACGGCCTGCGTGGTGGCGTACTCCAGCTTCAAGCCCGGCGGCAAGGTGCCGGCCGACGCCGACATCGCGCGCGTGCCGGACGACCCGCAGCACCAGGTGCTGTGCGTGAACCCGGCGACGCTGCTCACCGGCAACGCGACCACGCCGCTGGACTCGGTGATCTACACCCGCAAGCTGGTCGGCGGCAACGACCTCAACCAGTACGGCCGGATCAGCGGCCTGGGCCAGTCCCTGACGGTGCCGAACTACCCGACCGGCTTCGCCCGCTTCCACGGCACGCTGACCGGCCAGTGCAAGCAGGCCATGGACGGCCGGACCACGGTGTCCTGGCTGGACATCACCGGCGGCGACAACCTGGTCGGCCCGCCGCAGTCCAACTTCTACGGCCTGCACGCGCTGGACTTCAACCTCACCGCCGGCGACCTGAACGAGCTCATCGGCCGGCAGGCCACGGCCTGGACGGCGGGTACGTAACTTCGCCGCCCGGGCCCGATTACGTACCGGTCGCGACCGCGGCCGGCCCCACCATGAGTGGCATGGACGTGATTGCACGGGCCGAGCGGCTCTGGGGAATTCCTCATGGCGAGTGCCATGAGGAAGCCGTCACGATCACCGAGCAGGCGGTGGCCGAACTGAAGGACCGCGTGGCCCGGGAGCCGGACAACGCCGACCACAACCAGCAGCTGTCCTGGGCGCTGATCAACCTGGCCCAGCTGCTGTCGGCCCGGCGTGACCTGGCCCGGGCCGACGCGGTGGCGCTGGAGAGCGTGGCGATCATGCGAAGGGCACTGACGCGGTGACCGCGTTGCTGCGCCTGCACCAGGCGGCCGCGATGGTGGCCGCCTACTCGGCGGCGGTCCAGCTGGGCCTGATCGACCACATCGACCGCATGCCGGCCACCGTCGACGAGTTGGCGGTGGCCTGCGGCGCAAGCGTTCGCGGGGTCCGAGTGGTGCTCGCGACGCTGGTCGACAGCGGGTTGGTGCGTGTTCGCCCCGACGGCCGCCACGAGCCGGCGACGGCCGGCCTGGCCGGGGCGCACTCGATGCTGCCGTGGCGTGATCAGGTCACCGACTCGGTCCGCACCGGCCTGCCGGCCCGCGAGGCCGAACGCGATGTGATCACCGCTCTGCTGCACGGCCAGGCCGATGTCGCATTACCGGCGGCGGCACGGGTTCTCGAGGTCGGCGTGGACGGGGCGCCACCGGTCGTCCGCGATCCGCGGTGTCGGGTCACCGTGCTCGACGTGCCGGCCAACCGCCGTCCCGACCGGCCGGTCGACTTCCTGCCCGGCGGCCTGTTCGACGCCCAGCCCGAGCCCGGCGCGTACGACCTGGTGGTGCTGGCGGGCGTCTGCCACCGGCTGGACGCGGCCGGCGTGGCCGAGCTGATCCGCCGTTACCTGCCGGCGCTGCGGGCCGGCGGGGCCATGGCTGTGATCGACACGCTGGCCGACGCGCCAGGCGCGGCCGTGCACGCGTTGTCGCTGCTGCTCCGCACCCACGGCGGCGTGATCCACGACCCGGCCGACTACTGCCGCTGGTTTGCCGAGGCCGGCCTGACCGGGCTCGCTCGGGTCGATACGGACCAGCTGACGGTGCTGACCGGGCTCAAACCTTAGGCCGATTGCGGCATACTCTGCCGAGTGGAGTCGAGGCTGGTCGGCCGGGAACGCGAGCTGGGGATCGTCACCGCGGCGATCGACGCGGTCGCCGCGAACAACGGTCGGATCCTGCTGGTCTCCGGTCAGGCGGGCATCGGCAAGTCGAGGCTGGCGATCAGCTCGCTGCGGCTGGCCAAGGAGCGTGGCTTCACCGTGCTGATGGGCTCGGCCAGCCCGTTGCAGGCCGGCCTGGCCTACGCCCCGGTGGTCGAAGCGCTGCGCCGCCATCTCGGCACGCTGCCCGAGGCGGACTCGGCCGCGCTGCTGGCCGGTCTGCACGACATCGCCGGTCTGATCGCCGATCCGCGGCTGTCGCCGGCCCCGCCGACCGGCGATCCCGACCTGGAACGCACCAGGATGTTCGAGGCCGTGCTGCGGCTGGTCGAGCGGATCACGGCCGAGCGGCCCGCGCTTTTCGTCGTGGACGACCTGCACTGGGCCGACCGCGGCACCATCGAGCTGCTGCACTACCTGGGCCGGGGGAGCCGGCGGCGCCGCCTGTTGCTGTGGTGTGGCTACCGCAGCGCCGAACCGGGCGGCCCGCTGGCTGCGCTGGCCATGACGGTGCGGCGCGAGGAAGGCGTCGAGTTGGCGCTGGAACCGTTGTCGGACAAGGCGGTCGGCGAGCTCGTCGGTGACCTGCTCGGCGCGCCGCCGCGGGACGAGGTGCTGAGCCGCGTCACCGCCCGGGCCCAGGGCGTCCCGCTGTTCGTCACGGCGCTGGTGGGTGGCGGCGAGATCCCGGCCGGCCTGCCGGTGATCATCCGTGACGTCGTGCTGGATCGCTTGCAGCGCCTGGACGACCAGGCCCGGCGGCTGCTGGAGCTGATCGCCGTGGCCGGCACGGGAACGCCACGGCTGCTCCGTTCCGTGTGGACGGAGGACGGCTTCGACACCGTGCTGCGCCAACTGTTCCAGCAGGGTCTGGTCGAGGAGCTGGTGGACGGCCCGACCTTGAACTATCGCGTGTCGCACCCGTTGTACGCCGAGGTGGCGTACGCGGAACTCACCGTGGGGCAACGACGTTCGCTGCACGCCACGATCGCCGCCGCGCTGGACCGCACCGACGTGCTCAAGGCCGCCCCGCACTACCGCGACGCCGGCGATCTCGTCGACCCGGTCCGCGCCTGCGAAGTCCTTGGTGCGGCGGGAAAGCGCGCCCTGGACGTGCATGACGCGCGCGAGGCCGTGAACTACCTCAGTGTCGCGATGCACCACGCCGAGTCGCTGGAGCACACCGAGCTGATCCCGGAGCTGATGGACGGCCTGGCCCGCGCCTTGCAGGCCAGCGGCCGGCTCGACGACGCGGCGTCGATCTGGGACCACGCCGAGGCGATGGCCCAGAGCGAGGGAAACCTGCTGCGGCAACGTATTCTCGGCTACTACCGGTCGATGCTGGAGGCCGAGCGCGGCAACGTGCGCACGCCGATGCAGCCGGTGCGGTTCGAGTCCCAGGACCCGCCGATCGGGTTGATGGTGCACTGGCTGCTGGCGGTGCGGGCCAACGACCTGGCCCGGGTGTGGTCGGTGCTGGACCGCATGATCAGCCTGACGGAGGACCAGGACACGCCCGAGGCCCGGGTGGTCGCGCACTTCGGGGCCAGCGTCGCGGCCCGGGTCGGCGGCGACTACGCGGCCGCCTACACGCAGAACCAGATCGCACTCGAGGCCGCCGAGCTGATCGGCGTCGACTCGCGGGAACAGTACGCCTACGCGGTGAAACTCCAGCAGCCCGGCCTGCTGGTGCTGCGCGGTGACGTGCCGGCGGCGCTGCGGGCGACCGGCAATCCCGGCGCTCACCAGGTCCAGTTCTACCTGCCCGGCGCGGTCCAGTACGTGGTGCAGATCCGCAGCTGGGTCCTCTATCTCGTCGGCGACCTGCCCGCCGCGCTGGCCAACGCCGACGAGGGCGTGGCCGAGGCCGAGCGGACCGGTCAGGACCGGTTGGTCGGCCGGGCCCACGCGGCGCGGGCGTTCCTGTTGGCGGAGAACGGGAACTCGGCCCGAGCCGAGCAGGACCTGAAGGTCGTCCGGGAGTGCTACGACGCCAGCCACGACGACCTGGTCATGGTCACCGACCTGGCTGAGACGGCGTACGCGCTGCGCACCGGAACCAAGGTCGACGACACGGCGTTCATGCCGCTGCGCCCGCTCGGTGATCACCTCGTCGACACGCTGCGGCTGACGTTCGCCGGCCATCTGGCCGTCGCGCGCAAGGATCATGCTGCGGCGCAACAGGTTCTGGGCCATCTCCGGGCCGGTGGCCGTACCTCGCCGTTCCTGGACGTGTTGGCGCAACGGCAGGAAGAGCTGATGACCGGCGAGGACGGCGGCTCCGGTGAGCGGCTGGCCGCCATGGGGGCCAAGCTGTCGGTGCCGGCCAAGGGCACGCCGCCGCTGAGCCGGCGTGAGCGGGAGATCGTGCGGCTCGTCGGTCAGGGCCTGACCAACGGGCAGATCGCCGAGCAGCTGTTCCTGAGTGAGCGGACCATCGAGACCCACCTGCACAACAGCTACAAGAAGCTGCGGCTGAGCACCCGGCCGGCGCTCACCCGGTGGGCGCTTGAACACGACGGCGACTGACCCGCAGCCGCCGGCAGTCGATGGACCGGTCCAGCCCCGGCACGAACACGTTGACCACGGCCAGGTTCCTTGTCGTGTACTGCTCCCGCGCGTACGGCGTGAATCCCTTGCCGTGCAACAACTCCATCAGCACGTCGAGATGCTGGCGCGGCGTGGTCGGGCCGTAGCCGGGCACGAAGCCGACCTCGACCGCGTCGTTCAGCCGACAGCCGAGGTCGGGCAGGACGCGATCGTCGGTCGCGGTCTGAACCTGGATCAGCTCGGTCAGCGCCCGGCCGGCCGCGACCCGGCTGGACAGCGCCGCCGCGCTACCGGCCGCCGACCCGCCCGGCTCCTGTACCGCGTAGAAGGCCGGAACGTCCAGGTCGGAGGTCATGTCGATCAGGTGCACCTGTTGTCCACAGCGGTTCGACGCGGCGGTCATCAGGTCGGCCAGGTCCTCGGGCAGCGTGGTCGGGTCGACCACCCGCAGCGGCTGCACGTGCTCGCCTGCCAGTTGATCGGCCACCAGTTGGGCCAGCGCGTCCCGCTCCACCGCCTCGTTGACCGCGTGCACCAGCGCCTCGGCCGCGTAGGAGCCGGCGGCCCAACCGGTCGCCTCCACACAGGGACCGGCGGCCGAGTAGTCGTAGAAGTCCTCCACCGTCAGCCGGGCCGATTCGCCCTGCTCGCCACGGTATTCCGGGATGGTCAGGAACACCGGCACGTCCACTTCGGCGCTGCCGTCGAGCGCCTCGTAGCGTACGCAGCCCAGCTCGCGGGCCGGGCCTTCGGCCAGCTCGGCGATGACCGGGTCCGAAGCCAGCGGGCCGTGGGCCACCTCGTGCGCGTCGCGCAGCCGCACCTGCCGGTTGCGCAGGCCGTCCAGGCCGCTCAGGTAGTGCTCCAGCGCCTCGAACAGGGCGCCGACCCGCGCGGTCGCCCGATCGCCGCGGCCGAGACCCGTGGCCGCGGGCCGGCCGACGCCCGGCGAGCCGAGGAGGCACTGCCAGCTGCCCGGGTCGGCGTCGAGCATCGGCGTGAACCTCGGGGTGAGGCCGAGCTCCCCGGCCGCGGCCAGGCCGCGCGCGAGCGCCGTGTCGAGGGGCAGGCCCCTCTCGGCCGGTACCGGCATCACGTGCAACGTCGACTCCGTTGTGCCCACATAGGACCACGCTGACATCGGTGCCGACTTTTACCAAGTGGTGTAGTAAGCGCTGCTCAGCTTTCGGGTCGAACGGGCAGCCGTTGCCGGGCCGCGCGGACACACGCCAAAGCCCGCACAGTAGTTGTTGCACATGCGCTTCCTATGTGGCGCCCAACGCCACATAGGAAGCGCATGTGACGAAAAGCTACGGGCGGGCGCGGAGGCGGCGGAGCATGCGCGCGTCCTCGAAGCCGACGGTGTGCGCGGCGGTCTCCATGGTCGCGCCCAGCCCGATGAGGTGCTCGGCCCGCTCCACGCGCAGCAGCTGCTGGTAGCGCAGCGGCGTGAGGCCGGTGGCCCGTGCGAACAGGCGCGTCACGGTCCGCTCGCTGCATCCGACGGCCTTGGCCAGCTCGGCCAGCGGCAGCCGGGCGGTGTAGTGGCCGTCGATGTGGTCCTGGAGCCGGTGCACGGTGTCGTTCACGTGCGAACGATGCCGCAGCATCGCGCTGGCCTGGTGGTCGTCGCCGTTGCGGCGGGCGTAGACGACCATCTCGCGGGCGATCCGGGCGGCGACGGCCGGCCCGTGCGCGCTGGCCACGAGGTGCAGCGCGAGGTCGATGCCGGAGGCGATGCCGGCCGAGGTGACGATCCGGCCGTCGATCACGTACAGCACGTCGTGCACGACCTGGGCCAGGGGATACCGCCGCGCGAGCTCGTCCTGGAGCTCGTGATGGGTGGTGCACCGCCGGCCGTCGAGCAGGCCGGCCCGGCCGAGGTGCTCGGCCCCGGAGCAGACGCTGGCCACGGTGCCGGGAAACGTCCGCAACAGGGCCATCAGCGCCGCCCCGAGGCGTGGGGCCCGGCTCAGCCGGTCGCCGGCGCAGCCGGGCACCACGATCAGGTCGTCCGGGCCGAGCGCCGGGATCTCGGTCGCCGCCTGCACGGTCAGCCCCTGCGCGGTCCGCACGGTGTCGGTGTCCGCGAGGTAGCAGAGCCGGTAGTCCAGGCCGTGCTTGGCCGCCGAGCCGAACACCTGCGCCGGCCCGGCCAGGTCGAGCAGGTGCAGGTTCCGGGTGAGCAGGAAGGCGACGGTCGGCATGATCTGGTCAGCCTACGGCCAGCTCCGCGATGGTGCTGATGGTGGCGAACCGGCCGGCCAGCGCGTATTCCGTGCGTTCGATGATGTCCTCGACGCCGAGCTCGCCGACGCCGCTGCGGTGCCGGATGGGGAAGGTGGCCGTCGCCTCGGTCACGTAGGTGACGTCGAAGCCGAGGTCGGCGGCGACCCGTGCGGTGGTCTCGCAGCACTGCTCGGTCTGGATGCCGCAGATCACCAGCTCGCGGATCCCTTGCTCGGTGAGGATCTGCTGGAGGTTGGTGGTGGTGAAGGCGTTGCGGGAGGTCTTGGTCAGCAACGGCTCGCCGGCCGCCGGTTCGAGCCCGTCGATGAGCCGCACGTGGCCACTGGCCGGGTCGAACGGGTTGCCGGTGCCGGGCTCGCTGTGCAGCACCCACACCACGAGGTCGCCGGCCCGGCGCGCGATGTCGACCAGCGCGCCTGCCTTGGCCACGATGTCCGGAGTGGACACCCGGGCCCAGTTCTCCCGCTGGCGGAACGATTCCTGGACGTCGATGACGAGCAATGCCTTGGTCACGCCGTCGATCGTGCCCGCCGGCCGCGGCGGCCGACAGGCACGGTCCCGTCGTCGAGCGGAACGATCCGGTCAGGACACCTGCCACATGCCGACCGACGTGGTCTCGTCGATGTCGGAGGTGCGCACGGTCACCGCGACCTGCCACGCGCCGGGCAGCGGGATCTGCGCCTCGGCCGCCCGGTAGCGTCCCTTGCCGACATGCTTCATGTCGACCTTCAGCGGGCCGACGTTTCGCTCCTTCAAGGTCAGCGCGACGGTCAGCTCCGGCACGTCCTCGGCGGTGCCGCCCTGGTCCTCGACCGTGACGTCCAGCAGGTTGGGGCCGGTGCGGGCCGGCGTGATGTAGACCTTGAGGTTGCCCTTGCCGCCCGGGCCGCCGGTGTCGAACGGCAGCGTCTGGCCGTCCGGCGTGGCCTGCACGACCGGCGTGGTGGCGGCGTCGGCCGTGCGCGCCGGCTCGGCGTTGACCAGGGCCGCGGTCAGCCCGAGCACGATCACCGCGCCGGCCGTCTCGATCAACACCGGCCGCCGCAGCTTGCCGATGTGGGTGCGGACCCACTGCCGGGAGAAGTACGCGGCGGCCAGCACGACCAGCACGCCGGCGATCTTGAGCAGCAGCAGCCGGCCGTACTCGGTGTCCAGGAAGCCGGCCCAACTGCCCAGCTGCCGCCAGCTCTGGTACGTCCCGGTCGCCACCAGCACGCCCACGCACAGGATCGCGACCTGGGAGAACCGCTGTGCGGCCTGCTGCGGCGGCTTGGCCCGCCACAACACGACCAGCCCGCCGAGCCAGACGCCCATGGCGTCCAGGTGCAGCACGTCCACCGGCAGCGCGAGCTCGGACTGCAGGCCGGCAGCGGCGTGCCCGGACATCGACCACGTCCAGGCCAGGCCGTTGAGCAGCACCACACCGAGACCGCCGAGCACCGCCCGACGGTTCGGCGTCCACTCCTCCGTGGCCAGGATCTCGCCGATGTACGGGGCGGCCAGGGCCAGCAGCACGATCCGCACGATCACGCCCGTGCCCAGCGCGAGGTCCAATGTGGACGAGAACAGCTGCCCGTCGAACAACCGGCTCAGGCCGGCCCCGGCGCCGTATGGGCCTTGCAGCAGCGCGCCGGCGACCGTGGCCAGCAGCAGCGTCAGCCACGAGCCGCCGATCAGCCGGCGGACGGTGCGTCGGGTGGAACCGCTTGGCCAGCACCAGAACACGAAGGCCACCGCGCCGATCAACAGCGCGAACGACGCGTATTCGAGGCCACGGGCCGTCCAGTACACAATGGACACTGCCAGGCTGCCCGACGAGGGCGCGGCGACCGGGGCGGCGACCGAGGCGTGGCCGACGGAGAACGTGAAGGCGCCGGAGATCGGGTGTGAGTCGGCCGAGACCACGTGCCAGGACACGGTGTATGTGCCCTCGGCCGTCGAAGTCAGCGACACGCCGACGGTGTTGCCGTCGCCGCCGAGGTGGTCGGCCTTGCCGTTGTCGGCCGACGAGCCGTCCGGCGCGATCACGTGCACGCCGTCCGGCTCGATCTGCACGGCCTCGCCGAACGTCAACGTGACCCGGGTCGGCGCGGACTGCACCAGCGATCCGCTCGACGGCGTGGTGGATTCCAGCACCGCGTGCGCGGACGCCTGGCCGGCGGTCACGGCCATCGCCGCGAACACACCGGCCAGGATCAGCAAGAACGCCCTCATTCGGCGGTTCGCCCCCGGCGCAGCGCCAGGACCGCCAGCGCCCCGGCGACCAGGCCGATCACGATGCCGACGATGCCGAACACCAGCGGCAGCGAGGAATTGTCCGCAGTGGACGTTGCCGCCGTCGGGGTCACCGCCGCCGTGGTCGCCTTCGGCGTCAGCTTCACCGTCGGGGCCGGGTGCTCGGCCTCGGCGCCGGTGTCGATCCACCGCACCACGTCACCGTTGTCGTAGGTCTGCACCGCCTTGAACACCAGCGAATCCGTGTCCGTCGGCAGCGGGCCGAGCGACACCTCGAACTCCGCGAAGGTGTCCGGCGTGATCTTGCCGCCGGTCCAGGTGATCTTGGAGACCACCTCGGCCACCTCGCCGTCGTCCGACTTCAGCGGCTTGGCCGGCTTGGCCTTGTCCACCTGGACCGTCCAACCCGGCACGTCCTTGGTCGCCACCGAGGCCACCGGATGGTCGGCCGGGAAGGTGACCTCCAGCTTGGTGGTCGAGGCCTTGTCCTCCTCGTCGGGCACCCGGAAGGCGATCTTCGTGTAGCTGCCCTGCGTCGCGGTGTTCGGCTGCGCGGTCACGTGCGCCGCCGCGCTGCCCGTCACCGCGAGCAGGCCGCCGACCACGATCGTGCCCAGCACGCCGAGCCGCTTCGCTGTCCTCATCGGGAACCTCCATGTCGTACGGGCCTCTGCTGTACCGGTCGTTCCCGGGCCCTTGGTAGTTCCCAGCAATGCCACCAGAATCAGTCCCACCGCCAACGGGATGTGCGTCACCAGCCGGCTCCACCCCACCGCGTGCGCGCCCAAGTCGAACGTCGACACCAGCACCAGCACCGCCACCACGCTGCCCAGCAGCGGCAGCTGCGCCCGGGCCCGGCGCGGATCCACCGCCACCACCGCCAGCACCACCCCCAGCGCGAAGTTGAAGGCGGAGGTCTCGTGGTCCATGTGCCCGGCCATCATCATCGGATCGTCCCGGCCGAGCAGTTCCACCACCGCCACCACGGCCTGGGCCACCGCCGCCGCCACCAGCCCCACGCGCACCAACAGATAAGGAAGGGAGAACCGCGCCCGGCCAGCAGGCTCGGCCGTCACCTCCGCCGGCGACACTGCCTCGGACGTGTCCTGCGCGGTCTTGCCGAGGGCAGCGATCTGGTCGGGGGAGAGGCCGGTCGGCGGCAGGATCGCCCGCCGGAGCACCTCGTCCGCCAGATCCCGCTCCGCACCCGCCGGCGAGAGCGCGGTCAGCCGATTGATCCGGGCCGCCCGGTCCTGCCAGCCGGCGCAGGCGTGACAGCCCTGCACGTGCCGGTCCACGTCCGTCATGGCCACGCCGGGGACAGCCTCCCCGTCCATGGCCGCCGAGAGCGCCTCGCGCGCGATGCCGCAGTCCACGTTCAGCCAGGTCGTCGGCCGACCCCGGAAAGTTCCCGTGAACCTGCCAGTAACCGGTGGCGTATCTCCAGGGCGTGGACGCCGAGATCACCCAGTTCGCCCTGGCCGCGCAGCGCGGCGACCGGGCGGCTGCCGCCGAGTTCGTCCGGTCGACGCAGCGGCAGCTGCGCCGGCTGATGGCCTACCTCGGCGACCCCGGCCTGGCCGACGACCTCGCGCAGGAGACCTATCTCCGGGCGTTCGCGGCGCTGCCCCGCTACGAGGGCCGCTCGCCGGCCCGCATGTGGCTGCTGGCCATTGCCCGCCGCGTGGCCGCCGACCACGTCCGCACGGCGCAGCGCTCGCCCCGTACGACCAGCGCCGACAGCTGGCTGGACACGGAGGTCGCCGGCCCGGAGGGGCTGGTGGCGCTGCGCGCGGCGATCGACGCCCTGGACCCGGAGCGGCGAGAGGCGTTCGTGCTGACCAGGGTGGTCGGCCTGTCCTACGCCGAGGCGGCGGAGGTCTGCGACTGCCCGATCGGCACGATCCGGTCCCGCGTGTTCCGCGCCCGCACCGAGCTCGTCGACGCACTCGACACCCGGCTGGAGATCGCCCGCTAGGTATCTGCGTTCTCGGCACAAACGCATTCCGGGTAGCGTTGCCGCCATTGGCCGATCCCGGGGAGAAAACATGGCGATCTACGCGCTCGGCGACCTCGTGCCCGCGATCCACCCGGATGCGTTCGTGCACCCCGACGCCACCATCATCGGCGATGTGCGGATCGGCGCGCACGCCTCGGTCTGGCCGCAGACCGTGCTGCGCGGCGATGACGGCTACATCGAGATCGGCGAGTACTCGAACGTCCAGGACGGCTGCGTGCTGCACACCACGCCGATCACCCCGACCATTCTCGGCCCGTACTCGGCGATCGGCCACGCCGTGCACGTGGAAGGCGCGCGGATCGGCACCGGCTGCCTCATCGCGTCGGGCTCGGTCGTGCTGAACGGCTGCGTCATCGAGGACGGCGGCATGGTCGGCGCCGGGGCGGTGCTCTCCTACGGCGTGACCGTGCCGACCGGGCAGATCGCCCTCGGCGTGCCCGCCAAGATCAGGGAGAACACGTCCTTCGGCCCGGACAAGATCCGGTTCGTCGTCGACAACTACGTGGACCGGGCCAAGCGTTTTCGCACCGAACTCCGCCCGCTCTGACCTCGATTCCGGTATTCGGAAACGAATCGTCGCCAATGGTCGCGGCAATGGGCCGGTGGGACCACGGCCGCGACACGCCCGGGCAAGATCGACGGGATGGGGCCGGACACCGTAGACTCCGGCCTCATCCCATCGCCACTCATCCAGAGGATCACCATGAAGGTCGTTGTTGTCGTGCCCACGTACAACGAGCGCGAGAACCTGCCCGTGCTGGTGGCCAAACTGCGTGGACTGGCGATGCCGGAACTGCACGTGCTGGTGGTCGACGACAACTCGCCCGACGGCACCGGCGCCGTCGCCGACGGCCTGGCCGGCGACGACCTCGGCGTGCTGCACCGCACCGAGAAGGACGGCCTGGGCCGGGCCTACATCGCCGGCATCAGCCGGGCCCTTGACGAGGGCGCGGACGTGGTGATCCAGATGGACGCCGACCTGTCGCACCCGGTCGACCGCATCCCGGCCATGCTGGACAAGCTGAACTCCACCGACGCCGGCGTGGTGCTGGGCTCCCGCTACGTCGAGGGCGGCCGGACCGCCTCGGAGTGGCCGTGGCACCGCAAGGCGTTGTCCGCCTGGGCCAACTTCTACGTCAACGCCATCCTGCGGCTCAAGGTCAAGGACGCCACCGCCGGTTTCAAGGCGTGGCGGGCGAGCACGCTCAAGGCCATCGACCTGCCGACGATCAAGAGCAACGGCTACTCGTTCCAGGTCGAGATGAACTACCGCACGGTCAAGCGCGGCCTGCGCATCCTCGAGGTGCCGATCGTGTTCGAGGAGCGGGCCGAGGGCGCCTCGAAGATGACCTTGGCCGTGCAGCTGGAGTCGGCCGTCACGCCCTGGAAGCTGCTGTTCGGACGGATGTAGCCCACACGGTCGCCGTCGCGGCCAGCACACCGGCCGCGGCGCAGCCGATCCCGTACGGCAGCGCCGGTTCGTGCGCCGCCAGCACCGCGACCAGCAGCCAGCCGCCGAGGCCGAACAACGCCCCGAGCGGCACCGCCGCGACGTACTTGCCAGCGCCGGTCCGTCCACGTCGGACGGTGCGGAGCGTGGACTCCAGGTAGGCCAAGGCAAACAGGCACGCCAGCAGGCTGCCCGCGCCCATCGCGCTGGCCAGCGGGAACTGCTGCGGGATGGCCGGGAACTCCTGCGTGCCGACCGAGGACTGCAACCGTCCGGTGACCGCGCCGCCGACCAGCCAGCGGGTCAGCGCCGGGAAGGCCACCGAGTCCTTTCCGGACGCGCTGGCCACCTGGAAACCGGCCAGCCACAAGGACATTGTCGCCGGGCCGCCGGTGATCGGCACCGGCAGGCTCAGGTCGATGTTGGTCGGCTGCCCCGGCGGTGATCCCATGACGGCCAGCTGCGTGACCGCTGTGCGCGTGCCCGGCGTGGGGGCGACGAAGGCCGTGACCACCAAGGCGACGAAGGCCACCACCGCGAGCAGTGTCGGCACCAGGGCCGAGCGCCGGGTGGCTTCGCGTGGCCGGCGATCGCTCGGCGCGGCATCGAGCCGGCCGGAGTGGCTTCGGTCGGTCGGCTGAGCGCCGGGCCGGCCCGGGTGGCCGCCATCGAGCGCCTGTGCACCAGGCGGACGAGAGTGCCCGCGGTCGCCCGGGTAGCCGCCATTGATCGGCTGCGCGCCGGCCTGGCCGGGGTGGTTGCCGTTGAGCGGCTGCGCGCCGGTCCGCCGGCGTGTGTCGGGCTCCTCGTCGAGTCGTGCGGTGTGTTCTCGTACGGTCCGATTTTCCCCCGGCCACACCGTTTCCGGCTGCTCGCCGGCAAACCAGTCGGACTTGGTGCCGTCCTCGAACTGCGTCGCGTGCAGGGTCGGCCGGGGGCGGGGCTGCGAGCCGCCGCCGGTCAGATGCGGCGACAGGTGCACGGGAATGCGGGACCGTCGCAGCCATCCCGGCCCGAAGGTGGCGTCGGCCGCCGCGGCCAGGTCGATGGCGAACCCCTCGGCGTCGCGGTAGCGCTGCTGGGTTTCCCTTGCCACGGAACGCATCACGACCTCGGCCAGCGGCGAGGGCACGCCGGTGATCGGTCGCGGATCGCCGAAGATGTGCTGCCGCATCATGCTCAGCGCGCCACGGTCGTCCGCGAACGGCAGCGTGCCGGACAGCAGCTCGTACAGCACAGTGCCGGCGGAGTAGACGTCCGCGGCCGGCGTCAGGGGATTGCCGGAGGCCTGCTCGGGCGAGATGTATGCCGGCGTGCCAAGGACTTCGCCGCCATGCGTGACGAGCGTGGTGCCCTCGCTGATCACCTGCGCGATGCCGAAGTCGGCCACCTTGAGCACGCCCTGCCGGGTGAACAACAGGTTCTTCGGCTTCACGTCCAGGTGCAGCACCCCGGCCGAGTGGGCGGCGTGCAGCCCGGCCAGCGTGGCCAGGATGATCGCGCAGGCGGCGTCCGGCGTGATGCCACGGCCCTGTGACCGGTCGAAAACCGTGCCGCCGTCGAGTTTTTCCATCACCAGCAGGCTGTCCCGCGCGGTGCGCACGTAGTCGTAGACCGGCACGATGTGCGGATGGTCCAGGCTGGCCAGGACTTTGGCCTCGCGGTCGAACCGGCTGCCCATTCCCGGCTTGTGCACCATGTCGGCCGGCAGCTGCTTGATCGCCACGTGCCGGCCGAGCGTCCGGTGCACGCCGGCGTACACCACGCCCATGCCGCCGGCCCCGATCATCGAGCCGACCTCGTACTGCGGCAGGGCGTCGATCACGTTGGCGGGGGCGGTCACCCGGTCACCTCGTTGGTCAGCGCGATGGTCCTGGTCTCGGTCTCGACCGGCACGTCGACGAGCATCGGGTGCGGTGTCAGATAACCGAGCACCAGCCCGATCAGGGTGGTGCCGACGACGATCGGGATCTCCACGCTGGGCTCCGGCGGGATCACCCGCAGCACCGACAGTGTCACGACGGCGACGAGACCGGTGCCGAAGCCGGCCGGCATGAAGCGCAGCGCGCGGCGCAGTCGGTTGGCCGGAAGTCGGTGCCGGGCCAGGGCCAGCAGGCACGCCGCCCAGGCGGCGATGGTCAGCAGCAGCACGGCGATGCCGAAAACCCCGTACACGGAAAGGATCGAGCCCCGCACGTCGGTCGTGGTGTCCACCGCGACGAGCTCGTTGCGGTCCGAATCGAACAGTTGCACGGCCGCCGGCAACAGCCCGATCGCCTGACCGTCGAGGTCCGCCAGGTCGAGACCGAAGGTGCGAGTGGCCCGTCCGTGGGCGGCCACGTCGAACGGCAGCGTCGTGTCGTAGGCGAAGAAGGTCAGCGCCAACGCCGTGCCGGACAGGCGAATGCTGCGGACGTGGACCGGCGCGGCGCCGTTGTTGGTGACGGTGACCGACAGCTGCACCGGCCGCTGCGGCGTGACCACCATGGTGTGTCCGGCGATGTCCTGGCCGTCCATCGTCACGGCCAGCGTCAGCGGATCATCCGACGCCTGCGCCGGGGTCGTGCCGGCGAGGAACATGCCGGCTGCCAAGGCAACCACGACACCGGTGCGACGTCTCATCGAGAACTCCCAGTTGAGCCGGGCTTGACTGGCGGGAGATGCTACCGCCGGTCGGCTTCGCATGGGCCGAACGAACCACAGTGGATGGGGACGATGGGGCTACTTGTTCGCACAGTGACGTTGTTGGCGCTCTGCGTGGGCGTCCTCGCGCCCGCGACCGCCTTCGCCCAGGTGGCCCGACAGGTGACCGTGACGCCGACCAGCGGCCCGGCCGGCAGTCAGTTCACCATCCACTGGGCCGGCTTCACCCAGTGCCGCGTCATCAACTTCACCTGGGCGGGAACGCCGTTGACCAGTGGATCGCCCGGCACCCAGGGCAGCGTGGTCGCGACCGCGCCGGCCGACGCCAAGCCCGGTACGTACGCGATCGGGGCCACCTGCGGCAAGGAGACGGGCGGCAGCCGCTTCACCGTTACGGTGACAACAACCACAGTCACCACGCCGGTGCCGACGACCACCACGACGCCACCGGTTGTCACGACAACAACGCCCGGCGTGACAACGACAACGCCGCCGACCGTCGGCACCACCCCGGCCACGACCACCACGACTTCGGTTGCCACCACAACAACCGACGCCACGACACCGGTTCCGTCGGTGACCGACGAACCCGGGACCGACGGCGGCCTGACCCTTGACCACACCAGCATCCAGCCCGGCGACACCCTGTCCGCCGCCGGAACCGGTTGCGAGCCCGGCCATTCCGTCGTGCTCA
The DNA here is from genome assembly GCA_035492655.1 of Kutzneria sp. GTDB lineage: Bacteria > Actinomycetota > Actinomycetes > Mycobacteriales > Pseudonocardiaceae > Kutzneria. The sequence goes on along the minus strand of DATJJB010000107.1, from coordinate 24,209 downwards.
GCTCGGGCGGCGAGCAGGTCGGCGCGGCCACCGCCGACAGCGCCGGCGCCTTCACCGCGCCCGTCCAGTTCACCGACATCCAGCCGGGCCGGCACACCATCACCGCCAGCTGCGGCGTGCGGCTGACCGGCGTGGTGGACCAGGCCGTCACGAGTTCCAACGGGGACTACTCGTCCACGCTGATCGTGCTGGTGTTCTTCGTGCTCGGCGGCATCCTGTTCGTCAGGTTCGCCTACTGACCGGCTGTGACAGGGTTGTGACGCGGCGCTGACAGAACCCGGACCTGCTTGATCAACAGTGGTCGGTGTGAACGGCAGGGGGGTGCCGTGCGCTCGCCTCCTGCCTCCGTCGTCTCCACAGGGGGTTGTTGTCTTGAGGCACTTGTCCGTGGTCGCCGCGACAGCGGTGGCGTTGCTGGCGACCACTGTCTCGCCCGCGCAGGCGAGCGAGGTCGGCGATGTCCAGCGGGCCATGGTGGAACTGGCCACGATGCCCAACGTCGTTGGCGCGCTCGGCGGCGCGTACGTGGACGGCAGGCCCGTCGGTCTCGGCTCGGCCGGGTCGCGGCTGCTCGGCGGCAAGGGTGGCGTGATTCCGACGGATGCTCGCTTTCGGATCGGCTCGCAGACCAAGACCATGGTGGCCACCGTTGTCCTGCAACTGGTCGAGGAGCACCGGCTCTCGTTGGACGGCAGACTCGCCGACCTGCTGCCCGAGACCACCGGCGTGGTGGCGCGGGCCGACGACATCACCGTGCAGCAGCTGATCCAGCACACCTCGGGCATCCCGGACTGGTTCTACCGCGCCGGCACCGAGGTGCCGCTGTTCGACGTCTTCGACTTCACGACCCGCTACCGGCCGATCGATGTCGTGAAGCTGACCACCGGCCTGCCGCGCACCGGCGAGCCCGGCGAGAAGTTCACCTACTCCAACACCGGCTACACGCTCCTCGGCATGATCATCGAGAAGGTGACCGGGCACGCCCTGAGCACCGAACTCGACCGGCGGCTGTTCCGGCCGCTCGGCATGACCAGGACCTATCACGTCACCGCGCCACCGGAAGGCATCGACGGACCGCACGGGCACGGCTACTACCCCGATGCCACCGGCACGCTGCGCGATGTGGACCGCTTCAACGCCAGTTGGGGCAACGGCGCCGGCGGCGTCGTCTCGACCACCAAGGACATGGCTGCCTTCCAGCGCGCCTTCTGGCAGAACAAGCTGCTGCCGCCGGCCCTGCAAGTGATCATCACGAAGGGGCCGACGCCCGGTGCCGCGCGGGCCGCTGACCAGTGCGGCGACGACATCAAGATGTTCGGCGGCTCCGCGCCGGGGTACACCGTGCTGACCTTCGGCACGACCGACGGCCGCAAGCAGTTCATCCTCTCGGTGACGCACAGCGCCCCGACCGACGACGCTGTCATCACCGCGATGTTCAAGGCCGGTCAGTCCGTGCTCTGTCCGGCGGGTTCCTAACCTCGGCAGTGTGGCGGCCGGACGACGTCCCTGGCCGCCGCACGGCTGGCGTTCCACTCGCGGAAGTCGTCCAGCGGCAGCGTCCGCCACGGCATGGCACACGACTTCACGTTGTCCGGCAAGCCTTCCAGCGCGGGCAGGATGTCCACCGACAGTCCGGACAGGTAGATCGTGTCCAGCTGCTGGGTCTGCTGCCAGCGCTGGACGTCCTGCCGGGCAACGAGATACTCCGGATCCACGGCGGCCAGCACCAGTAGCGACCCGACCGCCGTGGTGAGCATCGCCTTGGGCAGCCAGCGGCCGCTCAGCCGCACCCCGGCGGCGATGATCATGACGTACACCAGACCCAGCCAGATCTCGCACGCTTCCACCATGAGCCGCAACACCGTGAAGCCGTACGCCTCCTGGTAGGCCCACATCCGGCTCAGCGCCGAGGCCACCACGATCAGCGTCAGCACCGACAGCGCGCCGAGAATCCCCCTGAGCCACAACCGATCCGCCGCCGACTCCCGGGGTGCGACACGTGCCGTGACGCCGATGACGGCCAGCGTCAGCACCGTGACGGCGGTCAGCTGCCAGAAAGCCGTGCGGGCGTACTGGGCATACGTCAGGTCGGCGGTCCGCTGCACGTACGCGCTGCCGCCGAACCACGACACCATCTGCACGCCGACAAAAGTCGCGAACAGCGCCACCAGCATGCCGACCGGCACACCCCACTCCAGCCGGCGAACCACCGTGTGGCTCGGGCGGTGCGGTCGCTGCCGCACGATAGGCCGCAGCGCGCCGGCCGCGATCAAACCGCCCACCACGAACAGGAACAGCGTCCGGAAAACCGAGCCACCGTCCACTGTGGGCATGGCGTCGCTGAGCAGTGTGGCGAAGTCCGGGTCGGCCGTGGCGAACAGCGCGCCGAATATCGCCACCATGCCCACACCGACGCCGACCGACACCGTCATCCGCCCGCCGCCGCGGATCTTGCCGAATCCCTTGCCCAGCGAGGGAAAGGCCATCACCGAGCCGAACAGCAGCGCCGTCGTCGTGCGGCCGCCGCTGACCGCCAGCGACGCCGTCACCACGGCCGTCAGCAGGCACAGCACGAACAGCCATTCGGCTGCCCGCAGCGTGCCCACGCCGACCAGCAGCACCGTCACTGCCGCCCAGCCGACGCTGATCAGCTTGGGACGCTTGATCTGCGTGCACACCACGACGACCAGCAGCAGGGCGGCGATCAGCCAGCCCACGCCGGGTCTGTCCAGCGGCACGAGTGCCGCGGTGACTACGCCGGCCATCAGCACGGGCCACGGTTTCGGTGTGGGGTTGGTCGGGTTGGTGACCTTCGTGTGGACGGCGTTCATCGGCGCGTAGCTCATCGGGTCACTCCAGGGCAGGTGGCATCGCCGTCGCACCCGAGCGGGCGGACGGTACGAGAACTGAGGGGTTACAGGGCGGGCAGGGTGACCTTGATCCGGCAGCCGGCGCGGCCCGGGTCGACCACGGCGATGGTGCCGCCGTGCAGGTCGACCACCCAGCGCGCGATGGCCAGCCCGAGGCCGGTGCCGCCGTCGCCGGACCGCTCGCCGCGGGTGAAGCGCTCGAACACCCGGTCGCGGTCGGCGGCGGCGATGCCGGGACCTTCGTCCAGCACCTCGATGACGGTGTGGTCGGCGTGGGCGGCCGCCCGCACCCGCACCAGACCGCCACGGGGACCGTGGCGGGAGGCGTTGTCCAGCAGGTTGGCCACGACCTGGTGCAGCCGCCCGCGGTCGGCGTACACGGTGGCGTCGGCGGGGGAGACCTTCACGTCGAAACGGGTGCCGCGGTCGGCGACCTCGGCCTCGGCGACCATGTCGGCCAGCAACGGGGCCAGCGCCAGCTGCTCCCGGGCCAGGGTCAGCACGCCGGCGTCCAACCGGGACAGGTCGAGCAGCTCCTCGACCAGCCGGCCGAGGCGTTGGGTCTGGGCCAGCGCGGTGCTCATCGTGGCCGGGTCGGCCGGGGTCACGCCGTCCACCACGTTCTCCAGCACGGCCTGCAGGGCGGTGATGGGCGTCCGCAGCTCGTGCGACACGTTGGCGATCAGGTCCCGGCGCTGCTGATCGGCCGCGCCCAGGTCGGCGGCCATCTGGTTGAACGCCGTGGCCAGCTCGCCGACCTCGTCGCGGGCGGTGGCCCGCACCCGGACCAGGTAGTTGCCGCGGGCGATGGACTTGGCCGACGCGGTCATCTCCCGCAGCGGCCGGGTCATGCCGTGGGCCAGCACCTGTGACGTGCACAGGGCCAGCACGATCGCCATGATCGACGTTGCCGGCGGCAGCCAGCCGATCTGCCAGCGGAAGAACGCCAGCGCTGTCGCGCCCGAGGCGACCAGCAGGATCCCCAGCTTGAGCTTGATGGATCGAACGGGGTCGAGCGGTCTGGGCAACAGTTCCAGCAGCGCCAGCACCCGGTCCGGCAGCTTCACCGTGGCACCTCCAGCGCATAGCCGACGCCGTGCACGGTGCGGATCAGGTCGGCGCCGAGCTTTCGTCGCAATGCCTTGACATGACTGTCCACCGTGCGGGTGCTGGCCGCCTCGCCCCAGCCCCACACCTCGGCCAGCAGCCGTTCCCGCGGCAGCACCGCCCGCGGCCGGCCGGCCAGGTGCACCAGCAGCTCGAACTCCGTCGGCGTCAGATGCACCTCGTCGCCCGACCGGTGCACCCGCCGCTCGATCACGTCGATCTCCAGGTCGGCCAGCACGATCCGGTGCCCGTCCAGCTGCTCGGCCCGGCCGGCCCGGCGCAGCAGGGCATGCACCCGGGCCGCCAGCTCGCGGATGGAGAACGGCTTCGTCAGGTAGTCGTCGGCCCCCACCGCCAGTCCGACCAGCAGATCCGTCTCCTCGTCACGGGCGGTCAGCATCAGCACCGGCACCGGCCGCTCGGCCTGGATCCGCCGGCACACCTCGAGGCCGTCGAACCCCGGCAGCATCACGTCCAGCACCACCAGATCCGGCCGCCGAGCCGTGGCCGCCGCCACCGCCGACGGGCCGTCGGCGGCGATCTCCACCTCGAACCCCTCGGCCCGCAGCCGTGCCGCCACCGACTCCGCGATCGTCGGCTCGTCGTCCACAACCAGCACCCTGCGCTGTTGCTCCGCCATGTGACCGACCCTAGACGCGGGCCGTGGAGAGCGATGGCGGAAGATGTGAAGGTCTCGTGGAGGGGGTTCGACAGCGTGAACCGGGTGGTGGCCGACCGCTATGTGATCGTCGGCGAGCTGGGCCGGGGCGGCATGGGCGTGGTGTGGCGCGCCGACGACCGGGTCATCGGCCGCCAGGTCGCGCTCAAGGAGATCCAGGCGTCCGGCGGCCCGGACGCCCGCACCGCGGCCGGGCTCGACGACCCCGGCGTGGTCACCGTGTACGACGTGCTGACCGACCGCGACTCCACCTTCGTCGTCATGGAGCTGGTCGAGGCTCCGACCCTCGCCGACATCATGGCCGCCCAGGGCCCGCTGGCCGCCGACCGCGTGGCCACCATCGGCCTGGCCCTGCTCGCCGCGCTCGAGGTGGCGCACGGCGCCGGCATCGTGCACGGGGACGTCAAGCCCGGCAACGTGATGCTGCTGCCCGGCGACCGGGTCAAGCTGGCCGACTTCGGCATCGCCCGCGCCGTGGACGACCCCGGCTATCAGGCGCCGGAACTGGTCGACGGCGGCATGCCCAGCCCTGCCTCCGATCTCTGGTCGCTCGGCGCGACCCTCTGCCATGCCGTCGAGGGCCGTGCACCGTCCCATCGCGACGAGGAGGTGCGGCTCCAGCTGTGCCCGGGTCCGCTGGCCGGCGTGATCCACGGCCTGTTGAGCCAGGATCCGGGCCGGCGCTGGACGCCGACCGAGGTGCGGCAGGCGCTGTCCGGCCGCCCGACGCGATGGCTGCGAGGGCTGACGAGCCGCTAGCTGGTCCGGAAGTAGCAGCACAGTGTCCGCGTGGCGACGGTGTTTTTGACGTCACGGGGTCACGTTCGGGCACCTACCGTTGTCGATGTCGCGTTCCCGTCTCACCCCCCGTGACGGGAACGCGCCCGCTGTCCCCGGCTCCTCACCCTTCTGGAGCCGGGGCAGCATCGAACTCTCAGCGCACCGGTTGGGCCTGTTTGCCCAGCTCGGCGACCAGGGTGGCGAGCTCGGACCGGTACTTGCGGACCGAGTCGACCTTGATCTCCTCGTAGCCGCGCACCAGGTCGGGCAGGGCGGCGATGCGCAGGGCGAGCTCCGAAGGGGCTCCGTTGAGCTGCGCGACGACGGTGACGTACTCGGTGATCAGGTCCCGCTCCAGGCGGCGCAGGGCGGTGTGGCCGAACAGGTCGAGCCAGCTGCCGCGGAGCCGGCGCAGCGAACGCAGGGCGCGGAAGGCGGGACCGGCGGTGCGGCCCAGCGCGAGCTTGCGGCGCATGCCGAGGGCCCGCAGCAGCGGCGGGTGCAGCATGACCTTGACCTTGGCGTCGGGCCCGAACTGCTGGCGCACGGCGGGATCGAGGTGCAGGCGGGCCACCTCGTACTCGTCCTTGTACGCCATCAGCTTGTAGAGCTGGCGCGCCACGACCTCCCGTACGGTCTCGCTCTCCACCCCGGCGAGAACGTCGACGTACCGGCGGGCGTAGCGCGTGTCCTGGTAGCCGATCAGATCGGCGGTGCGGGTGAGCACGGTGGCCGAGTCGATCCCCGCCTCAGTCAGGATTTCCCTTGCGGCGTCGAGGAAAGGCTCGGCGCGGAGCAGCTCGTCCTTGGCAGTGTCCTCAGTGGACGGCCAGGTCGGGTCGAGCACCAGCTGCCGGCCGGCCCGGAACGCCTGGATCGTGGTGGCGACGCCGACGCCGTTCTGCTCGACGGCCGCCTCGATCGACGCGGCGCTCATCGGCAGCAGCCCGGACTGGTAGGCCGCGCCGATCACCAGGAAGTTGGCGGCGGTGGTGCTGCCGAACAGCTTCGCCGCCATGCCGAGCGCGTCCACCGCGACCAGCCGGCCACCGATCGTGCGGTCGGCGATGGTGCCGAGCAGCGTGCTGCTGGCCGGCAGGATCTTCGACGTGTCAGTGACGGTCTCGCCGGTCGGCGTCTGGCTGGTGGACACCACGGCGACCGTGCGGTCCGGCGCGCAACGGTCCAAATTGGACGCTGACGTGGCGGCGAGGGCGTCGAACGCCAGGTACGTGTCGGCGGCGCCCAGGCCGACCAGGCCCGGCCGCTCCCGGTGCTCGGGGCCGATCCGCAGGTGCGACACGACCGCGCCGGCCTTCTGGCTCAGGCCGGTCTGGTCCATCGCCCGTGCGTCCATGCCGTCCAGCAGCGCGGCGTTGGCCAGCACCTGATTCGCCGTCACCACACCGGTTCCGCCCACGCCGACCAGCACCACGTTGGCCTGCCCTGGCCGCCGCGCCGGCTCCGGCAGATCGCCGCTGAGCTGCACCGGCTGGACCTTTGCCTTGGCACTGCCGGGAATCACCGTCATGAACGACGGGCAGTCGCCGAGCAGGCAGGAGAAGTCCTTGTTGCACGAGGTCTGGTCGATTCGGGTCTTACGGCCGAACTCGGTGTCCACCGGCTCCACGCTCAGGCAGTTGGACTTCGCGCCGCAGTCGCCGCAGCCCTCGCACACCGCCTCGTTGATGAACACGCGCTGCGGCGGCTCGGACACCTTGCCGCGCTTGCGCTTACGGCGCGTCTCCGCCGCACACGCCTGGTCGTACAGGAGAACGGTCGTGCCCTTGACCGTGCGAAGTTCGCGTTGTACGTCATCGAGATCGTCACGATGCCTGACCGTCACGCCGGCGGCCCACGGCGTGCCCCGCCGGTACTTGCGCGGATTGTCCGTCACCACAACGATTTTCGTCACGCCTTCGGCGTGCAGCAGGTGGGTGACGCCGATCGGGTCGATCGCGCCCTCGGCGTCCTGGCCGCCGGTCATCGCCACCGCGCTGTTGTAGAGCAGCTTGAACGTGATGTCCGTGCCGGCCGACACCGCCTGCCGGATGGCCAGGCTGCCGGAGTGGAAGAACGTGCCGTCGCCCAGGTTCTGGAACATGTGACCGGTGCCGCTGAACGGGGCCGCGCCGACCCAGGTCGCGCCCTCGCCGCCCATCTGCGTCATGCCGAGGCTGCGGTCCATGAACGTGGTCATCGCGTGGCAGCCGATGCCGGCCGAGGCCAGCGAGCCCTCCGGCACCACCGTTGACCGGTTGTGCGGGCAGCCCGAGCAGAAGAACGGCGTGCGGCTGACCGCCGTCAGCGTCAGCATCGGACGCTTGCGCGGCAACGGATGCACCGCGTCCTGGCCGAACCGTTCGGTCAGCGGCTTGGTCAGCGACAACGCGATCCGGTCGGCGTCGAGCTCGCCGTTGACCGGGATGATGTCCTTGCCCCGCACGCGCGGCCGGGTCGGCAGGTCGTACAGGGCGTCGCGGACCATCGGCTCCACGAAGGCGCGCTTGTCCTCCACCACCACGATCTCGTCCAGGCCCTCGGCGAACTCGCGGACCGTCTCCTGGTCCAGCGGGTGCACCAGGCCAAGTCGCAGCATCCGCACGCGGTGGATCTGCTCGTCGATCCCCAGTCGGTGCAACGCTTCCCGAAGCTCCACATAGGACCGGCCGACGCCGATGAAGCCGATCTTCGCGCCCTCGGTCGCGCCTTCGATCGTGTTGATCCCGTTGGCCCGCGCGAACGCCGTGGCCGCGGCCAGCCGGCCATCCAGCACTTCGCGTTCCATCTCGATCGCCGCCGGGATGTCCACGCCCGGCCGGTGGGTCGGCTGCCACGGGCGGCCCCGCCAGCTGAACTCCGGGATCACGACGTCAACCGGCGAGGCCACGTCCACCACCTCGGTGGCGTCGGCGATGCTGGTCAGGATGGTCAGACCGACCCAGGTGCCGGCGTAGCGGGACATCTCGATGCCCAGCCGGCCCAGCCGCAGCACGTCGGCCACGGAAGCCGGGGCCAGCACCGGCATCATGGACTCGGCCAGCGCCATCGCCGAGTTCGACGGCAGCGTCGACGACTTGGCCGCCGGGTCGTCGCCGGCCACGGCCAGCACGCCGCCCTTGGGCGTCGTGCCCATCCAGTTGGCGTGCTTGAAGGCGTCCGAGGAGCGGTCCACGCCCGGGGCCTTGCCGTACCAGAGGCCGAAGACGCCCTCGAAGCTCGGATCCGGCAGCTGCGTGCTCAGCTGCGAGCCGTACACGACGGTCGCCGCGAGCTCCTCGTTCACGCCGGGCACGAACCGGATGTCGTGCTCGGTGAGCAGCTTCTCCTGCTTCTGCAGGAGCTGGTCGAGCCCCGCCAGCGGGGAGCCGCGGTATCCCGAGACCAGGCCGGCCGTGTGCCAGCCGCGGGCGCGATCGGCCTCGCTCTGGTCGACGAGGAGCCGGGCCAGCGCGTGCACACCGTTGAGCAGCTGCCGATCGGACACTGCGACCCTCCTATAGCCTGCGCAGGTTGACCTAGATTGCACGTCCTACCAGGGCTAATGCGCAACATGAGGGTCGTCCGATTGAGCGATATGCTCAGTACGGATGGCGTAACGGCGGAGGGAGTGAGCAGAACGGTGACTCTCGACACACTGGACCTGCGCATACTGCGTGAGCTGGTGCGACGGCCCCGGGCCGGCATCACCGAGCTCGCCACCCTGCTCGGCGTCGCCCGCAACACCGCCCATGCCCGCGTCCAGCGTCTGGAACGCGACGTCGTCGGCGATCGCGGACGCGGCGTCGACCTCAAGGCCATGGGCCTCGAGGTCACCGCCTTCGTCACGTTGGAGGTCGCTCAGGGCCGCTTCAACGAGGCCGTCGCCGGCCTCAAGACCGTGCCCTACGTGCTGGAGGCTCACGGCATCGCCGGCGCCGGCGACCTGCTCGTTCGCGTCGTCGCCCGCGACAACCAGCACCTGCACCAGGTCGTCGCCGCCGTGCTGGCCTGCCCCGGCGTGCTGCGCAGCACCACCGCCGTGTCCCTGACCCAGCCCGTGACTTACCGCGTGGATCCCCTGTTCGACGTGGTCGAGGGCTGAATGAGCCGGCGTGCCGATCGCGCTGCCGGTGCGGCCCGACAGCAAGACCGACTTGCGGGAGCTGCCATCCTGTCCGGGGTGAGCGCCTAGCGGCGCGCCTTGCCGGGCTTCGCTGCCTTGGCGGCGGGCTTCGGCGCCGGCTTGGCGTCGCGTTCCTTGAGGCGCTGCTGCTCGTCGCGGAAGCCGGCCTGCACCTCGCGCTCGTGGGCCAGCCAGTCCGGGTTCTCGGTCTTGAGCGCCTCGATCTGCTCGGTGGTCAGCGCCTCCGTCACGCCGCCGCGGGCCAGGCCGCCGATCGACACGCCGAGCTTGGTGGCCACCACCTGGCGCGGGTGCGGTCCGTTGCGGCGCAGGTCGCTCAGCCACTGCGGCGGGTTGGCCTGGAGCTCGTTCAGCTCGTCGCGCGACACGACCCCGTCCTGGAACTCCGCGGGCGTGGCCTCCAGGTACACGCCCAGCTTCTTGGCCGCCGTCGCCGGCTTCATCGTCTGGGGGGTCTTGTGCGACGTCATGGGCACAGGGTAGTGGCCGGTAACCTCTTGCCCGTGACTGCACCTGCCTCGTTCCGGCTCGCCTACGTGCCCGGGGTCACTCCCGCCAAGTGGGTGCGCACCTGGCAGGAGCGGCTGCCGGCCGTGCCGCTCACCCTCGTTCGGGTGACCGCTGCCTCGGCTGCCGCCGCCGTGCGGGCTGGCGACGCCGATGCGGTGCTGCTCCGGCTGCCCTTCGACCGCACCGGCCTGCACGCCATTCCGCTGTACACCGAGGCCACGGTCGTCGTCGTGCCCAAGGACCATTTCCTCGCCGCCGCCGACTCGGTGACTGCCGTCGACCTGGCCGACGAGGTCTTCTTCCATCCGGTCGACGACGTTCTCGAGTGGACGTCACCGCTGCCCGGCAAGCCCGCTGTCGAACGTCCCGCCACCACCGAGGACGCCGTCGAACTGGTCGAGGCCGGCGTCGGGCTGCTGGTCGTGCCCCAGTCGCTGGCCCGCCTGCACCACCGCAAGGGCCTGACCTACCGGCCTCTCCCCGAGGCGCCGGCGTCCCAGGTCGCGCTGTCCTGGTTGGAGGGTGAGACCAGCGAGCTGATGGAACAGTTCATCGGCATCGTGCGGGGTCGCACCGTGAACAGCAGCCGTGGCAGTCAGCCGGAGCCGGTCAAGGCCGCCCCCAAGCGGAAGCCCGAGCCTCGCAAGCCGGTCGCGAACCAGCGGCGCAACCCCAAGAGCACCGGCGGCAAGGGCAAACCCCGCCGCCGCGGCTGACCGGCTCCCCGCCGAGCCTAACCCCTCCCGCCCCGCCAACCCCGCTCTTTTGCCACATGCGCTTCCCATGTGCGCCATGGTGCCACATAGGAAGCGCATGTGGCAAAAAGGGCTGAGCGGCGGCGGGCCCAGATTCCCGCCGCCGCAATGTGATCAACCCCGATGGGCGGCCAGGTGTTCCAGCAGCAGCGGAATCACCTTGTCGGCCGATTCCTCGGGCAGCCAGTGGCTGGCCCCGGGAAGCTCGACGAACTGGTACGGCCCGTCGACCCAGTCCTTGGTGGACTCGGCGGCGAGCCGGCCGAGGGCGACGTCCTCACTGCCCCAGATGTACAGCGTGGGGGCGGAGACCCGGCCGCACGGGATGTTGAGGTCATCGGTCGCCACGGCGCGGTACCAGCTGAGCGCGGCGGTCAACGTCCCGGGCTCGGAGAAGCGCTTGACGTTGCTCTCCACCAGTTCGGCCGAGATACGGCCGCCGTAGGCGCCCCGAAGGCGGGCGGCGTCGTCGGCCAGCAGGCCCTGCTCGGCCCCGCCGACCTGGGCCCGGAAGAACCGGACGTAGTTGACCCGGTTGAACTGGTCCTCGTCGGACGCGATGGCGGCGTGCAGGGCCTGCGGGTGCGGCGTGGCGAGCACGGTGAACGACTTGAGCCGGTCGGAGTGCGCGCCGGCGAGCGCCCAGCCGACGATGCCGCCCCAGTCGTGGGTGACCAGGTGGAACCGGCCGGCTCGCCCTCGTTCGCTCAATACAGCGTCGGCGAAGCCGAGGGCGTCGGCCACCAGGTTGTCGACGGCGTAGTCCGAAATGGACGTTGGCCGCGCGCCGGGGGAGTAGCCGCGCTGGTCGACGGCCACCGCCCGGTAGCCGGCCGCGCCCAGCGCGGCCAGCTCCTCGGTCCAGCAGTCGGCGAACTCGGGGTAGCCGTGGAGCAGCAGCACGAGGTCGCCGTCCGCCGGACCGGCGGCGAGCGCGTCGAAGACGTGCTCGCCGAGCGTGATCGTCAGTGATTCCATACCGGCAGTCTGCCCGAGAACCACTCGGTTACCGGCCGAGCACGGCCTCGATCGAGGACCGCAGCGACGTGGTCGGGTGCCCGATCAGCCGCGACAGGTCGCCGGAACCGTCGACGAGCGCCCCGCCGGCCAGCTTGCCGTCCACATCGACGAGCAGGTCGACCACGTGCGGGTCCAGGCCGGCCGCGGTCAGCGCGGCGTGGTGCTCGGCCGAGGGCAGGTCCTGGTACGACACGGCCTTGCCGGTCACCTCGGTCACCGCGGCGGCCAGGTCGGCGTAGCTCCAGGGGGTGTCGCCGGCCAGCTCGTACACCTTGTTCTCGTGGCCGGTGCCGCGCAGCACCGCGACGGCGGCCTCGGCGTAGTCGGCGCGGGCGGCGCTGCCGACCCGGCCGGCGCCGGCGCTGCCGATGAACGACCCGGTGGCGGCGGCCTGCTGGAAGGTCGGCGCGTACATCTCGGTGTACCAGCTGTTGCGCAGGAAGGTGAACGGGATGCCGGCCGCGCGGATCAGCTCCTCGGTGGCCTTGTGCTCGGGGGCCAGGCCGAGCGGGCTGCTGTCGGCGTGCAGCAGGCTGGTGTAGACGAGGTGCGGCACACCGGCCGCCTTGGCCGCGTCGATCACGGCGCGGTGCTGGTCGACGCGCTTGCCGACCTCGCTGCCGGAGATGAACAGCACCTTGTCGGCGCCGTCGAACGCGCCACGCAGGCTGGCCGGGTCGTCGTAGCTGCCGACCCGCACGGGCACGCCGAGGTCGGCGGCCTTGGCCGGGTCGCGGACCAGGCCGACCGTGTCGGCGGGGTTCAGGCCGGCGAGGACAAGACGGCCGAGGGCGCCGGTGGCGCCGGTCACGACGATCATCTGACGTGCTCCTTCGATCAGGTGCGTACCGTCACGAGGATTGCACTAACTTTTAGAAAGCGCAAACTTCAGGGTTGTGCTGTGCGTGAGCTACCCTGGGTGGTATGAGCGAGTCCGACTTCGAGGAGCACGGCCGCGTCCTGTTCGACGTGTTCGCCCGGAACTGCACCTCGCGGGCCACGCTGGAGCACGTCACCGGGCGGTGGGGCATCCTGGCGCTGGCCGCGCTGCGCGACGGCACCATGCGGTTCAACGCGCTGCGCCGGCGCGTGGACGGGGTCAGCGAGAAGATGCTCGCCCAGACCCTGCAGGCGTTGGAGCGGGACGGTTTCGTGCACCGCGACGCGCAGGCCACCATCCCGCCGCGGGTGGACTACAGCCTCACGCCGCTGGGCGAGGCGACCGCGAAGCGGCTGTTCGAGCTCATCGAGTTCGTCGAGGGCAACATGCTGGAAGTGACCGTCAGTCAGGCCGCCTACGACGCCAAGAAGTAGCCAGGACGCACAGAAGGGCCCCGCACCATCAGGTGCGGGGCCCTTCCGTTCGGCTGCTCAGATGGCGCGGACGCTCTGGGCCTGCGGGCCCGTCTGGCCCTGGCCGATCTCGAACTCCACGCGCTGCCCCTCGTCCAGGGTCTTGAAGCCGTTACCCTGGATCTCCGAGTAGTGCACGAAGACGTCGGGACCGCCACCGTCCTGCGCGATGAACCCGAAGCCCTTTTCGCTGTTGAACCACTTCACATTGCCCTGCGCCATACCACTAACTCCCTGTAAGCCGAGCCAGGCCATCACAACGAAAAGCCCCGGTCTCACGGGACATCATGCCACCAGACGGGCCCGGTGCGGAGTCTCCGGCGCGGATAAGTTCGCGATTCTCGCCCGATAGGGGAGTTTTCGCAGGTCACGGTGGGTGATCCGGGTACGGTGCGCGGCCACGAGTCCCGCCGGATGTGCCTCGATCGGGCTAACCGAAGCGGCCGAACGGCCTGATCAACAGGGGTTTCGGCCATCGTAGTGGTACCGGCGTGACACCATGTGCGGCAGTACCCCAGGGGGAGACATGACGGACAATCCGGAGCAGTACATCCACTACCCGCAGCCGCAGGCCCAGCCCCCGCTGCCGCCCTACCACGAGGCGCCCCAGCCGGGCGTGATCCCGCTGCGCCCGCTGGACGTCGGGGCCATGATCACCGGCTCGTTCCGGGCCATGTTCCGGAACTGGCAGCCGGCCATCCTGCTGCCGTTCGTGGCCTCGCTGATCTCCGTGGCCACGTTCATGGTGCCGATGTTCGTCCTGTTCTCGAACCTGGCCGACCTCAGCTCCGGAGGCCGGCCGAACCCCGACAAGGTGCTGGCGTTGCTCGGCAGCTTCCTCCTGGCCTACCTGCTGGGGATAGTGCTGACGGTCGCGGCGGGGCTGGTCACCTCGACCGTCGTCACGGTCGTGGTGAGCCGCGCGGTGCTGGGCCGGACCACCACGATCGGCCAGGCGCTGCGCAAGGCCGCGCCCCGCATGCTGCCGCTGTTCGGGCTCACGCTGCTGGTCGGGCTGATCGTGTTCGCCTGTTTGCTCGTGCCGTCCGGGCTGATGGTGGTCCTGGCCATCGCCACCCAGAAAGCCGGGCTGGCGCTGCTCGGCATCCTGCTGCTGCTGGCCGGTGGGGTTGTCGCCACCTACCTGTGGATCTCCTACGTGATGGCCACGCCGGCGCTGATCCTGGAGCCGGCACCGGTGCTGACCGCGATGCGCCGGTCCCGCTGGCTGGTGGCCGGCAACTGGTGGCGGGTGTTCGGCATCCTGCTGCTCGTCTACCTGATGGGCGGCATCGTGAACTACCTGGCCCAGCTGCCGGTGAGCTTCTCCCAGTTCGCCCAGTTCCCGAGCATGATGGCGAACGCCCGAGCCGGCGTCCAGCCCAACCCGGGCGCGATGCTCGAGTCGGTGTTCTCGCCGACGGTGATCGTGCTGAGCGTGGTCCTGTCGGCGGCTGCGGCGGCGATCACGCAGCCGTTCACCATCGGCGTGAGCACGCTGCTCTACCACGACCTGCGGATCCGCAAGGAGAGCTTCCACCTGCCGCTCTGGGAGATGTCGCAGCTGCCGGACGACCTCGCGGTCAGCCCACAGCCGACAGGGCATCCCGAAGCCACGATGTGAGGTAGCCGGCGAACGAGGGCCGCACCAGGAGACGGTACGTCGGCGCGTTGTCGACCTGGTGCAGCACCACGTTGGCGCGGGCCACCATGGTCTGCGCGCAGCGGCCCGGCCCGAACGCGCGGGGGTGCAGGTCGATGGCGCAGCCCTGCTCCAGCACCTCCCGCGCGTCAGGCCCGGAGAGCTCGTAGACGGTCCGGTTGGCCGAGACGTCGACGACCGAGCCGGCGGTGTCGCCCAGCGCGGCCCGCAGCTCGGCCTCGGACGCGCCGAACACCAGCCACTGGTCGGGTCCCAGCCACAGCACGGCCTCGGACCCGGTGTTGGGCACCACCGGCAGCGGCGTGCCGAGCAGGTCGCCGATGCGGGTGGCCGCCGGGTCGACGGGGTCGACCCGCAGGTCGACCTGGTTGGCCACGGTGATCTCGCGCAGCTCAGCCATCTCGCCGTGTCCCCTCCGGGTCGTAGAAGATCGGCTCGGTGACCGTGGCGGCGATGGTCCGGTCGCGCAGCGGCGCCAGCACCGTCCGCCCGATCAGCTGCCGGCCGCCCTTCACCAACGCCAGCGCGAAGGTCCGCTCCAGCGCGGCGCTGTGGTAACTCGACGTCACGTGCCCGAGCATCGGCACCGGTGGCGTGAGCGGCGTGTCCGGGGTGATCAGCTGCGCGCCCTCGGGCAGCAGGTCGTCGGGGTCGACCGGCAGCAGGCCGACGAGCTGCTTGCGGTCCGGGCGGGCGGCGTCGGGCCGTTGGTACGAGCGTTTGCCGACGAAGTCCTTGCGCGGCGACACGATCCACTCCATGCCGAGGTCCTGCGGCGTCACGGTGCCGTCGGTGTCCTGGCCGACGATCACGTACCCCTTCTCGGCCCGCAGCACGTGCATCGTCTCGGTGCCGTACGGCGTGGGCAGACCCGTTGCCAGCACGGCATTCCACACCTTGGCGCCGTGCCGGCCGTCGACGTTGATCTCGAACGCCAGCTCGCCGGAGAACGACACCCGGGCGATCCGCGCCGGCGTGCCGTCGGCCAGCGCGGCGTCGCGGAAGGTCATGAACTCGAACGACTCGGCCGAGCAGTCCACGTCCGGCGCGACGATGCTGAGCACCGTGCGGGCCTGCGGGCCGACCACCGCGACGGTGGCCCACTGCTCGGTGACGGAGGTGAACCACACCTTGAGGTCCGGCCACTCCGTCTGCGCCCACTCCTCGAACCAGTCCAGCACCGCGGCCGCGTTGCCGGTCGTCGTCGTGGCGAGGAAACGGTTCTCCGCGACGCGCATGACCACACCGTCGTCGAACACCATGCCGTCGGCCTTGCACAGCAGGCCGTACCGGCAGTGGCCGACCTTGAGCTTGGCGAACGCGTTGGTGTACATGCGATTGAGGAACTCGCCGGCGTCCGGCCCCTGGATGTCGATCTTGCCGAGGGTGGACGCGTCCATCACTCCCACGCTGGTGCGGGCGGCCCGGCACTCGCGCAGCACGGCCGCCTTCATGTCCTCGCCCGGCAGCGGGTAGTACCAGGGCCGCTTCCACTGGCCGACGTTCTCGAACACCGCGCCGTTGCGGACATGCCAGTCGTGCATCGGCGTGATGCGCACGGGATCGTGCAGCTCGCCCCGATCCCGGCCGGCCAGCAGCGCGAACGACACCGGCGTGTAAGGCGGTCGGTACGTAGTTGTCCCTTGTGGGCCGTCGGCCCCGAGCAGCTGGGCGATGACGCCGATCGCCGCGAAGCCGGAGGTCTTGCCCTGGTCGTGCGCGGTGCCGATGGTCGTGTACCGCTTCACGTGCTCCACCGACCGCATGCCCGCGCCGGTGGCTCGCCGCACGTCGGCCACCGTCGCATCCCGTTGCAGGTCAACGAACTGCCGGTCCTCGGGCCCGTCGACGAACCACACCGGGGATGGCGGCGTGATGGTTTCCTGCGCCGTATAGGGGGTTTGTGGCGGGACGCCGTCGAAGCCGGTCAGCCGGGCCGCGTCCAGACCGGCACGGAAGCCTTCGTCCAGGCAGCCGGCGAGGTCGTAGACGGCATTCGCGGCACCCACGATGTGTTGCGCCTGCACGGACTTGTCCGGCACGAACGCGGCGACCCGCTCGTCGTACCGGGTCCGGCCCTGGGACTGGGAGAACAGGTGCACGGCCGGATTCCAGCCGCCGGACACCGCGAGCAGGTCGCACGGGATCACTCGGTCGCCGACCCGGACGCCGCCGATCCGCCGCGTGCCCAGCGCCTGCTGGACGATCGAACCGGCGAGCACCTCGATACCCAGCTCTCGGGCCCGCCGCACCAGCTCCGCCGGCGGTTCCGGACGACTGTCCACAATGGTCGAGACTCGGGTTGCCAGGTCGAAGGCCGTGCCGTAGGCGGCGTCGTTCGTCGTGGCCACCACGATGTTCTCGCCCGGCAGGGCCGCGTACCGGTTGGTGTACTGGCGAACCGCTGAAGACAGCATGATGCCCGGCAGGTCGTTGTCGACGAACACCAGCGGCCGCTCGTGCGCGCCCGTGGCCAGCACGACCCGCTTGGCGCGAACATGCCACAGGCGGTGTTTCTCCGCCAGGGCAACGAAATTCTGGTCGTAGTAGCCGAACGCCGTGGTGCCGGTGAGAATACGAGTCTCCGGCAGGCTGTCGAGTTCTTCGACGGCGTCGGCCAGCCAGTCCAGCAGCCGGTTCTCCGTCAGCAGTCCGCCGCCCAGCTCGCGCTGTTCGTCGGCGAGGATCACCCGGGCCCCGGTCCGCCCGGCGGCCAACGCCGCCGCGACGCCGGCCGGGCCGCCGCCGACCACCAGCACGTCACAATGCGCGTTCCGCTTGTCATAACGGGCCGGATCGGGCTGGCCGGTCAGTCTTCCCTTGCCCGACAGCAGGGTGGCCTCAAGGCCGTCTACCAGCTCGGTGGTCGTGGCCAGCTGCATCGGATCAGCCAGCTGCACCAACGCATTCGGCTCGTCCACGCCGGCGGCGAAGATCCCGCGCGGCCGGCCGAGGTACGCGCTCGGCGCGACCTCCAGCAGCCCGTTGGCGATCATCGCCGAGGCCAGCGTGTCGCCGACGCAGCCGGTGTACTCGATGTCGTCCACGGTGAAGCGCAACGGCTTCGTGCGGTCGATGCGACCGCCTTCGGGGAGTCTCATCGCACGATCTCGTTCGTCGCCGTGTTGCGGGTGATGGTGAACCAGCGCCGGCAGCCGGCCGAGTGCGACCAGCGCTCGGCGAACGGGCCCTTGGGATTGTCCCGTACGAACAGGTATTCGCCCCAGTCCTCATCGGACAGATCCGCCGGCCGCGCCGGGTACGGCACGCCGGCCTGGCCGCCGTAGTGGAACTCCGTCTCGTCGCGGTCGCCGCACCAGGGGCACGGGATGAGCAACATCGGTACCTCCCTCTAGTGTGCGACGGCCGCCGCGCCGTGCTCGTCGATCAGCGCGCCGGTGGTGAATCGTTCGAGGGCGAACGGTTCGTTCAAAGCGTGCGCCTTCCCGGTGGCCAGCGTGTGCGCGTACGTCCAGCCGGAGGCCGGCGTCGCCTTGAAACCGCCGGTGCCCCAACCACAGTTGACGAACAGCTCGTCCACCGGCGTCGGTCCGATGATCGGCGACGCGTCCGGCGTCACGTCGACGATGCCGCCCCACGTCCGCAGCACGTGGGCCCGGGCGAACAGCGGGAACAGCTCCAGTGCCGCCGCCATCTGCTGCTCGATCACGTGCACGGAACCGCGCTGCGTATAGGAGTTGTACGGGTCGATGCCCGCACCCATCACCAGTTCGCCCTTGTGCGCCTGGCTGACGTAGACGTGCACGTGGTTGGACATCACCACGCAGGGATGCACCGGCTCCAGCAGCTCCGACACCAAGGCCTGCAACGGATGGCTCTGCACCGGCAGCCGGAAACCCGCCAGGCCGGCCAACACACTGCTGTGCCCCGCCGCCGCCAGTCCGACCCGGCCGGCGTGGATCGGCCCGAGGTTGGTCTCCACGCCGACAACCTTGTTGCCGCTCTTGAGAAAACCGGTGACTTCGCAACCCTGGACCAGGTCGACGCCGAGCTCGTCCGCCTTGCGGGCGAACGCCCAGGCCACGTGGTCGTGCTTGGCGATACCGGCCCGCGGTTGCAGCGTCGCCCCCAACACCGGGTAGCGCACGTCCGGCGAGGTGTTGACGATCGGGCAGAACTCGCGGACCCCGTCCGGGTCCAGCCACTCCGCGTCCACCCCGTTGAGGCGGTTGGCGTTCACCCGCCGCGTGCCTTCTCGCACGTCTTGCAGCGTGTGGGCCAGGTTCAGCACGCCGCGCTGGCTGAACAGGATGTCGTAGTCCAGCTCGGCCGACAGGCCCTCCCACAGCTTGAGGGCGTGTTCGTAGATCGCCGCGCTCTCGTCCCAGAGGTAGTTCGAGCGGATGATCGTGGTGTTGCGGGCCATGTTCCCGCCGGCCAGCCAGCCCTTCTCCAGCACCGCGACGTTGCGGATGCCGTGGTTGGCGGCCAGGTAGTACGCGGTGGCCAGGCCGTGTCCGCCGCCGCCGACGATGACGACGTCGTAACCGGACCTGGGTTCGGGATTCCGCCACAGCCGGTCGGGGTGCTCGGACATGCCCACCTCCACGGAGCCTGTTGCAGATTAAGCGCACTGTTGCGCTCTCCACAACACCCACAACGGGGCGATCGGCCCCCGGCCGCGGGACCTTCGCCCGTGTGGACGGGCCGTCCGGATGCGGACCCTTGGCAAGGGCAGGAGCTGGAGGACGTGATGGCCGAGCAGGGAACGCATGACTCCATCACCGTAGGAGTCTCGTCGCGGCGAGAGCACTTCTACGTCGTCGACTGGGCCGCCGACGAGGCCGCCCGTCGAGGCGCGGCCCTGCGGCTGGTGCACGCGCACCGGCAAGCGCGCGGGCACCCCGCGCTGGAGGGGCCAGCGGGCTTCTACCTCTCCGTGGACGACGCGCCCGCGACGCTCGCGCTCGCCGTCGAGCAGGTGCGCTTCACGCACCCGAATCTCGCGATCTCCCACCAGCTCGTCGATGACGGTGTGCTGCGCATGCTGGCCGCCGAGTCGACCTCGGCGGACTTCCTGGTGATCGGCAGCCGCGACCGGAACCGGCTGATGCGGGCGGCGGGCGGCTCGTTCGTGGGATCGGTCGTCGACCACGCCGCCTGCCCGGTGGTGACCGTGCCGCCTCCGGTCGGCCCGAGCGACCCCGACGGGCCGGTGGTGGTCGGCGTGTCCAACGGTGTCCTGATGCTCCGGCCGTTGGCGTTCGCCTTCGACTTCGCCGCACGCACCGGACGACGACTGGAGGCCGTGCACTGCTGGCAGCCGCCGGCCTGGTCGGCGTCCCGCGAGCACCTGGAGATCGAACTCCAGCTGCGCCTGGACACGTTGCTGGCCGACTTCGTGGCGGAGTTCCCGGAAGTCGCGGTGACCAGTCGTCTGCTGCCCAGCGGCGCGGTGGCCGAAGACCTCGAGTGGCTGTCGAGAAGGGGCTCGGTCGTGGTGGTCGGCTCGCGGGAACGGCGGGCGGGTTCGGCCAGCACGCTCGGCCCGGTGAGCCGGAAGCTGCTCCACACCGCCACCTGTCCGGTCGCGATCGTGCCGACCCTGCCGGACGCCGCCGGCAAGCCCCTGATGCGAAGCATCGGACACGGCCTGTGGTTCTCGCCCAACCCCCGCACGTCCCGCGAACTCGGCTGACTCCCCGCGCCAGTGATGCAGGGAAGGACGCCTTACCTGCATTGGACGCAGGTAAGGCGTCCTTCCCTGCATCGGACGGGGCTCAGTTGCAGCGGAGGGGCTCAGCCGGTGTGGCCGATGCGGTGGCTGATCTCCTTCGCGCCGTCGGCGGCCAACCGGGCGACCTCGGCGAAGCGGTCGGTGGTCAGCCGGTAGGAGGGCCCCGAGACGCTCAACGACGCGACGACGTTGCCGTCCATGCCGCGGATGGGCACGGCGACGGCGTTGAGACCGATCTCCAGCTCGTCGGCGGTGCTGGCCCAGCCGGCGGCCAGGGCGGCGTCGAGCTCGGCCCGCAGCAGGCCGGCGTCGATGATGGTGCGCGGCGTGTACATGGTCAGCGGCCGGGCCAGCAGCTCCTCCTGGTCGGTGGCGGGCAGGTTGGCCAGCAGGACCTTGCCGCTGGAGGTGGCGTGCAGGGGAGTGCGCTGCCCGACCCAGTTGATGGTGGCGACGGTGGCGCTGCCCCGGACCTGGCTGACGTTGATGGCGTAGCCGCCGTCCAGAATCGCCACGTTGACGGTCTCGCCGACCTGCGCGGCCAGCCGTTCGCACACCGGCCGGGCCTCCCGGGACAGGTCCATCTGCGCGGCGGTGGCCCCGGCCAGCCGGACGATGCCGAAGCCGAGCCGGTACTTGCCGCGGTCGCCGGCCTGCTCGACCAGCCCCCTGGAGTCCAGCACGGACACCAGCCGGAACGCGGTGGACTTGTGCACCCCCAGCTCGGCGGCCAGTTCGGTAATGCCCATCTCGCCGTGCAGGGCCAGGAATTCCAGGACGGACACCGCGCGGTCGACCGACTGCACGAGTGCGGCCGACCCCTCGCTTGAAGCCATGCACGCACTGTAGTCGAGCGGATGGAGCCTTGACGGCGCATCGCCCGGTGCTCACTCTGTTGCGTGCAGCACGACGAGTTGTGCTATACGCAACCGGAGGCCGAAGTGATCGAGGTGTGCAGAGTCGGCGATCTGCCCGCGGGGGAGGCGGTCAGAGTGGCCACCGTCGACCCGCCCATCGCCGTCTTCCATACGGAGGACGGCGAACTGTATGCGGTCGACGACACCTGCACGCACCAGGACGCCTCGCTGGCCGACGGCTGGCTGGAGGGCTGCACGGTGGAGTGCCCGTTGCACGCCTCCTGTTTCGACCTGCGCACCGGCCAACCCAGCGGCCCGCCGGCGACGAAGCCGATCCGCACCTACCCGGTGGTGGTCGAGGACGGCGTCATCCGCGTGGCCTACAGCGAAGTGGCCTGCTGATGCGCACGGCAGCCGTGGTCGGCGCGTCCCTTGCCGGCCTGTCCACCGCCCGCGCCCTGCGCCAGCAGGGTTTCGACGGCCGCCTGGTCATCGTGGGCGACGAGCCGCACCGGCCGTACGACCGGCCGCCGCTGTCCAAGGAGTTCCTGGCCGGCAAGACCGCCGACATCGGCCTGCGCACACCCGATGACGACGATCTGGACCTGGACTTCCGGCTCGGCACGCGGGCGCTGAGCCTGCACCCGCGCGACCGTTCCCTCCAGCTGTCGAACGGCCAGACGCTGCGCTGCGACGGCGTGGTCATCGCGACCGGCGCCCGCGCCCGCTGGCTGCCGGGGACCGAAGGTGTCAACGGCGTCCACGTCCTGCGCACGCTCGACGACGCCATCCGCCTGCGCAGCGAGCTGGTGCCGGGCGTGCGACTGGTCGTGGTCGGCGCCGGGTTCATCGGTGCCGAAGTGGCCTCGACGGCCCGTTATCTCGGCGCTGATGTGACGGTCATCGAGGCCGAGCCGCTGCCGTTGCTGCGTCAGCTGGGCAAGGAGGTCGGCACGGTCTGCGCCGGCCTGCACGCCGACCACGGTGTCCGCCTGATCACGGGCGCCCAGGTCAAACGCATCCTCGGCGCCAACCGGGTGCGCAGCGTCGAGCTGGCCGACGGTCGGCAGATCCCGGCCGAGGTGGTGGTGGTCGGCATCGGGGCAGCGCCGAACATCGAGTGGCTGGCCGGTTCGGGGCTGGAGCTGGCCAACGGGGTCGTCACCGACGCGGCCTGCGCGACGCACCTGCCTGAGGTGGTGGCGGTCGGCGACGTGGCCGCGTCGTACAGCGTCCACCTGCACGAACGGCATCGCGCCGAGCACTGGACGAACGCGTTGGAGCAGCCGGTGACCGCGGCCGCGACCCTGCTGGGTTCGCCGCGACCGCACCTCTCCGCGCCGTATTTCTGGTCGGACCACTATGGAGTGCGGATCCAGTTCGCCGGGCATCGCCGCGAGGGCGACACCGTACGGGTGATCGAGGGCGACACCGACCGCCGCAGCTTCCTGGCGGTCTACGAACGTGGTGATGTGCTGGTCGGGGTGCTCGGCATGAACCAGCCGAAGCTGTTCACCCGGTGGCGCCGGCAGCTGGCCCGGCCGGTGCTGGCCCCTTGACGAGCCGCCGGGCACCGTCGATGCTGTTGCGAATTCAGCGTGGAGTTGCGTAATCAGCAACAACCCGATCGGGGGTTCGGCGTGGCGGAACTGTTCATCGGCGGGCGCTGGACGGGTGCGAGCGACACCCGTCCGGTGATCAACCCGTTCGACGGCAGCGTGCTCACCACGGTCGCCGAGGCCGACGCGAATGACGCTTTGCTCGCGGTCAGCGCGGCGAGATCCGCTTTCGATGCGGGCCCGTGGCCTCGGACGCCGGCGGCCGAACGGGGCTCGTTGCTCAACGCCGTTGCCGACCTGCTGCTGCGCGACCGGGACGAGATCGCCAGAACGGAGACCCTGGACACCGGCAAGACGCTCGGCGAGAGCATCGCCGACGTCGACGACGTGGTCCGGGTCTTCCGCTACTACGCCGACCTGGCCGACAAGCACCCGGGCCGGGTCGTGGACACCGGCATCCCGAACGCGCAGAGCAGGATCGTCTACGAGCCGGTCGGCGTGTGCGCGCTGATCACGCCGTGGAACTACCCGCTGCTGCAGGCGTCCTGGAAGATCGCGCCGGCGCTGGCCGCCGGCAACACCATCGTGGTCAAGCCGAGCGAGGTGACGCCGCTGACCACGATCGCGCTGGTCCGGCTGATCGAGGAGGCCGGCATCCCGGCCGGCGTGGTCAACCTGGTGCTGGGCGCGGGCGCGACCGTCGGCGCGGCACTGTCCGAAAGCGACGATGTCGACCTGATCTCCTTCACCGGCGGCCTGGCCACCGGGCAGCGGATCATGCGGGCCGCCGCCGGCAACGTCAAGAAGGTCGCGCTGGAGCTCGGCGGCAAGAACCCGAACATCGTGTTCGCCGACGCCGATCTGACCACGGCCAAGGACCAGGCGCTGAACGCGGTTTTCCTGCACGCCGGCCAGGTGTGCTCGGCCGGGGCGCGATTGCTGGTGCAGGACAGCATCTATGACGAGTTCGTGGCCGAGATCGCCGCCAGAGCCGACCGAATCCGGATCGGCAGCGGCCTTGACGACGCCAGCCAGAGTGGCCCGCTGGTGTCGGCCGAGCATCGGGAGAAGATCGAACGCTACGTGGCCTCGGCGGTCGCCGAGGGCGCGAAGCTGCTGGCCGGCGGCCGCCGGCCGGACGAACCCGAGCTGCGGCAAGGGTTCTTCTACCGTCCGACGGTGTTCGCGGACTGCCGCCGCGACATGACCGTGGTGCGGGAGGAGACGTTCGG